>NZ_CM000955.1:0-262500 GCF_000159695.1 Finegoldia magna ATCC 53516
CCTTCTTCGTTCACGCGGCGTCGCTGCATCAGGGTTTCCCCCATTGTGCAATATTCCCCACTGCTGCCTCCCGTAGGAGTTTGGACCGTGTCTCAGTTCCAATGTGGCCGTTCATCCTCTCAGACCGGCTACTGATCGTCGCCTTGGTGGGCTGTTATCTCACCAACTAGCTAATCAGACGCGAGCCCATCTATGACCGATAAATCTTTGACCGTTAAAACATGTGTTTCTACGATTTTATGCGGTATTAATCCCGGTTTCCCGAGGCTATCCCACTGTCATAGGCAGGTTGCTCACGCGTTACTCACCCGTTCGCCACTCTCATTAGTAATCTTCCACCGAAGCTTCTGTTTACTAAATCCCGTTCGACTTGCATGTGTTAAGCACGCCGCCAGCGTTCGTCCTGAGCCAGGATCAAACTCTCAATTTAATGTTTGTTTGAAGCTAGCTTTTCAGCTGACTTTTGCTTTTTATATTCTCACCGAATTATTGTTTGGTTTGTACTTCTCTCAAAGTATTTACTTTATTTAATTTATTAAGGTTCTTTGTTAAATTATTTCGTTGCCTCAAGTGACAACTATTAAAGTATACTATACTTTTTTTAGCTTGTCAAGACTTTTTTAAAACTTTTTTAAATTCTTGTAAACTTAATCAAGTTTTTGTTACGTCTCTCTCAGACAACTATTACAGTATACGCTCCTAAATCATACTTGTCAAGTGTTTTTTGAAATTTTTTAAAATTTTCTGTAATCATGTATAATATTAAGTAAGAAAGGGGTGCTTATGGGATTTACAAATTACGATATTTACAAAGTTTTCGAGATGTATCAGGAATGTTTGATGATTAATTGCTCCTTATTAAATAAATTGGATGAGAATTTGAGTAACAGAGATCACGGTAGCAATCTCAATAATGGTTTCAGCGAACTTTTCATACAATTTCCCGATTTTAAAGATGAAGATATTTCCACTCAGTTCAAAAATCTATCATTTCTATTTACATACAAAGTAAAAGGTTCCACTGCACCTATCTACTCATATGTTTTTGATAAGATTTCTGTATACACAAAAGATAAGGATAACTTAGACCATGAAATGTTCGGAGAGATTTTGAAAATCACGACCGAATCTGTGAAACTTGTTGGAAACTGTAAGTTAAATGACAAGACAATTCTAGATTGCATTCACGCTGCAACAGAAAGCTTTGAAAAAAACAAAAATGAAAATACAATTAAATTAATGAAAAAAATAAGTGTAGATTGCAAGATGGCTTGCGAACAAACTTCAGAAATGACAGCCAAGAAAGGCAAAGCACGTCACAACGCGATTTACTCCATTGGAGTGATAGACCCTGGTGCTTATTCGTTGTTTTTGTTTTTCGACACATTATACAAATATGTCCTCAAAAAAAGACGCACAAAATAAAATCTCAATTCAACTTTTAAGTTAAATTGAGATTTTTTCTTTATTCTTCTTCCAATCCAAGGATTTTAAGTTCTTCATCAGTAAGTTCTCTGAAATCTCCTTCTTCCAAGTCCTCTGGCAACTTAAAGCTTCCTATTTGAACTCTTTGAAGTTCAACAACTTCATTGCCAACTTTTTCGAACATTCTTTTAACTTGGTGGTATTTACCTTCCTTTATAGTAAGGTAGCAATTATAATCGTCGATAATTTCCATCGTAGCAGGTTTCGTTATGATATCTTCTGGCATCAACTTTATACCTTTTTCGAATGTGTCGTTGTATTTCTCATCAACCTTATATCTCAAAGTAACCTTGTACTTCTTGGACACGTCTTTCTTTGGAGATATCAAATTGTGTGCAAATTTTCCATCATTCGTGATAATCAAAAGCCCTGTCGTATCCAAATCTAACCTTCCTACAGGATTCAAATCAAACACACAAAGTTCTCCCATATCGTCAATCACTGTCCTGTGCATAGGGTCTTTCGAATGACTTGTCACACCTTTTCTCTTGTTCATCACGAAATACAAATACTTTCTGTACTCAATAACCTCGTCGTAGATTTTCACCACGTCTTTGTTTTCATCTATATGCTCAGAAGACTTCTTCACAGTCACATCATTCACCGTGATAATCCCCTTTTTCACCATTTGTTTTATTTCTTTTCTCGTTGCAATCTTCATCTCGCTAAGCATTCTATCTAATCTCATATCTCTCCTTATGGTACAATAATTTTGGGTGATGTAATGTTTAGTATATATTTTTTAACAATAAATTTAATAACTTTCCTAGCCTTCCTTATAGATAAAAGGAAAGCCATTCACAACAAATACCGAATTTCTGAAAATGTTCTGATACTCTTGTGCATACTCGCAGGCTTCATCGGAGCAATGAGCTCCATGATAATCTTCAAACACAAACTATACAAGAAGAAATTCACAATCTCAATCCCATTGATTTCATTGGTTTATCTTGTAGTATTCGTCTTAATTAGCCAAGGAATTTTTTCATTAAATTAAGCTTTTTGTTCGTAAATGGTTTGAATCTAAATGGATTGTCGACTTTTCTGGAAACATAGATTGATTGTTTGTGTGAAAAAGTGTCAAATCCCCATTTGCCATGATAATAACCAAGTCCACTATTGCCAAATCCACCAAAAGGCGCCTTGTTGCTGGAAATGTGCATCATACAATCGTTGATGCATCCTCCACCAAAGCCCACAGAATTCGTAATATAATCGCACAATTTCTTGTCCTTAGTGAATACATAAAACGCCAACGGATTGTCCATTCTTCTGATGTGCATCAACATCGCATCGATATCAGTGTACGAAATCACCGGCAACAACGGTCCAAATATCTCATCTTTCATTATCTCATCATTGAAAGTCGCATCAGTGAACACGCACGGCTCAATAATCATCTCATCATCGTGGTATTTCCCACCGATTCTGTCCGTTCTATCCCTCATAATTTTCCTGAACTCATCATATTTAGCCTTAGTTTTTATCCTAGACATCTCTGAAATATCAGAATAATTTTCGTCGATTTCCTTCAGTATATAATGCAGCAGCCTATCCTTGATGCTTTCATCAACCACCAAATAATCCACAGCCACACACGTTTGTCCGGAGTTTGTGAACTTCGCCCAGCAAATCTTCTTCGCCGTATCTTTCAAATCGACATCTTTGTCCACGATACAAGGACTTTTTCCTCCTAGCTCCAAGACACATGGCTTCAAATTCTCAGCCGCTTTCTTATACACAGCCTGTCCTCTGTTTTTGCTACCAGTGAAGAAATAAAAATCAAACTTTTCTTCCAACACCTCATCATAACTTTTGTCATTTTCAAGATGAACGACATCCTCCACAGGCTTCAAAACTTCTTTCATAAGTTCCCTAATTTTTGGATTCTTCCTGCTCATCATCAAATACACGCTATTTCCAGCGGCAATCGCATCAATCACAGGAATCATACTCAAATTAAACGGATAATTCCACGGACTAATAATCAAACATACACCGAACGCTCTGTTTCTGATTTCCGTTTTGTTCGGAAAAGTCAACAAATCAAAAGAAGTATTCTTGACTTGCGCAAGTTTTACAGTGTTATTGATGAAGAAATTCAACTCCTGCATCACAGTTGCATACTCTGTCATAAAAGCTTCGTATTCGCTTTTTCCGATATCTTCCTTCAAAGCCGAGATTATCTCTTCTCTATGATTTTTCACAGAATCTCGTAGTTTTCTCAGATACAGTACCCTAATAGAAGGCTTCAACAACACCGTTTGAGACCTTTCGCGTAATTTTTCAATCATAATTTCCCTTTCTATAAAAAATAAGCCAACTGATTTGCCTAAAATCAGTCAGCCTATAATTACTTTTCATTAATACGTACAAGTCCTATCAAATTGCCGTTGACATTTCTAATTGAATCGATAGATTTTTCGATGTCGCTCTTCTTAGTTTCTCCAACCTTGTACACCAACAAAGTCGCATCGCAAATCGCTGATAACGCAACAGCATCGGAATAAGCTTCGATTGGTGGAGTGTCGATAATCACATAATCGTAGTTATCTTCCAAAATACGAATAAAATTCTTCATAGAATCGCTTGAAATAAGTTCGTTCGCATTTGGAGGAATAGCTCCAGCGTGGATAATATCCAAATCCCATATCGATTCATCGTGACTTATAGCAAGATTGTAGTCCATCTTGTTCACAACAACATTTGTAACGCCGATTTCAGTGTCGATATCGTAGAAATTTCTCAAACTTGGTCTTCTCAAATCCATATCCACAATAACAACCTTGTGATTGGACAAAGCGAAGCTTTTCGCCAAGTTAGCAGCCACAGAAGTCTTACCTTCTCCGAAATATCCCGAAGTAACCACGATAGATTTTATATTTGCTCCTGCGAACTTCACATTAGTTCTAAGATATTTGTATTGTTCATTAAACAAAGTCTTATCCTTCATCTATCATCGCACCCCTTTCATCAACATAAGGAATATCCCCAATAATACTTACTCCCAAATCTTCAACATTAGTGCCCACTCTCATGACATCATCGTGAGATTCCCTCACCATAAAAGCTATCAATGCAATAAAAAATCCCACAGCATATGCCAACAAAGTGTCCTTAACCAAATTTGGAGACACAGCTTGTAGTGGCGCAGAAGAGTATTCCAACACCTTCACACTGTATTCGTCTGCATCACTCTTCACAGTGATATCTGCCAATTCATCTGCAATATCTCTTGCACGTTGAATCACAGTATCCTCAACATTTATACTAACAATCTTTGAGTTTTCATCTGAAATACTGATTTTCTTAGACAAATCCTCAACATTTGATCTCAACTTCAAGTTTTGCTTCACTTCAGTCAACACCATTCTAGACTTAACCAAAGACTTCACAGTTTCTATTTGAGTAGTAGAAGTGTTGCCACTTTTCGCGCTCACTACAACCTTTGAATCCACGCTGTACACAGGTCTCACCCACATAACATCGTAGCAAATCATAGCAATCCCGAACAAAAGCGCCACCATAACAATAGGCACAAATCTATTTCTCAAAGTCCTTACAAATAAGTTATCTCTCATCTTATCTCCTCTTACCAAAAATCTTCGACAAAACCCCGCCGCTCTTCTTCTCTAACACAGGAATCCTGTCTATTCTCTCATCTTCCACGATAAGTTGTGGATTAAGTCTCATAATCAAATCAAAATAATCCGCATCTATAATCTTATGAAGAGATTTAATCCCATCTCTAATATATTCTGCCTCATATGCATTTTCAGATTCCGTAGCCACAACATCCACCATTTGTCTGTCCAACAACTCCTTAGCAGTCTTGAACAACCTGCTAGACTTTGGCTTAACCACAGAGCTCATATCCAATTGCACCAAACAGTCCCTTTCCTTCAAAGAAATCAAATAATCTGGATTTTCTTGGACATATTTGCACCTTTCCGGATGAACGATAATCGGAACAAAACCTTTGATTTGGATATCGTAGATAAACTTATTCAAATCCTTGTATTCAGTTGTACTTGGAAGTTCAAGCAAAATATATCTGGAATAATTAATCGAACTAATCAAATTATTGTGAAAATATTCCATCATCTTAGGATCGCAGCTCATCAAATTGCCCGACAACACCTGAAAATCAATCTTTTGGTAATCAAGCTCATCATTAATCCTGTCGATAAGAAGTTGCTTTTCATCAGCAGTCAGAACCCTACCATTCGTAGAAATCTCCGACGCACTCACAACCTTCTTGTAACCAAGTCTTGCATATTCAATTGCAGTCGCAATAGCCTGATCCATATTGCTCGAACCATTCTTCATGTCCGCCATTATCTTGCTATTAATATCAATCATTTACTCACCCAAAAATTCCTTAGAAACAAAACCTACTTGACCATTAAAATCAACCTTAACCCAAGTAGCACCATCGTCATCCTTAGTTTCTTCGATAACCTTAAGCTCATCATCCTTCTTTAACTTAGTAACAATAGAAGAATTAGTACTAGCTTCACTTCTCATATTCAAAACATCAGTCGTAACCTTCATAGTCTTCTTTTCAGTAGATTCTTCTGGTTTGTTAGAATCAGTATTTTCTGAAGCAGGCTTTTCTGTAGTTTCTTCTGGTTTTGAATCCTCAGGCTTAGCTTGTTCTGTAGATTCATTTTCCACAGACTCTGTCGTTTCCGTATTTCTCATCGACTCGTAGTGTTCTGGTTTTCTCAAACAACCCGTCGTCAACACCAAAACCAAAATCGCAATAGGTATCAATCTCTTCATCTTATCATCTCCTAATTAACAATTATTATTTTAACATATATTAAGACTTTTATACACATAAAAATCCGCAAAAAATCACTACATACATTATACCATCAAATGCAAAAATAGTAACGTGACAACGCCTCCATAATTATATATAATAATAGAAGATGATCATATTAAAATAAGGAGAAAAACGTGAAAATTTCAGTAATCGGATATTCAGCCTCTGGCAAATCAACATTGGCACAAGACATATCACAAACATACGATATTCCATTGCTTCACCTCGATCAAGTAAATCTCACAGAAAATTGGAAAGAAAGAGACCTTGACGAAGCCATTAACATAGTAGAAAATTTTATGAAACAAGACGATTGGGTAATAGATGGAAACTATAGCAAATTAAAGAAAACAGAAAGACTTGCACTCTCGGACATCATAGTATTCCTCAACTTCAACAGATTCAATTGCCTAGCTAGAGCCATCAAACGCTACATCAAATACCGTGGCAAAACCAGAGAAAGCATGGCTGACAATTGTCCCGAAAAATTAGACTTTGAATTCATCAAGTGGATACTCATAGATGGACGCAGCAAAGAAAAACGCGATAACTACGCCAACATGAAAAAACACTACTCACACAAATGGATTCAAATCAACAACCAAGAAGAACTCACAAAATTTAAAAAATACCTTCAACGAAGCAACGCGAGCCTGTAACATGGCTCTTTTTTTGTTGAGATTTGAGACTGTGAAATAGTTTGTGTATAGAATCCTCCTGATATAATAGTAATCAGGAGGATTTTAAAATGCCAAGAAAAAGACCAGAAACTAGACTCAACAAAATATCCAAGATGTTAATTGAAGAATATCAACCAGAAACAGTACAAGATTTACAAGAAGCTTTGAAAGATCTTCTAGGAGACACAATGGAACAAATGTTAAAAGCAGAGTTAGATGAACATCTAGATTATGAATATGGTGAAAAACCACTGTCATTAAACACAAGAAATGGATCAAGTAAAAAAACAGTTAAATCATCATACGGAAACATAGACCTAAACATCCCACGAGACAGAGAAGGATCCTTTGAGCCACAAGCATTGAAAAAATATCAAAAAGACATATCAAACATAGAAAACCAAATAATATCTATGTATGCAAAAGGAATGACAACAAGAGACATATCAACACACATAAAAGAAATCTATGGATTTGGAATATCAGAATCCATGGTAAGCAAAATAACAAATAAAATACTACCAACTATTGAAGAATGGCAAAATAGACCATTAGAAAAAGTATATCCATTTGTATTTTTAGATGCAATACACTATCATGTAAGAGAAAATAACATAGTAGTAAAAAAAGCAGTATATATAGCACTAGGATACAATACAGAAGGATACAAAGAAATACTTGGAATGTGGGTAGGAGAAAATGAATCAAGTAAATACTGGCTATTGGTATTAAATCAATTAAAAGAACGAGGATTAGAAGATATATTAATAGTCTCAACAGATAATTTATCAGGATTTAGCCAAGCAATAGAAAGTGTATATCCAAAAACAGAAATTCAAAAATGCATAATTCATCAAATAAGAAATTCAACAAAATTCGTATCATATAGAGATATAAAAGAGCTAATGAAAGACTTAAAAACAGTATACAAAGCATCAACAGAAGAACTAGCACTAAGTAATCTAGATATATTTGAAGAAAAATGGGGCAAAAAATACCCAATGTGTGTAAATTCATGGAGAAATAACTGGGCTGAATTATCAACATATTTCAAATATCCAGAAGGAATAAGAAAACTAATATATACAACAAATAGCATAGAAAACTTTAATAGACAACTTAGAAAAGTAACAAAAAACAAAACAATATTTCCAAGTGACTACGCCCTACAAAAAAGCTTGTATCTAGCGATGGTAGATGCTTCAAGTAAATGGACGAGTAGAATAAGAGGATGGGATCAAATATTGTCACAACTATCAATATTTTTTGAAGGCAGAATCTAAATTTTGCCATAAAGATAATAAAAAATTTGAATCATTCAATCAAGAGTAAAGGTATAGCCCTGGTCTGACGACCAGCTCTTGACAGAAATCTTCAAATTTTTAAGAAATACAATTAGGCAAAAAGGGAGATTTTTAGAAAAATCTTGACCTTTTAGTTTAATTGTGCCAAAATTAGGTTACAAATATCTGAACTTTCAGATTTTAGTAATAAAAGTATATTTTTTAAAAATCAAAAAAATATCAGCTCACAACCTATCAGGAGGAGCTGATACACAAAACTTTTCACATACCCTGAGATTTTTCGAAAACAAATATTTTTGCACGTAAAAATACCCGATCATACGATCGGGTATTTTCATCTCAATAAACTACAAAATTAAAATCTATAATTTATTCTTCATCTTCTTTTTTCTTCCTTGAAACATACAATCCACCCAAAGTAGATAGTGCTGCAGCAGCCATCATCATAGCTTCTGATTCAATACCTGCTTTTGGTAATTTCTTAGCTGGGTTGTCAGTCTTTGATGGATTATCTGACTTAGAAGGTCTTCTGTTAGGTGAATCAGCGATTTCTACAACCAAATCACTACCCTTGATAGTTTCCTTAGATCCATCTGGATAAGTGATATTAGCTGATCCATCATTACCAACTTCAACTTTAGTTCCTTGTGGGAATTTATCCTTATTAGCTTTTTCAATAGCTTCTTTAACTTTTGATTTTTCATCATTAGTTAAGTTAGAAGGATCTTTTACATCAATCTTTCCTGGAACTGCTGGGTCAACCTTGTCAGCGATTGTTCCATCTGATGGTTTGTTTCCATCTGATGGTTTATTTCCGTCTGATGGTTTATTTCCATCTGATGGTTTATTTCCGTCTGAAGGTTTGTTTCCATCTGATGGTTTATTTCCATCTGATGGTTTGTTTCCATCTGATGGTTTGTTTCCATCTGATGGTTTATTTCCGTCTGATGGTTTATTTCCGTCTGATGGTGTTGATGGGTTTGTTGTTCCACCGTTGTTGTCGCCAGGTTTTTGATCATCGCCAGGTTTTGATGGGTTTGTTGGATCTGTTGTTCCGCCAGTGTTGTCACTTTCTTTTCCGTTCAAAGCTTCTTCTGCAGCTTTTAATGCATCTTTTGCTTTGTTAACTTCTTCTTGTGTTGCATTTTTGTTGTCTAGTACTTTTTGTGCATCTTCTAATGCTTTGTCGTATGCACCCTTTTTGTCTTTGTCTGCATTCTTGTACTTGTCAGTAGCTTGAGTTGCATCTTTTTTGCCTAGTTCTGCTTTAAGTGCAGCTTTGTCTACTGCTGCGCTTATGTCTAATGCTTCTTCTGCATCTTTTAATGCTTTCTTAGCTGCATTTACTTCTTCTTGAGTAGCGTCTTTGTTTTCAAGTACTTTCTTAGCATCTGCTAACGCTTTGTCGTATGCATCCTTTTTGTCTTTGTCTGCATTCTTGTACTTGTCAGAGCCTGTTATTGCATCGTCTTTGTTTTTGTCTACTTCTGCTTTAAGTGCAGCTTTGTCTACTGCTGCGCTTATGTCTAATGCGTCTTCTGCAGCTTTTAATGCATCTTTAGCTTTGTTGACAGCGTCTTGAGTTGCATCTTTGTTGTCTAGTACTTTTTGTGCTTCTTCTAATGCTTTGTCGTATGCATCCTTCTTGTCTTGGGCTGCATTCTTGTACTTGTCAGAGCCTGTTATTGCATCGTCTTTGTTTTTGTCTACTTCTGCTTTAAGTGCAGCTTTGTCTACTTCTGCGCTTATGTCTAATGCGTCTTCTGCATCTTTTAATGCTTTCTTAGCTTTATCAACTTCATCTTGAGTTGCTTTTGGATCTTCAAGTACTTTCTTAGCATCTTCTAATGCTTTGTCGTATGCATCCTTTTTGTCTTGGTCTGCATTCTTGTACTTGTCTGATGCTTTTGTATCATCTTTCTTAGCTACTTCTTCTTGAAGTGCTTTCTTGTCAACTGCTTGAGCTTCTTTACCGTTTAGTGCATCTTCTGCAGCTTTTAATGCTTCTTTAGCTTTGTTGATATCATCTTGACTTGCATTTGGATCTGCTAGTACTTTCTTAGCATCTTCTAATGCTTTGTCGTATGCTGCCTTTTTATCTGGGTCTGCATTCTTGTACTTGTCAGATTCTTTTGTAGCATTTTCTTTATCTGCTTCTGTTTGAAGTGCTTTCTTATCTACTGCACTTGCTTTGCCGTTTAATGCTTCTTCTGCAGCTTTTAATGCTTCTTTAGCTTTGTTGATATCATCTTGACTTGCATTTGGATCTGCTAGTACTTTCTTAGCATCTTCTAATGCTTTGTCGTATGCTGCCTTTTTATCTGGGTCTGCATTCTTGTACTTGTCAGATTCTTTTGTAGCATTTTCTTTATCTGCTTCTGTTTGAAGTGCTTTCTTATCTACTGCACTTGCTTTGCCGTTTAATGCTTCTTCTGCAGCTTTTAATGCTTCTTTAGCTTTGTTGATATCATCTTGACTTGCATTTGGATCTGCTAGTACTTTCTTAGCATCTTCTAATGCTTTGTCGTATGCTGCCTTTTTATCTGGGTCTGCATTCTTGTACTTGTCAGATTCTTTTGTAGCATTTTCTTTATCTGCTTCTGTTTGAAGTGCTTTCTTATCTACTGCACTTGCTTTGCCGTTTAATGCTTCTTCTGCAGCTTTTAATGCTTCTTTAGCTTTGTTGATATCATCTTGACTTGCATTTGGATCTGCTAGTACTTTCTTAGCATCTTCTAATGCTTTGTCGTATGCTGCCTTTTTATCTGGGTCTGCATTCTTGTACTTGTCAGATTCTTTTGTAGCATTTTCTTTATCTGCTTCTGTTTGAAGTGCTTTCTTATCTACTGCACTTGCTTTGCCGTTTAATGCTTCTTCTGCAGCTTTTAATGCTTCTTTAGCTTTGTTGATATCATCTTGACTTGCATTTGGATCTGCTAGTACTTTCTTAGCATCTTCTAATGCTTTGTCGTATGCTGCCTTTTTATCTGGGTCTGCATTCTTGTACTTGTCAGATTCTTTTGTAGCATTTTCTTTATCTGCTTCTGTTTGAAGTGCTTTCTTATCTACTGCACTTGCTTTGCCGTTTAATGCTTCTTCTGCAGCTTTTAATGCTTCTTTAGCTTTGTTGATATCATCTTGACTTGCATTTGGATCTGCTAGTACTTTCTTAGCATCTTCTAATGCTTTGTCGTATGCTGCCTTTTTATCTGGGTCTGCATTCTTGTACTTGTCAGATTCTTTTGTAGCATTTTCTTTATCTGCTTCTGTTTGAAGTGCTTTCTTATCTACTGCACTTGCTTTGCCGTTTAATGCTTCTTCTGCAGCTTTTAATGCTTCTTTAGCTTTGTTGATATCATCTTGACTTGCATTTGGATCTGCTAGTACTTTCTTAGCATCTTCTAATGCTTTGTCGTATGCTGCCTTTTTATCTGGGTCTGCATTCTTGTACTTGTCAGATTCTTTTGTAGCATTTTCTTTATCTGCTTCTGTTTGAAGTGCTTTCTTATCTACTTCTGGAGTTTTTGCTTTAACTGTCTTATCTGGAGTTATTTTACCAATTTCTTTGCCATCTTTATCTGTTACAGTTACTGTACCGTCATCACCTACAGTTACTTTCGCATCTGCTGGTAAATCTTTGTTTGCATCTCTAACTGCTTGTTCTACAGCTTTCTTGTCATCATCTGATAATTTAGATGGATCTTTAACTTCAACTGGAGTTGCTGGAGCTACTACTGCTGGTGTTGCTTCGTCAGCTTTCTTAACTGTCTTATCTGGAGTTAATTTACCAATTTCTTTGCCATCTTTATCTGTTACAGTTACTGTACCGTCATCACCTACAGTTACTTTCGCATCTGCTGGTAAATCTTTGTTTGCATCTCTAACTGCTTGTTCTACAGCTTTCTTGTCATCATCTGATAATTTAGATGGATCTTTAACTTCAACTGGAGTTGCTGGAGCTACTACTGCTGGTGTTGCTTCGTCAGCTTTCTTAACTGTCTTATCTGGAGTTAATTTACCAATTTCTTTGCCATCTTTATCTGTTACAGTTACTGTACCGTCATCACCTACAGTTACTTTCGCATCTGCTGGTAAATCTTTGTTTGCATCTCTAACTGCTTGTTCTACAGCTTTCTTGTCATCATCTGATAATTTAGATGGATCTTTAACTTCAACTGGAGCTGCTGGAGCTACTACTGCTGGTGTTGCTTCGTCAGCTTTCTTAACTGTCTTATCTGGAGTTAATTTACCAATTTCTTTGCCATCTTTATCTGTTACAGTTACTGTACCGTCATCACCTACAGTTACTTTCGCATCTGCTGGTAAATCTTTGTTTGCTTCTTTAACTGCTTTTTCTACAGCGGCTTTTTCTTCGTCTGTTAATTTAGATGGATCTTTAACTTCTGTTACTGTTGGATTGTTTAATGTTATATCTTGTGCTGCAGCTACTTTTACTTTAGCATTTACATTATCTGTTGAACCATCTGTATAAGTTACTACTACTGGAATATCTACATCTTGTCCTGCTTTATCTGCTGCTGGTGTATATGTGATTTCTCCTGTGTCTGGATTAATTGTTGCACCTGCTGGAGCACCTTCACCTAGTGCAAATTTTGCACCTTCTGGTTTTGTTGTTTCTTTACCGTCTTTATCTGTAAAATTTGGAGCTGTTATTGTTGTTTGTTTTCCAGCTTCTGTATCAGCTTCTGTGTAGGCAGGTTGTACTTTTTCTGCAGTTTTTTGTGTTTCAGCATCTTTCCAAACAGCGTAAACAGTTGATCCTTCTTTCAATGTTGCTACATCAACATCTGCTTCTTTAGCATCAGCTGTCTTTGCCCAACCTACAAATTCTTTTCCTTCTTGAGTTGGTGTTGGAGCCTGTACTCCATCTGTTATATCATCTGTCTTTGTAGTTGAATTATCACCAAACTTACCGCCATTTGCATCAAATGTTACAAGTTTTTCATCTGACCAGATTGCATATACGACTTGGTGAGTAGTTATTGGAGTTTCAGAAGTAAATTTTTTATCAGCTGCTAATTTGTTGAAGGCAGCTGATTTAACAGTTGTTGCTCCAAGTTCAGTTTTACCTGCTTCAGTTACCCAACCTAAGAATGTTTTTCCTTCTGCTGTTGGATTTTCGGCAAAGGCGTCTCCAGTACCATCTGCTACATTGGCACCAGTAAATCCATTAGCTACATATCCTTCATCGTCAAGATATTTTATGTTATCTGGGGCAATTCTTATTGATTTTTTGCTTGCATCTTCAAATTGTCCTTCTGTTGTGTCGAATAAGACTCTTGTTCTTACTCTTGATACAACTAATTCAGTTGGTAGAGATGATCCGTCTGATGCGTTGAAATAAAGTTTCTTATCTTTTAGTAACTTTAGACTGTGAGTATTATCTTCTCCTGCAGCATCTCTTGGCGCTATAGCTCCAGCTCCGATTGTTCCTAGGGTATTTAGGTCTATCTCGTATCTGTATACCCTATAACCTTCACCTTTTAGGTCTACATTAGAACTATTATCAGTAGTAAGATTTCCATCATCATCATATTCATCAGCTAAGGCTTGTGCCTTTCCTAGCAGTGCTTCATTCTTTATAAGCTCAGTACGCATCCTTATTAATCCACCATCATACTTAGTATAACCTTGGATTTTGCTTGTATCTGTCATAAAGTTAGCATTATCTGTTGGCATTACATGAGGATCCTTATAGAAGTCATCAGTTCCTTCAGCATAGTCATTTGTAAATATAACTTGGTATGGTTTATAAAGTGACTTATTTATTGATAGGATAGATAATTTATCAGATGAGTCTGTCCAAGTTAGGTCCTTATATTGGTCAATCTTGGCTAGATTTGAGTACCTAATTGATGAAGTTTCACCTGCTTGGAGTTCTCCTTTTGAATTATAAGATTCTACAATTATATCTGTACCTGGTGCTACTTTTGTTAAATCTATTTGGAAATCGCCCTCAACTTTAGTTACCGCTCTATTAGGCAATCCCTTTATCATGTTTTGATCAGTTTCTTCCCATTTTACTATGTTCTTGCCTACTATTTTAAATTCAAAGGAAGCTTCCTCAGTCTTTCCTTTAGGAGTATATCTAACCTTATAATAGCCTCTGTCTACTTTGTAGTCTTTATAAATATGAGTTGTTAAAATTTGTTTATCATAGTCTAAATCTAAAGTAGCTGCGCCTTGATCTCTTTCGGTACCATTACTTATTTCCATGAAGTTTACTGGATCTTTATGGTCAGCTGTGTAAGGCATATAAACTTTAAGAGTATCGCCATCCTTTATAGTGGCTCCTTCTCTTAATGTAAACTTAAATATTCCATTTTTGGATATTGTCTCTATTTTTTCTATAGCATTATTATTACCAAGTGCTTTATAAGTGTAGTATCCTTGTTGCTTCCTGATTATGGCTTGGTCAGAATCTCCAATCTTAATCATGATTTGGCCACCCTCTGGCATAGTGGTTGTATTTACTAAGAAGGACTCACCTTTATGAGCTACATAACCATCTTCATATTTCTTTTCATAAACAGTCCAGCCTTCGTTATTAGGGTTGGTCCAACCAGACATCATTGAATAATCCAGTTTTCTAGTTTGATTTTCATCGAATGTTTGGGCAAGTTTGGTCTTATCCACTACATAGTCAATTGCAGAGATATAGAAACCTTGCAGCATTGTGTATTGGTCATGTTTTTCGACTTTTACTTTGTTAAGCCCATCTTTTTGGTAGGCATTTGGAGCTATAACTATATAAGCTTTCTTTCCGTCTTTTGTGTAGTTTATATCACTCTTCCTAATACCAAATCTGTGAGCGTAAGGTGAAACTTCTCTTGCATTTGTTAGAAGGTTAACATAAGCAACATTACCAGCCTTATCTTCCTTTAAGAAATTAACAAGGTTTTTGTCAAATACTTGAGTAAATCCTATTGGTTGTCCACCTACTGTTGGAGATGCATTTGTACCACTTCTAACTCCATAATATTGAGTTCTAATTATACCAAGCTGAGACTCATCGGAGTATTCTTTAGGGTTGGCAATAAATTCTGAGAAAAATGTTTCTTGACTTGTCGCTTTTTGACCATCTTCTTGTTTACCACCCTTTAGGAAGGTGTTGTTGATGTTATCTTCTAGGGCTACTGATGTTGTCTTGGTATAGGTTGAGTAGTCCATAGAAGTTTTCTTAGGAGCGTAGGCATATATCCTCTTGCCGTTTTTATCAGTTAACCTCATTTGGACAGTATAGTTTTTCTTTACTAGGTCTGCTACTGTCATCTTGTCTTTTAAGACAAGGTTGATAGGAAGGTTTAGCCTAGCATCTGTTGGGTCGTGTCTTGCTACTCCAAGATCAAATTCTCTCTCTTTTCCATCATTAACTGGCGTTAAGTCAAATGTTCCTTTTTCTGATCCAAATGTATTTGCACCTACTACATAGGACTTATCATAGTCTATATATTGATCAAGTTCACCAAAGTTAAACCTTGCTCTATACCACACTAATGTACCTGCAGCTGATCTTTCTTTATAAACAAGTCTTATAACTGTATTTCCCTCAGCATCTTCAAAGACTCCATCATAGTCAATATCACTCATTCTAATTGGATTAGCAGCACCGATCCTAACTAGTCTTTGGTCTTTGCCTACAGCCCATCTGCTCTTATCTTGGACATCTTTGTCCCAGTTTTCTTTAGCCTTATCTTCTACAAATTCTCCCTCTTTGCTATCACTCGCTGATGGGGCTGCTGCGCCTTGGGGATCTTTCTTATCAGCACCTTCTGTACTAACTCCAAATTCACTATTTTCAAGGTCTTCTTGTGTTCCGAATACTTTTACTTCTACTTCTACTTCTTTTGTAGATTTATCTGCAAAAGTGATTTTTACAGTAGCTTTATTATCTCCAGTTTCATTTGTATTTGCTTGAGTTATTTCTTCAACTGTTGCATCTTCTGGAAGGTTTTTAAAAGCTTTTCTGTAGTCTTCTACACTTTGACCTTTTACAACTTTGATTGGTTGTAATTCAAGTGTAAAGCTTTCAGCTTGTGATTTTCCTTCTGTTGTTTTTTCTTCAGTTGTTGTTTCAGATGATTCTTCAGCAGTAGCTTTTGCTGTTGTGTCTTGTGCGTTTGTTTTAGTTGCTTTTGAAGAATCACCTTGTACATGTGAAGCTGGTTGTTCAGTTCCTTTTGGTTCAACAGCTTCTGTTGTTTCAACAACTTCTTTTTTTGGTTGTTCTGATTCTTCAACGTTTTCAGTTTTTGCAACTTCTGGTGATTCAACAGCTTCTACAACTTGTCGTTGGTCAACATTTTCATTTTCAGCTGCAACAACGTTAGGGCTGAAGAACATCATGTAACCTAAAAGACATGAAACTACACCTACGGTTAGCTTTCTAAGACCGTATTTTGGTCTTTCATTAGAGCATTTCGCTCTTTTTTCGGTAATGATTTTTTCAAAAATTCTTTTGTTATTCATTACGTTTTCCTTTCTTTGTTTTTTTGATACTCTTGATAATTAGCCTCTTAAACTAAAAACATAATTTATCATGCTTGTTAAAAAGCTAATCTTAGATTGACTTAAGAATTAAAACTTAGTATTCCATTTATTAATAGGATTTTTTTGATTTCAATCAAATCATCTTTTAATAAAATTATGAATAAGACTAAAATAATAATTCTATCTATTCATATTCTACCACAATACAAGAATATTACAACAAAGTTACAATATATTATGAAAGAAACATCTTCGACTTTTAAATGGTATGTTTTAGCCATTTGTACTTTCAAATATGATGTTTAATATTTTATTCATTATCTTTATCGAAAAAAATCTTCAGTATTTTATACTATAATGTTTATCATCATACCTTTTTAGTAATGTATCAATGATTTGAAAAAAACTGATTTTCTGTTCTAGTTTCAATATCTGAGACCTGTTAAATTTTGATTTATTACTACTAAAAAATTATACTCAAGTAAATATTTTTTTATTTATTACAGTTTTTATACATAAATATTTTTAAAGTCAATGAACAAGTATATTTTTTCTGTAAAGATTAGCATTTTAATTAGCTAAGAGAATATTTTTCAAAAATATATTCTAGATTTTATAGTCATATCTGATTGCCCAATCATTACCGAGTAAAAGTCTTATAGTAATATCAATTAATAACCTAAGCCAAAATTTTTTAAAAAATAGTAACGTTTCAGGATATTAAAATTAAATTTTTGCGCACAAAAATACCCGACCTTTTACGATCGGGTATTTTATTTCAACAAACTACAGAATCAAATCTATAATTTATTCTTCATCTTCTTTTTTCTTCTTTGAAACATACAATCCACCCAAAGTAGATAAAGCTGCAGCAGCCATAATCATAGCTTCTGATTCAATACCTGCTTTTGGTAATTTCTTAGATGGTTTGTCTTGTTTAGAAGGTCTAGTTGGTGCATCAGAAATCTTTTCAACCAAATCACTACCCTTGATAGTATCTTTTGATCCATCTGGATATGTGATAGTAGCTGATCCGTCGTTTCCGATTTCAACCTTAGTTCCTTGTGGGAATTTATCCTTATTAGCCTTTTCAATAGCTTCCTTAACCTTTGATTTTTCTTCATCAGTTAAGTTTGAAGGATCTTTTACCTTAGTCTTTCCAGGAATTGCTGGATCTACCTTGTCAGCGATAGTCTTGTCTGATGGTTTATTGTCATCACCAGGTTTGTTATCATCGCCAGGTTTGTTATCGTCGCCAGGTTTTTGATCATCACCAGGTTTGTTATCGTCACCAGGTTTTTGATCGTCGCCAGGTTTGTTTCCATCGCCAGGTTTGTTATCGTCGCCAGGTTTGTTTCCATCGCCAGGTTTTTGATCATCACCAGGTTTTTGATCGTCACCAGGTTTTTGATCGTCGCCAGGTTTTGTTGGGTCAGTTGGATCTGTAGGATCTGTTGTTCCACCTGGAGTTGTTCCTGGGTTATCTCCTGTAGATTTTTCATTAACTAACTTGTCAGCTGGGATAGTATCCTTTGATCCATCTGGGTATGTGATTGTTGCATTACCCTTATCATCAACTTCTACCTTAGTTCCTTCTGGGAAGTTATCCTTGTTGGCTTCTTCGATCTTATTCTTAACTTCTTCTTTTTCTTTATCAGTTAGATTATCTTTGTCGCCTACATCAGTCTTACCTGGAACTGTTGGTTCAATGATATCAGAGATTGGAAGTTCTGGTTTGTCAGAGATTTCTGGTTCACCGTGTTTGTATTGGAATACAAGGTCTTCAGCTGGGATAGTATCTTTTGATCCATCTGGGTATGTGATTGTTGCATTACCCTTATCATCTACAGATACATCTGTTCCTTCTGGGAACTTATCCTTATTAGCTTCTTCGATCTTATTCTTAACTTCTTCTTTTTCTCTGTCAGTTAATTTTTCAGGATCTTTTACGCCTGTTTTTTCAGGAATAGTTGGATCTATGCTTTCAGCTGTTGTACTTGGTTTTGAATCCTTATCTTTTGGATCTGTACCTTTTTCTTCTTCAGTCTTGTCATCTACACCATCATTGTCATCATCTGTGTCAGTAACATCTGGAGTTCCGTCTCCGTCTGTATCTCTCAAGATTTTAACTGTGATTTCTTTTGTAGATTCATTTCCTGCTTCATCAACTGCTTTGATTGTTGCTGTGATAGTTTTTTCTTCCTTATCGCCCCAATCTTCTGCTTTTGGTACAGTACCTTCGATTTGCTTAGTTTCTGGGTTGTATTTCAATCCTTCTGGTAAGCCTTCTACAGTAACTTTAGCATTAACATCGTCAACATCTACCATTACTGGTGGTATAGGTTGTCCTTCTACAGCTGTAATGTTTCCTGCATCAATTGTTGGTGCTGTTGTGTCTTCTGAAACAACTTTTTCCCAAACTGCTGTGAACATTACACTCTTTTCTTCGCCTAAGATACCTTTGCTGAATGGTTTACTTAAGTCAAATTCTTTGTCTGTTCCTAACTTAACCCATTTTACAAATTTGTATCCTTCTCTTGTTGGTTCTTTTACTCCACTTACTACTTCACCGTCTTTTACAGTTACTTTTTGAGTTGTTGGAGTTCCGCCATTACCATTGAAGATTGCTTGGTATTCTTCTGCTGGAGTTGTTTTTGTTGTAGTAGTTGGATTACTTAATTCGCCTGTTTCTGGGTCAACTTTGTATGTTGTTGTAGTTGTTGTAGTTGAACCGTCATCATTTTTCTTTGTTTCTACTTTCTTGTTACCTACTTTTGTTAATCCATCTACTGCTTGTTTTGTAACATTTTCTGTTACTTTATCTTTTTCGCCTGGTTGGGATACTGTTGTTATTTCTTTTTCTCCATCTACAGCAGCTTTTTCAACAACCTTTTCTCCGTATGCTAAGCTATCGTCTGCAACGTATTTTACTTTTGCTTTGATAGTTTCTTTTGTTACTTTGGTTGTTTTAGCAATGTCTTCGATTGTGCCAATAGGTCTTGTTGTTTTTGTAGTTGGATTACTTAATTCGCCTGTTTCTGGGTCAACTTTGTATGTTGTTGTAGTTGTTGTAGTTGAACCGTCATCATTTTTCTTTGTTTCTACTTTCTTGTTACCTACTTTTGTTAATCCATCTACTGCTTGTTTTGTAACATTTTCTGTTACTTTATCTTTTTCGCCTGGTTGGGATACTGTTGTTATTTCTTTTTCTCCATCTACAGCAGCTTTTTCAACAACCTTTTCTCCGTATGCTAAGCTATCATCTGCAACGTATTTTACTTTTGCTTTGATAGTTTCTTTTGTTACTTTGGTTGTTTTAGCAATGTCTTCGATTGTGCCAATAGGTCTTGTTGTTTTTGTAGTTGGATTACTTAATTCGCCTGTTTCTGGGTCAACTTTGTATGTTGTTGTAGTTGTTGTAGTTGAACCGTCATCATTTTTCTTTGTTTCTACTTTCTTGTTACCTACTTTTGTTAATCCATCTACTGCTTGTTTTGTAACATTTTCTGTTACTTTATCTTTTTCGCCTGGTTGGGATACTGTTGTTATTTCTTTTTCTCCATCTACAGCAGCTTTTCAACAACCTTTTCTCCGTATGCTAAGCTATCGTCTGCAACGTATTTTACTTTTGCTTTGATAGTTTCTTTTGTTACTTTGGTTGTTTTAGCAATGTCTTCGATTGTGCCAATAGGTCTTGTTGTTTTTGTAGTTGGATTACTTAATTCGCCTGTTTCTGGGTCAACTTTGTATGTTGTTGTAGTTGTTGTAGTTGAACCGTCATCATTTTTCTTTGTTTCTACTTTCTTGTTACCTACTTTTGTTAATCCATCTACTGCTTGTTTTGTAACATTTTCTGTTACTTTATCTTTTTCGCCTGGTTGGGATACTGTTGTTATTTCTTTTTCTCCATCTACAGCAGCTTTTTCAACAACCTTTTCTCCGTATGCTAAGCTATCATCTGCAACGTATTTTACTTTTGCTTTGATAGTTTCTTTTGTTACTTTGGTTGTTTTAGCAATGTCTTCGATTGTGCCAATAGGTCTTGTTGTTTTTGTAGTTGGATTACTTAATTCGCCTGTTTCTGGGTCAACTTTGTATGTTGTTGTAGTTGTTGTAGTTGAACCGTCATCATTTTTCTTTGTTTCTACTTTCTTGTTACCTACTTTTGTTAATCCATCTACTGCTTGTTTTGTAACATTTTCTGTTACTTTATCTTTTTCGCCTGGTTGGGATACTGTTGTTATTTCTTTTTCTCCATCTACAGCAGCTTTTTCAACAACCTTTTCTCCGTATGCTAAGCTATCATCTGCAACGTATTTTACTTTTGCTTTGATAGTTTCTTTTGTTACTTTGGTTGTTTTAGCAATGTCTTCGATTGTGCCAATAGGTCTTGTTGTTTTTGTAGTTGGATTACTTAATTCGCCTGTTTCTGGGTCAACTTTGTATGTTGTTGTAGTTGTTGTAGTTGAACCGTCATCATTTTTCTTTGTTTCTACTTTCTTGTTACCTACTTTTGTTAATCCATCTACTGCTTGTTTTGTAACATTTTCTGTTACTTTATCTTTTTCGCCTGGTTGGGATACTGTTGTTATTTCTTTTTCTCCATCTACAGCAGCTTTTTCAACAACCTTTTCTCCGTATGCTAAGCTATCATCTGCAACGTATTTTACTTTTGCTTTGATAGTTTCTTTTGTTTTCTTTTCGTAGATAGCTGAGTACTTTGTATCAGAATCATATATCTTTTTAAGATCTGCATTCCATCCTTTGAAAGTCCAATTATCTTTGCCTGTTACTTGTGGAGCCGAAAGGTTATTGCCAATATCCACCCCCGCTATTACATTGTAATTTGTACTTCCACTTATTGTACCATGCTCACCTGATTCGAAAGTTACTTTTACATAGTCAGTATCACCAGTTTGTTCTTCTTCTGTTACAAGTGGTTTTTCTGTGAAGTTTATCTCTGTAGGTTTTAGCCCATCCGGGTCTGGTGTTATTTTACCTGGCTTATATACTTTGTTGCCATCTTTATCTACTAAAAATCCTTTTTCTTGGTTTGTAACTTCTACTTTTATGCCTTTGTTGTAATCATCTATGTTCCTACTGTTAGGTCTACGAGCAACCATAGTCTCAGTGTTATCAGTTGGAATCTCAACTTCTCTAGATTTTCCATTACCGCTAGTCATTTTTATTTTTCCGTCAGTAGCAGTTGAATCTGGATTAGTTGCTGAACCATTCTTATCTACAGTTTTTACTATGACATCATTATTTCTATATTGGCTTAGTGTTAGAGTAAATGTAGTTTCATTAGACTCACCATTGTAACTTGCATTTGATTCATTTTGGATGAATTTACCAGCTATACTTGTACCAGAAAATTTTATTGAAACATCACCATTTTTTACATCATCCATTGATACTGGATTTTCAAAGGTTATAGTGCCATCTTCTGCATTAAAGATGGCTTCTTGAACTGATCCATCTTTCTTATTTATTAATGTTACTTTTGTATCTGGTGTATCTCCAAATATTCCAGCAAAGTTAAAGTCTGATCCACCTATACCATTTTTTACTATTACTGTTTTTACAGTAGTTTCGTTAAAGTTTGGTTGGGCTGCAAATAGATTAATATTTTTTGGGTTGCTTTTACTATCTTCAGGCGATACATCTAAATCTTCCCCTGCTTTAGTATCATTAGCATCATTTTCTATAGTCTTTTCTGTAACATTTACAGGTATACTTACATCCTTACTAGATCCATCTGCAAATAGTATGCTTCCAGATGCATAGCTTACTCCAACTACCGATGTATCAGCTGGGTTACTTATGCTTAATCTTGCTCCTGCTGGTAGATTTGTAATAGCTTTTTGATAGTCATCTACTGAATCTCCTTCTTGAACTGTTATTTCAGTTATTGATGGTGTAAAGCTATCAGATTCCTTGCTTGCTACCTCTTCTAAAGTTTCAGGCTCTAAGTCACCAGTCTTATCTTCAACAACTTCATTGGATTCTTGAACTTCATTAGACTCTTGGCCGGATTTTTCTTCTAAATTTTTGTCAGTTTCGCTTGCATTTACTTCATTAGTATCTGTAGTTTCAATAGACTTATCAGCAACAGCTTCTGTTTTAGCTATAGATGAAGATACTTCTTCTGCTGCCTTTGAATCTGTTGGTGATACCAATAAAGTAAAACCTAACATAAAAGATACTAATCCTATAGATAATTTTCTACTTGCATATTTCGGTTTTCTAGTTGATCCTTTTTCTTTTTTAAATTGATCAAGTTTTCTAACTTTGATTTTCTATCCATTATTTCTCCTTTTGTAATAATTGCGATAAATAAACTACCGCCTTGTTTTGTCAAAAGAGAGCTTTTCAGCCCTCCTTTAACTTGCCAACATTAATCAACTTCTAAAGTTAATTTAGCTGTCTTACCACCCTTACTAGCTGTTATTATAACAGTTTGTCCTCGTTCAAACTCAAATGTAGAACCATCATTTAGGGTGTCTATTTCAGCATCACCATAAGCTAAATTAGTATTGATTTCAAATGCCTTTGAATCATCACTATTTAATACTTCTATTTTTATATCAGCACCTTCTTCTGAGCTAACATATATAAAGTCATCTCCTTCATAAGGTACATCAGCGTTTAATTGTAGAGGCTCTGCTTTCTTTTCTACTGATTTTTTAACAGTAGTCTTATTTCCAAATTTATCTATGGCTATTACAGAGTATGTTTTATCTTCACCATTTTGTTGGTAGATATGTTTATTTAAATCAGCAGATTTTAGACTTGCATTTTTATCATAGTAACCGCTATCCTTGTTTTCAGATTCATAAACTCTAAGGATACCAGAATCATCACTTGCTTTTGCAGATATTTTTACTTGGTAGCCATATGCATCTTGTTCAATTGTCATATTCTTATTTGCTTCTCCAAAGCTTGGTGCAACCTTATCTATTTTTATTGGCTTTGTTGAATATGATGGTGCTTTTCCTACTTCTGTTGCTTCAATATAATAATCTTCTTTTGGATCAAATTTATCACTTGGCAAATCTGTTATATCAAGTACTAGTCTACCATCTTTTGTTGTTGTTTGACTGGTCCCCTTAACTTCTGTATAGCTTCCATCGTCGTTTTTCTTAACAAGTTTATAGCTTGCATTTTTTGGAAGATTTTTTCCTTCTTCTGGTGCTATTTCTATATATTGCTTGTCGTCATCTTGATCATAAGTTTGCTTTGGATTTGTTACTTGTGATCTAAGTGGTCCATAGAAAGCATAAACAGTCATTTCTGATAAAATTGGTGAGTTTTCTGTAAACTTATAAGCATTTGTAGTGTCTTTAGCTTGTTCTTCTGTTGTTAATTCTTGTAATTTGTTATATCCATCAACCGTATCAACCTTCTTTGTTGTCCAGCCATAGAATTCTTTGTTATCCATCTTAGGATTTTCTGTCTTTAGATCTTTTTGTGATTCTTTTCCAGGGAATTCTCTTAACCAAAGTTGTGATTTTGTGATGTCTATGCCCTTACTTGTGTAAAATTTCTCAACATATACTTTGAAAGAAGCTATATCTTGTTGTGCTTCACTTATTGCTGCATTTCTAATTGCATTTGGAGCTCCGGCACCTGTTGGTAGCGCTTGTGCTTCTGTAAGTCTTTTTTTCAGTTCCTCATTGTATTTATCAAACATAGACTTATAAGTTTCTGTTCCCAATGGTTGATCAGTATGCGATGCCATTACTTGCTTACCACTGCCATCATCAACCATTCTTCTATTGTCTCCCTCAAAGGCATTAGCTTTGTAATTTTTGTTTAATTCTGTAGTCGGGAAGTTTGTTTCCTTATCTACATTGTATCTATAATTTTCATTTAATGGTGCAATTTTTGTAATTGGTTTCTTGGCATTGTCATCATTTGCATCTTCTCCCAGGTAACCACCATTTAAGTCAAAATTAACTTTCGCCTGTACTTGCTCAATAATTGGTGGTAATTTTTCAACAGCATTGATCGAAAAATCTTCTGTAGTAAATCCAATAGGGGCATCCTTAATCATTTTGTACTTATTATTAGTAATACCTGTTGTTGCTCCCAATGGATCTTTTGGATTAATAGCATCTTTTGTAGAGAATTCATAACCAAACTCAATTTTTTTGTTTACGATTACTGCTTGTGATCTCTTTTGGTCAATTATTACTTCTTCATTATCTCCTGAACCTGCCGTTTTAAAAGTATCTTCTTGATCAGTTAGATATGCTTGTTTTAACAGTGTGTCATTTTCCCCAACACCTGTTGCTCTAACAATGGCATTACCTACTTTTGTATGACCATGAATAATATTATCTTCTGTGAATATTTCAGGGATTGAAGCTTCATTTTGCGTTTTCGCAACATGAGGTGATTTTAAGTTTCCAGCAAAACGTGCATATTGCATATCTCCAGTTTTTTCAGCATCTTTTGCTATGGTAAAGAAATCGCCACTATTACCCTTTGCTTGCTCTTCCTTATTCTTATAAAATCTAACTTCTTTTATTGGCTTCTTTAATCCTTCCATGTAGATTTTAATTGGAGTGCCTTCTTTTAGTGTCATATCATAAGGAATTCTCCACCAATAAGATGTTTTGTCTTTCCAATATAGAGAAGTTCCCCCTAAGGCATTAGATTCCGCATTGAAGACTACAGTGTGAGGTCTTTTCCCTACTTCCATAGTTAGTTTTCTATCTCCAATTTTAGCACCGCCACTAAATTCATCAGTTCCAACATCTAGAATCAGTTCATCACCTTGTTTTAGTTTTCTATCCTTATCAACTTTTCCAGTGAAAGTATCCTTCGGTGTCTTTGTTTGCATAGTAAAGGTTGTGTAGAAAGTCATATCCAAAAGGTCAGAGTCGTTAACGATTTTGTCAAACTTATCCGGTTGCACATAGAATCTAACAACTGTAGCCACACCCTTTAAACTATTTGCAGCTGCTCCATTGATTAATAAATCCAGTGCTTTTCCATTTTGTTGAGTTTTTATATTGCTTTCATAATCTGTCTTTTTATAGTCAGAGCCTAATACTTGAATATATTTTAGTCCATCCTTACCATCATTTATTTGCCTTCTTAAAACTGGTATTTTTCTATCAGTTATAGGATTCTCATAAGTTGCCCCTTTTCCATAAGGGTCCTCATCAGCATTTAAAAGAAATACATCGGCTATTTTGTCATTAGAATCTTCAGCAACTTCTGTTCCATCCGCTTTTTTATAGGAACTGCCTGCTAAGATATTGAAGAACTTATCTTCCATTACAGTTCTAAGACCTATATATGGATTGTAATTATAAGCTGTTAAAAGGAAGTCTCCTTTATTATGTCTTATTGTAAGGTCTACGTATCCCCTATTTTTGTCGTATGAAATATATGAGTCTTGAGCAAAAATCCATGGTGAACCATTGTCTTGTTGAGATTGTGGAATAAGCCCTGTTCTGTAGTCTTTTTTAGGTATTACAGTAGAAGGTGTATAAGTTGAATATCCATTCCTGTGTTTGGTTGGATTCATACGAACTCTCTCATACTTCTTGTCTGTTATTCTCATTTGAATAATTGGTTCTTTTTCCCTTGTAAGTTCTTGGATACTTTTAGGAAGATTTTCTTTTTCTAGTGTAGCTTGGTCCTTAAGAACAAAATGCATAGGGGCTTCTATCACATTAGTTTTAAATCCTGCTTTATCAATATCAAAACTAACTACATTTTCAGAGCCAACGTTTTCTCTGGATTCTCTTGTAAAAGTCATTATGCCATTTTTAAAATGTAATGGACTGGCTGGTCCTCTGTTAGTAGATGGATCTTTCCAAGCTCCTGTTTGATTATTATCCCAGTCAATCATTTGATATAAAGTCTTATCAAATTTTAAAAGCATTTTGTTCCATGCTCCTCCAGGGCTTGAATTAGTCTTGTACAATAGTTTGATTACTTCTCGGTCTTTTGAATTTGGGTCTGTATAATTATAAGATCCACCATACTCTATAGTAGGATTTTTAATAAAGTCACCCGTAGATGGTTCTATTAGCCTATTATGAGCTGCTAGTGGCCAATATTCACTATTTGCCTCTTCATAGCTAACTTCCCAATCAGGTGTATCAACAGCTCTAACCGATGTGTTATCTTTGGTTGGTGCTAATTTAGTTTCTTCAGCAAATACATTAATAGGGGCTGAACCCACTAACATAGCCGCTAAGAGGACTGTTGCGGTCGCTCTTTTCAAATTAAATTTCATGTTTTCTCCTTTTTTCAATCAAATTTTACTTTTACATAATTTAAAGTTTTCCTTGTGTATGTTTTTTGCATACATTTAATCGCATCTCATCTATATTTGTATTCTAATTACAAGTATTTGTTTATAATGTTTTGTACACTTCTATGAACTTTAAGATTTATGATTATACCAAATACTGTAACTAGATGTTTTATAATCAATCCTCCTTTCTGAATATCTTTATCCAAGACAAATACCATTATCCATCTATTTATGTTTAGTAGCTTATATTTTAAAGTAAATACAATTGATTTTAATCTAACTGCTTTTTGTCAGATGAATAAAGATATTTATCCTAATAATCATAAATGTGTAATAATTAGAATAATATCCGGAACATATAGCTAACACTATTACGAATAACGAAATATCTAACACTATGAATAATATTTTAGACAAAGTTACCCTTAAATTTTAATTGCATTGACTATAAAATCAAATATTTTAATATATAAAATGTTGGATTTTACGGCTTAAAAAACTCAGAGTTATATACTGTAAGCTAATCCATAAGATGAAATATTATTACAATTATATTCTATCATATTTAAAATATAATTCAACAAATGATGTTGAGATTTTATTCAAATAATGTTTTTTATTATTAAATTCTAAATTTCAGCATTTAATTGGGCATATATCATTTAATCGTAAAAAGTTTTGAGTTTTATATCGGTTATTTTTATCGAATTTTATTCTTGTTTTTTAATATCTTTCATAAAGATAAACTAAATTGGATTTGATGGAATTTATAAATTATGTTAGAGACAATTTTACATAAATATTTATATAAGTGACTGTTTAACATATATTATAGCTACGGATTATATTAAAATCATTAAAGGATTATGTGATGTTTATCAAATACCAGACGTTTATAGTAGTGTCTTTTATTAATTAAAAACATTAGAAAAATATGAAAATTTACGGAAGGAAGAACATTTTCAACATATCAGAAATACACAGAAATTTTGTGATACTGGAATTTCAATAGTATTATACGTCAATCGAATAGGGACTAAAAACTAGCCCCTTTCACACCACCCGTACGTGCCGTTCGGCATACGGCGGTTCAATATTCTCTTGTATCATATTGTTTATTTCTGATGAAACTATTTAACTTTATTCTTTTTGTATCCGAACCTAGGGGAGTGAATACGTCACTCCTTGTATTCCATCAAGTCATAGTGCATCCTTTTCAAATATTACAATAAATATTGTTCCTCCCTTCGCTCCATTTCCATTACAGAAACTTCCTAACTACTATGGATTCTGCTGACTTCTCATAGTTCGTTGTTACTACTGTGTCGTCCATGAGACCTCACGGGATAAGCCCTAATACTCTCATCGTTTACTTGCAGAATTTACGCTTTGGGTTTACGGTTACCTTTTGGGTCTTTGCTATCTTTAGCTAGCTTGGCCACCTGTTACGCCTTATATTCTGTTCCTGTCCGTCAAGCCACGATTTCGCTATTGCTTCTTCTCTCCTGGATGTCGCCATCTAAAACTTGCAAGTCGCTATTAGATTCGTTGGTAACTACGCTCTGTAGGGATTTTCACCCCAGCATTAGAACATGCCCGTCATACTAAAAAAAGAGAGGACATATGTCCTCTCTAAATCTTTTTAGTATAATCTATTTGCGTAAATTATTTACGTTTTTTAAGTGAAAGATAAGCTCCACCCATAGTAGCCATTGCTGCTGCTGCTATTGTAGCTGCTTCAGCTGCTGCACCTGCTTTTGGTAATTCTGCTTTTTCTTTCTTAGATGGTTTAGCTGGTTTTTTGTTGTTTTTCTTATCTTCTTTTTCAGGTTTTTTAGTGTTGTCTTTTTCGTCTTTGTTGTCTTTTTCTTTTTTGTCAACAACAATAGTTCCACCATCGATAACTTTTTCATCTTTGTTTTCTTTTTCTTCTTTTTTGTCTTCTTTTCCACCCTTGATAGTTACATATTCAGGAATTTCAACTTCAGCTTCTTTTTTAGCTTCGTCTTTTTTAGCTTCTTCAACGTTATTTTCAGCTTTTACTTCAGCTTCTGGTCTGAATAAACCTTTAACTTCAGAAACCATTTTTCCTTTTTGAACTACTTTGTATCCTGTTGGAATGTGAGTTACAGCAATCTTGTATGTTCCTTCAGCAATACCTTTAACAACGATGTCTCCTTTTTCATCAGAAGTTCCGTTGTAAACTTTTGTACTATCTTCGATGTTTGTGAATTGTAAAGTTAATCCTTGTACACCTTTACCAGTTGTATCTTTAACTGCGAATTTGTAAGTGTAAACTGATTTAACTTCTTTGATTTCATCTTTAGTTTTATCGTATTCTTCTTTAAGTTTGTTTAATTCTGTTTGTAATTTTGCAATAGCTGCTGCTTGTTCGCTCTTGCTTAATTCAGCAAAGTTTTCGATTTCTTTGATCATGTCAGCATCTAATTTGCCAGCTAAAGAATTAATTCCTTGATTTTGATCTTTTAAGATAATGTTAATTCTAACATATTTTTCTTTTAATTGTTTTTCAATTGATTTTAATTCTTCAGTAACTTTGTATGCTCTTTGGTTAGCTTTTGCATAAGCTTTTGAAGCTGCATCGTAAGATTTTTCAGCTGCTAAATAGTTTCTGAATGCTACTTCAGCGTTTGCTCTTGCATTATCGAAATCCTTGATAGCTTTTAATTTAGCTCTTTCGATAAGAGTTAATTCAGCTGCTGCATCTCCATAGTTATCGTTTAATCTATATTTTTTGTTTAATTCTTGAAGTTTAGCTTGGAATAAAGTATCAGCTTGTTTTATAGCATTTTCTAAAGTTTTACCAGCTGCAGCATGAGCTTCAACTTTTTCGTCATGAGCTTTAGCTTTTTCATTTTCTGCTTGAGCAAGTCTAGCTTGAGCATCTCTTACAGCTTTTTTAGCTTGAGCGATTTGTGCATTTGTTCCTTCTGGTACATTTTCTTCATCATCTTCAACTGTTGCTAATGCTTTTTTAGCAGCGTTTAATTCAATTTGTGCTCTGTCAACATTTGTTTGAGCTACTTCAAATTTTCTGTTACTGTTTGCAATAGTATCATCAAATTTTCTTTTAGCTTCTTTTTTAGCTGCATCACGAGCTGCTTCTGCTTCTTTTACTAATCTTTCATATTCGCCAACTTTAGCGTCGTAAGCGTCAATAGCTTTTCTCTTAGCTAATCTAGCTTTTTCTTGAGCGTCTTTTGCATTTTCCCAAGCTTTAGCTGCTGCTTCATAAGCTTTTTTAGCTGCTGCTTCTTCTTTTTGTAATTTTTCAATTAAACCTTCAGAAGTTTGTCCAGCTTCCCATTCTTGAGTAACGATAGCAGCTCTTCTAGCTGAAAGTTCAGCGATTTGTTTTGCTAATTGATCCATTCTAGCAGCTGCTTGTTGTTTAGTTAAGTTTAATTCTTCAGTGTAAGTGTTTTCTGCAGAATTCTTTTCAGCGAATGTTCCAGCTGGAACTGCTGTTACAACTAAAGCACCAGCTAATGCTGCTGTCAATAACTTTTTGTTTAATTTCATTGGTATATTCCTCCTAAAATTTTTAACCTTCATAAACTTAAACTTATATCATTTATGACTGTTTTTCTGTAATTATATTTTAAATCAAATAATTTAATAAATCAAGCTTTTTAATAAAAGTTCAATGTTGTTTTGTCTAAAAGATAACTCAGTAAACTTTCACTTAATGATAACGTATGTCTATGTAATTACTATTATACAATAATGAATTAAAATTTCAACCTTTTTTCCAGAAAATTTTGTGTTTTTACATATTTTTAATGGAATTTTGATTATTTTTTGATATTAAATGAAAATATCCTTGTTTTTTATTGGTAGATTTTGGTTAAATTAAGTTATTGTTTGCCATTAGTTCTGAATATTTTTTTAATTATTCCAAATTCTTTTCTTTATATATAATTAGTATGTGTAGACGCTGGAATGTGTGTTATTTCTGAAAATATTTATCTGTCAATTTTATTATTGTAATTTTATTAGCAGTGGTACTTATAGCACAATATAATTTGATTTATAATTCGTTTGATCACTGTTAGATTCTTCTCATTTACGCTGTTACGCTAAAGTGTTTGATACTTTGATGTTCACTATCGGTACTGTTAGTATAAATGAGATTAGTTTTTGTAACTTTTTTGTAATTTTTATAAAAATCTTTCTTTTTCCAAAGAAAAACACCAAGATTTTTTCTTGGTGAGCTTTGGTTCCAATTTATTTTACGATGTATTTCATTCGTATGTGTGGGATTCCATCTTCTTCGAATGGTTCTGAGGTTTGAACGAATCCTAATTTTTCGTAAAATTTTTGGGCGTAGGTTTGTGCTTCTATAATTATGGAATCTGCGTGAAGTTTTTCTGTTGCAAATTTTATTGCTTCTTTCATTATTTGTGTTCCGTATCCTTTGCGTCTTTCGGTTGCTATTACTCGCCCGATGTGGAATGTGTTTTCTTGTTTGTACAATCTACAGTAAGCCAAGATAATTGAGTTGTCGTTTTGCAGATATATGTGGTAACTTATCAGATCGATGTCATCTATTTCGTGATAAGGGCATTGTTGTTCTACTACGAATACGTCGACTCGTAGTTTGTAGATGTGGAAGAGTTCTTGTGTTGTAAGTTTGTCAAACGGTTTGATGATTGTGTTCATGGTTTCTCCTAAAGGATAGCGATTATTGTTGTGTCGTTAGTTGTGGTTCTATTTGTGTGTTTTGTACGATTTTGATGTGTGTTATTTCTGCAATTGTGATCAAGAATGTGATGATTAATGTCATTATTAGGAATGTGACATGTGGTGTGAATCGTACTGGTATTGTTTGCGGAAATTGTACAAGGTATCCGTAATTTGTATGCAATATTAGGTTGACTGTCATGATTGCTATGTTCATGATGCTGGTTATCATGAGTGAGTGTTTTAGTTTGAGGGTGGATTTTCGTGTGGCTAATATGCTAACGCCACAAAATCCTAGCAGCAAATGGTTGGCGATGTATGTGAGATTGGTTACATGTGGCCACATATATTTGGATGGATCTGGGAATGTAAATGCGATTATGGCTCCGATTAGTCCCATCCATGCAAAGTAGCGCATTAGTTTGTCGTTTTGTATTTGGTATGCTACCACCATCATGATGGCTGATATTCTACAGTGAAACAGTGGCAATCCTTCTTTGATGAGAAGTGTGTGGTTTCCTGCGTACCATGAAAATAATATTATTTGTCCAAAGAATCCCAAAAACAATGCTGGTTTGAGTAGTTTGGTTTTGTGTTTGAGTTTGTATGCCAAAAAAATTACTAGGACTAATGATAGTCTTAGTAATGTTATGTTGATATTGGTGTAGGCATCTTCGTTGTATCTGAAAAATTCTGTCATTAATTTACTCCTCGTAGATTTACGACTTCACCTGTATTGCAGACTTTTCTTACTCTGCCATCTTTGATGACGTAGCAATTGCCGTAAATTTTGTTTTCTGTTGGTATGATGAATGCTCCATCTTCTATGGCGTAGAATTTTCTTCCGTAGCTGTCAGGCAGTGTGACATCTTCCATGATTCGTTGGTTGTCGACTCGTTGATTTTTTACATCTGCGTAGTGTGGAAGCACGGATATGTCTACAATTCCAAGTCCTTTGAGAAATCTACGGTAGTGCGTGGATTTGACTTCGCCAAAGTTTTCGGGCTGAGCGTAGACTTCTGATGCTGAATTCATGCTTCCTGCGCTGATTCCAATCACAAGTCCGTCGTAGTTTTTGATGTATTTTTCAAGATGAATGTGGTGGAAGAATTTGTTCTGTGTCGGAACGTGACCTCCAGCAAGTATTATGAGGTTCGCTCGTGATATGAGTTGTTGTAATCTTCTTTTTTTTAAAGGATACAAAGTTGTCCAGTGTTTGACTGTGAATCCACTTTTTCTGAAGGCTCTCTTGTAGTGCGAGCTTATCGTGTGTGTTAGAAATGGTGCTTGTGGATCTGAAGGAATGTACAGACAATTGATGTCTCCTACGTATTCGTGGATTTTGTCGACAAATCCATTTTGACTGTTAAGTTGTCTTTTGTCAGGGGACATTATGTCACTTGTAAGTATCACGTTCATTGCGTTCTCCTAGATTTCGTGCAAATATATTTCGATTGGTATTGTTATTTTATTTTACCACAATATGCGTGTTTTGGGAGATGTTGGGGCGGAAATCGGAGATGTTTTAGATTGAAAAAATAGATATGAAAATTTTGCTGAATAAGTTAGCATTGAAACAAACCAAAAACATCGTAAATAAGCGAATCATTCGGAAAAAATTGGAATAAATTCTAGCGAAATGAAACGTTAAAAAATCGCACTGTCTGAGCGTTAGCGAGTTTGCGATTTTAGTTTCATAAGCGATGAATTTATCAATTTTTGTAGACAGATGAGCGTTTTACGAGTTTTTGTGTTCCCTTCCTTATTATAGAATTGAAAAAAGTAGATTATACAAAAAGATCGCAGTGAAATAAACAAAAAAGATCGTAGCTAAATGAGTCATCTGGAGAAAATTGTGCAAAATTCAATCGAAAAAATCCGCCAGAAATTTGACCGCGTAAGCGAAGCGTGCTTCAAATTTCAGGATTTTGAGATTTGAATTTTCCAATTTTTGGAAGCCAGACGAATGTGCTACGACTTTTCTTGTTTCCATGTCCCTGTCTGATGTATACGTCCTGTGAAACCCCCTCGCCTTTTTATAGAATTGAAAAAAGTAGATTTCGAATTTTTGTTGAGTAAGTTAGCATTGAAACAAACCAGAAACATCGTAAATAAGCGAATCATTCGGAAAAAATTGGAATAAATTCTAGTGAAATGAAACGTTTAAAAATCGCACTGTCTGAGCGTCAGCGAGTTTGCGATTTTAGTTTCATAAGCGATGAATTTATCAATTTTTGAAGACAGATGAGCGTTTTACGAGTTTTTGAGTTTATGCGTCCCTGTTCGATGTGAGCGTTGAGCGAAAGAGTAAATAAAAAAGTAGAAAACCGAGCAAACATGGTTTTCTACTTTCTATACCTTAATCTACAGATTTTAATGCTTCAAGCATATCTACTTTTTTCAATTTGTGGTTGACTATTACTCCCAACGCGTAAAGTATTCCTATTACCAAAAGTATCGGTAGGATATATACCCACACTTCGATGTTTGGGTTGAAATATATTTCCGCTGGTGCAACTTTGTCGAGGATTACTTTGTGGAGGATTTTCCCTCCAAATATTCCTGCGATTATTCCAATAATCGACAGGCATATTGTTTCACGATAGATGTACATGGTTACTTCGTTGTTGAAGAATCCCAATACTTTTATCGTGGATAATTCTCTGATTCTTTCTGCTACGTTGATGTTGGTTAGGTTGTAGAGGATTACAATCGCAAGTAACAGCGACATTATCGTCAACACTGTCATTACTTTCGTGAGCGAGTTGGTCATGGTTTCAACTTGTATGATGACGTTGGTGTTTTGTGACACGGCTTTGATTCCATTTGACGCCATGAACTTTGCTGTGACTTTTTCAACATTCGTTTTTGATTTGTCCTTGAGAGCGATAAAGTAGCTGTTGTCGTCTACTTTTTCGCCAACTGATTTTCTGTAGTAGTCGTCACTCATGAAAATAAAATGTCCTGCGTACATTTTGGTGATTTGTGCTATTTTGAATTTTCTGTCTTGGTTTGCGACTTTTAGCGTAATCGTGTCACCTGTTTTCGCTTTTATCAAATCGGCAAGTTTCTGCGATACGACGATGCCATCATCTGTTATTTTGAGCGCATCTTCGGAGTTTTTGTGTTCCAAATTGATATATGGCGAAAATGTGTCCGTGTGTGTGACAAGCATCGTGATTGTTTGTTCGTCGTCAATTCCTTTGATGTTTTTGGTTATATTTTCAAAATGAACTGGAATGTAGCCTGTAATGTCGTCTGATTTTAATAATCGGTCGATTTTCTGTTGTTCTTTTTCTGTGACGAAATCTTTCTTAGCAACTACTGCATCGTATTGGATGATTTGTCCGTATTGTTTGGTCTGGATTCCTTTGATTGACGATGAGATTCCTAGTCCTGCAAATAATAGTGCGACAGACCCTGCAACTCCGAATATCGTCATGAACATTCTTTGCTTGTATCTGAAGATATTTCTGGCTGTGACTTTTTGCGTGAATGTCATTCTGCTCCACAATGGTGTGATTCTTTCCATAAAAATCTTGGAGCCTTTTGTCGGTGGTTTTGGAAGCAAGAGCTGTGCTGATGTTTCTCTTAGTTCTTTGACCGAGATGTAAACCGCTGGGAGTACGCTGCAAATTATTGTGAAAAGCACCGATAAACCAAGTATTTTGAATGAAAAATAGTACTTGACTGGTGGTATGGTCATGTTTGCCAAAAGCGACGTGCATAAAATGTACGGAAGCGCATACGTTCCAAGTAGTGTTCCCAAAATCGTGCCCAATCCTCCTGAGATTAGTCCGTACAACACGAATTTCTTGATGACATCAGTATCATTGTAGCCCAATGCCTTCAGAATTCCTGCATTGTTTCGTTCTTCTTGGACAAATCGCGTCATCGTTGTGACTGTTACAAGAGCTGCGACAAGATACAAGACTACAGGGAATAGGTTACTTACTTTCGTGATCCCCGATGATGTCGTTTCGACCATTTTTATTCCGTCGCCACCTGGCATTGTCCTTCTTGTATAAGTTGAATATTCTGGAAGCGACAATCCGTCGATTTCGATTTGAGCGTCGTGAATTTTGGATTCTGCGTCTTGGATTTTGTCGTCGGCTTTTTTCTTTTCTGTTTCAAATTCTTTTTTCTTGTCGTCAAGTTCTTTTTGTGACGATGAGATTTTGTCAAATCCTTCTTGAATTTGTTTTTTTGATGAGTTCAGTTGTGCAATTCCGTTTTGGTATTTTGTTTTGGATGCGTTGAGCTGATTGCGTCCAGAGTTGTATTTTGCAACAGAATTTTGGTAGAGTTTCTTCTTTTCGGATAGTTTTCTTTGTGATGAGTCAAATTCATCAATTTTTTTCTTTCCAGATTTATATTGTTGAATTCCCTGATTGTACTTCGCCAACCCTTGGTTATACTGAGCTTCGGATTGTTGTATCATTTTAGATTGTTCTGCGATTGAACTTTCAGCTTGTTGGATTTCTGGAACAATTTCAGGATTTATTCCCTGTTTTTTGAGTTCTGCTTTCTTTTGTTCAAGGTTTTGTTTTGCTTGTTGTAGCTTTGCTTTTCCTTGTTGGATTTGGGCGTTAGATGAATCAAGCTTTGCTTTTGTCGCATCAAGAGTTGTTTTTGATTGTGATAGCTTCTTTTTATTTGCTTCGACTTCTTTTTTCTTAGAATCCAATTGTTTTTGTCCGTTTTCAAGCTGAATTTTCGCATCGTCCAATTGTTTCTTGGTTGCTTGAAGACGGCTTTCTGCTGATTCGATTTGGTATTTTGAATTCTTGATTACAGACTCCTTGTGTGCGATTTGTTTTTGTGCCGATACTAGCTTTGCTTTTTCGTCGTCGATTTTCTTTTGTCCGTCGGATAATTTCTTCTCTGCATCAGTTATTTCTTTTTTTGCATCTTCGATTTTCTTCTTGGATTTCGCGATTTTGTCATTCGCCTTTGATTTAATTTCTTCGAGTCGTTGTTTACCGTTATCTTTCAGAATTTCATCGAGTTGTTTCTGATGTTTGTCGACTTTTCTGGTGTATTCAGAGTCTGTATAATTAAGCCCACGCACATCTTTGTAACGCGCACGTGCAATGGTGTAGACGTCTGTGTCGAAGTTGTCTGGTGTTACTACTGCGTATCCTTCCAAATTTCCAGATCCCGCAGAAGAATTTCCCAGAGCTGTCTTGGAGACAATTTCTGTAGAATTGACGAATCCCGTCACTGTGAATTCTTCTTTTTTCAAAATCTTACTGTCTTCGTCTTTTTCTTTGAATTTTATTTTATCTCCGATTTTGTATTTAGTTTTGTATTGATCGGTAAGTGCTATGTCTCCGATTTTTTGCGGAAACTTGCCGCTCACAAGTTCAAACTTAGATATATTTTTAGTATTGGAAAATATTCTGAACGATGTAGGAGTGTCACCTATCGTCGCATCGGAGAAATATCCGTACTCAACGTCTGCGATATTTTTGATTTGGTCGATCTCCTTCGCATCATTTTCCGTGATTCCGTAATCGCTGATGACATTGACATCGGACAAATTATAATCTTCGTAGTATTTGTTCGCCGATTTGTCGATGTCGGGGCCTGTGACTTTGAGTGCGACAAGTGTCATGGATCCGAGCATCATCAACAACATTATCGACAAAAATCGTCCCTTAGATTCTATAAACGATTTGAAAATCGTCTTGTTCAATGTTTTCTTCTTCATTTTAGTATTCCAACGTTTCTATGTTTTGTGGGTTCGCATTCAATACGACATCGCGAATTTTCGCGTCGTGCATATGAATAACCCTGTCTGCAATCGGAGCCAACGCTTGGTTGTGCGTAACGATAACGACAGTCGCCCCTTCTTTTCTAACCATATCTTGCAAGATTTTCAAAACTTGCTTGCCTGTGTGATAATCGAGCGCACCTGTTGGTTCGTCGCACAATAATAGCTTAGGATTTTTCGCAACTGCACGTGCGATTGCAACACGTTGTTGCTCTCCGCCTGACAATTGTGCTGGGAAATTGTCGATTCTTTCTCCAAGGCCAACTGATTTCAAAACTTCTGTTGCATCGAGCGCATCTTTTACGATTTCAGATGCCAGTTCGACGTTTTCTTTGGCGGTTAGATTTGGAACTAGATTATAGAATTGAAACACAAATCCTACATCATTTCTTCTGTAATTCGTCAGCTCCTTTTCGTTGAATGCGCTGATGTCCTTGCCATCTATGAGCACATTCCCCTCGTCGTTGGTGTCCATTCCACCGAGAATATTTAAAACGGTGGATTTGCCCGCGCCTGATGAACCTAGAATGATCGCCAATTCTCCTTTTTCTATTTCAAACGATATGTCGTTGTTTGCAATTATTTCGGATTGTCCTGATTTGTAGCGTTTGTAGCTGTTTTTCATTTCAATATATGCCATATTTCACCTCTTATATGAACAATGTGTTGATTTATCTTATAAATTATTTTATATTAAAAGTAGAATTGTAACAAAACAATGTTGAACAGTTTGTTCATTTAAGGAGATTTTATGATTAGAGAAACGGATACAAGGGACAAATTAAAAAAATCGTTGACGATTTTGTTGAACGAGAAAAGTTTGAACGATATTTCGGTGAGCGAATTGACGAAAGAAGCTCGCATAAATCGCGGGACATTTTATTTGCACTACGACGATAAAATGGATTTGGTGGATAATTTGGTGGAGGAAATCTTCGAAGAGTTGAAGGAGATTTTGACGTCGGAAAAGATTGGAAGAAAATATTCGTACGATATCATCAAAAAAGTTATTGATTATGTGAAGGATGATTTCAATTTTATTTACGCTTTGACGATGAATAGCTACAACTATATCAACGATATGTTGAGGAAGTTTTTGTTGGCGTTGATTGATACGCTTCCGGAGTTGAAGTATTCGATTGACAATCACCCGTTTTTGCCGAAGGATTATTCGACAGAGGTGTTCTTGTCGTTGAATTCTGGAATTATTTTGCATTGGATTAGAAAAGGCGGCGTGGAAAGCACTGATGAATTGGCGAATTATTTCTATCAAGCAAGCAATTTAAAAACGACTTAGCCAATGTGATGTGTACCCATAAAACTGGACACAATATTTAATTAATTAGTTGTAGTGGATGCTAACCTATATTTTGTAGGTGGCATCCATTTTGTTTTTGATTGAATTCTTTCGTTATTGTAATAATAGATGTATTCTTCTATTGCTTTAGAAAATTCTTCATAGGAGCTATAGCTCTTTTCACAGCCATAATAAACTTCATTTTTTAATCTTCCAAAGAATGTTTCCATAATAGAATTATCGTAACAATTCCCTTTTCTTGACATTGATTGTCTTATACCATGTTTTTTTAGTTCATTAACATAATATTTATGTTGGTATTGCCAACCTTGATCTGAGTGTAGTATCAAGTTATTTAATTTTGGAAATTTGCTAAATGCTTTTCTTAACATATTCGATATTTGTTTTAAATTAGGACTTAGAGATAAGTCATATGAGATAATCTCATTGCTATACATATCAAGTATTGGAGATATGTAGCATTTACCCCAAGAAAATTTAAATTCAGATACATCCGTGGTCCATTTTTGTAAAGGTCTGTCTGCTTTGAACTCTCTATTGATGATATTATCTGCAACTTTACCTATCTTTCCCTTATATGAGTGATATTTCTCTTTAGACCTTTTCCCAAATAGTTTTAGCTCATGCATGATCTTTTGAACTTTTTTATGATTTATTACATACCCTTGATTTATTAACTCCATATACACTCTTCTTACACCATATCTTCCTTTGTGCAAGTTAAATATTTCGGTTATTTTATCTGCGATAGGGCGATTCTTAACTTTTATCTTATCCACTTTATTCAGTTCAAAGTAGTATGTTGATTTTGGCAAATCAATCGCTATTAAAAGATAGTTTAGTCTGTATCCTTTTTCTTTAAGTTCTTGACAATCGCTGCTTTTTCGCCTTGAGTTGCGCAGCGTAACGTTCTTCTCTCAAGGCGATCTCTTTTTTTATTATTTCGTTTTCTGCTTTTATATATTCATTTTCCGCTCTAAGTCTTATGAGCTCTTCTCTTTCAGATTCATTAAGTTTCCTTGGCTTATGGATATTTTTCTTTTTCATGCTTGTATTTTTAGATTTACAACCTCTCTTTCTATTTACAAGACCATTATATCCATAATTTTTATACTTGTTAACCCATGAATAAAGTTGTCCACGATTAATTCCGATTTCAATTGCTACAGAACCTATTGTGTTTCCAGCTAATACTTTGCTGACCACTTCTAGCTTTTCATCAGTTGTCCACTCGATATTATTTCCATGTTTTAAAATTTCTGGACCATGCTTTTCTTCTAACTTAAACCATTCTTTAATTGTGTCATGAAATCTCTTTTCTTTAACTCCTTCAGGTGTATTAGGTCATTTACCTTCTCTATACAACTGCACACATTCTCTTTTAAATTCATAACTATATTTCATAAAAATACCCTCCTTACTGGATGTCCAGTAAAGAGGGTACATATCAATGTGACTGAGTCGTTTTGCGATTAATCTTCAATTATATAACTGTCGACGATTTCTCCGAAATATGTGATGTGAAAATCCTTGTTGGAGCCAGGATTGGAACTGTCGACATCTTGCGGATAATTTCTGTTCAAAATATCGTCTGGAAGTAATGACAAATCCTGTTCTTGACGATAAATTAGTTTGCATTCAATAGTTAAAGGAAGTTCTTTGATTCCATTTACAGAAATTGTTTCTGGCTCAACGAGTGTGAGGTTCGCTTCTTCTACTTTGTCGACATCTCTTCCACTTTGGCTGCCACAAACTTTCATGATTTTTTTGTCGTAGGAGCCGATTGGGACGCTGATTGTGAATTCTGGATTTTCGTCCAACAATTCTCTGGTAAATCTTCCTTCTCTAACGTAGCAAACAAACACAGGCTTGTTCCAATTGTAGCCTATTGTTCCCCACGCAATCGCCATGCTGTTGAATTTGCCGTTTGCTTTCGTGTTCAAAAATATTCCTTTCGGAAGTTCTTTTACGATGTCTGATGCGTAGTCCATTACGTCGATTTTTCTTTTGTTCATTAGTTTTCCTTTCGTTTGGTTAATTGGTTATTAAAATTTTCTTCAATTAGCTCATACATTACAGAGGAGCGAATGTTCCCCAATTGATCTGTCCACGAATTTTCTTTAATTTCTGTATTGACGAATCCTAGTTTTTCATAAACATGATGCGCCCTTTTATTCTCAGCAGTTGTTGACAATACTATTTTCTCAAATTCTTTTGAAAACAACTCACTGATTAATAAACTTAAAATAATTTTTCCCAGACCTCTATTTTGATATTCTTCTTCACAAATTTTAATTCCAATCTCCACCGATTTATGATCAAGTTTCTTGTAATTCATTTCTCCAATTGGAATTTTATTATATTCAATTATCAACAGAGCATTATTTATCATGTCGTGATTTTTAATATTTTGTATAACTCTGTTATCGGTAGTGTTTAGTCCAAGAGGAAATCCTGCATGTTCCATTACCCTGCCATCATTCCACCATTTTAATAAATTAGGCACATCTTCCAAAGAGGCGTTTCTAACTAATATTTCGTTATATTTTAACTTCATTAAATCTCCAGATTAAGTATTGTTTAAATAAATGTTACCGTTTCTGACAATTCTTTTCTTTTGTCGTGAAGTGGATTGATTTCAGAATCTTCTGCAGGATAGCCGATGTCTAGCATCATTAGTACTTCTTCTTTTGCAGGAAGGCGGAACTTCTTGTGTGTGATGTCTGGATCCAAGAAATTAATCCAACAACTTTCCAATCCTTGGTTTTTCGCTGCTAACATCAAATGAGTAGCGACGATGGATGCATCTTCTATTCCAGAATTTCTTCTATCGCCAGGATAAGTAAACACGTTTGTCTTATCAAAAGTTACAAGCAAAACTGTACTTGCGCCGTATCTACAAGGTGTCACTTCGTCGACTTTTTTCAAGTTTTTTTCTGATTGTATTACATAAATGTGATGTTCTTGCAAGTTTTTCGCTGTCGGCGCTAACCTCCCAGCTTCCAATATCTTGTCTAGTTTTTCCTTTTCTACCTTTTTGTCGCTATATTTTTTGCAAGAATATCGATTTTTGATCACTTCTTCAAAATCCATATTATTCCTCCCGTAATTTTAAAAATCTAATACTAATATATCACATTTACGAGATTTTGTAATATTTTGACAAACAAAAAACCAGTACACATTTTCACGCGTACTGGTTTGATTTTATCCTAATTTTTGTTGGACAAAGTTATTGATTATTTCTGTAAATTTTTGTTTTACATCTTCAGGGATTTGACCTTCTGATTCTTCAACTTTTTTGTAAAGATCTGGATATTGTTGTTTGATTTTGTCGACAACTCCTGATAGTACATTTCCTTGTAAAAATCCCGGTAATTTGTTCTTCAATTCATCTGGAATTAATTCCATAATTTTTTGTTCTGTGTTTGCCATTGTTAATCCTTTCTTTTTATTAATATTTTGGGCAATTTATTTATACCCACATTTGAACAAATTAAAAAGGTCCAACCAAAATGATTGAACCTTGTTGTATTATAACTTAACTACGTTAACTGCTCTGTCGCCTTTTTCAGAAGCTTCAACATCGTAGGAAACTTTTTGTCCTTCTTCCAATGTTCTGAATCCTTCTTGTTGGATTGCACTTTGGTGAACAAAAATGTCCTTGTTGTCTTCTCCTGTTATAAATCCAAATCCTTTAGTAGAATTAAACCATTTAACTGTTCCGTTACTCATAATATCCTCCTCGTTATTCCGCAGAATAACCGTACCACTGTACATTTTTATTTTTGTGATAACTAATTAATTTAAGAGAATAAAATATTTTACAAAACTTTGATTCACTACCTTAATTACTTACTACATTTTCAGTATACAGCTGATAAGTTATACTGTCAAGCATTTTTGAATAATAATTTTTGTAATTTATAAGTTTATTTTTTCATAGTTTTGTGTTTCGCAGTCATTGATGTGACCGTTAATTTGAAAACCCTAGTTCTTGGGATTGCCTTGGGGTTGAATTCAAAATGTTCTACGTGATATTTGTCCGTCATCACGGTCAATGCTCTGAATTTTTCTTCAGAATCAGTAACGTATTCTACGATTCCTTTTCCCATGACGCTTGAGTAATTCATCGTGCAGTATCCCTTTTCTCTGTCGGAATACAAATCGTGGTCTGTGTCCATCTCAAAAGAAGCCTTGTTGTTCTTGTCGATGAGTTGGTATTTGTAGCCTTCCAGTGCGCCATGAAAATACAAAACCAATTGATTATCCACCACTTCATATCCAAAATTCAGTGGCAAAATATACGGATAGCCTTCGTCATCAACAAGCCCTAGCCTTACTACATCACACTGATCTATTATCTTCAATTGTTCATCAAAACTTGTGATTTCACGATCTTTTCTTCGCATTTTATCTCCTTTTCTTTAATGATTTTAGATATTGTTTTTGTTCAGGTGTTATTCTGAAACTTTCCCTTGATTTTTGTATAGTTTTGTTGTGCGTCCAATCTTCTAGCAAATTATCTTCCAAAACGAATATAACATCGTCCCACTGTTTTGCCAACGCCGTCGCGAAAAACCACGCAATCATCATGTTGACATAGTATTCTTCGCTTTTGATTTGAGCCGCAATGTTCAAATACTCAACCTTGAATTCATCATCCAAGAAATATTTCATCAACAAACAAATCGCGACCCTCACGGTGTATGTGTGGGAAGATTGTGCCCATAATTTTATTTTTTCGATTAATTTGTCGGTGTTTTTCGTGAAAATTTTTGGCGAAATACAGTCACAAACCGCCCAATTATCTACAAATGGAAGAAATTTTTCCAAGTGATTGATACAATCATCGTAACTTTTCATATTAGAAATCAAAATAGAATGAAGCATATTTTCTTCGTAGTAAGTGTGTGGCAAATCTTCCATGAAAATTTGCGAATGTTTTTCGTCTATTTTTTTCGCTAATTTTCTCAAATCAGGCATTCTAACTCCAATAATTGTGGATTGGTCGATTGTAGGGATTAGTTTCGCTTGAAAATCACGGTATTTCAAATCTTGTAGGGACTGAAGTTCATTAATTATTTCCATTTTTATTTCCAATCAAAGTATAAATCTTGTATCCAACGCTTACCGTCATCAATATTCCAAACACAAAAAGTTTTACTGCAACAGATGAGTTTCCTTGTTTGAAATATCCGTAACCTGCCCAGTACAGCAAGACTGTGACGATAGTAGCAATTATCCAAAAAATCACCACTAATATTTTGTAAATTTTGTTGAGCGTCGGATTGTCTTTTCTATTTCTAAAAATTCTTTCGAATAATGCGATAAGTCCTACAACTATCAGCACGTAAATTATATTATAAACAAATTTATTCATGACATCATCCTTTGTGTAAAATTCTATGTACAGCAATTTATGTTTATATTATAATATGAATGGTGATTAAATGAAATACGTATTCTTGTTGAGCAGCAAGGCTGGAGCAGGCTCTTTTTCGGAATTAGAGCACTCAATTGTGAAGTGCTACTCAAGCAATAATTTGAAATATACAATAATAAAGACAGAACACAAAAACCACGCATCTGAAATCGTTCGAAAATACTGCGATTGTTCAGATGTTTTGTTGTATGTGTGTTCAGGTGATGGAACGTTAAACGAAGTCATAAATGAAATGAAGAAAACAAACGCAAAGTTCAGCGTTGGACTCATTCCGTCTGGAACGGCGAATGATTTCTCCAAGAATTTTGATTATTCAAATTTCAAAATCGAAAACACAATCAATCCTGTTATTGACGACATTGATTTGATTAAAGTCAACGACAGATATTGCGTGAATGTGCTTAGCTTCGGATTTGATACTGTGATTTTGAATTCTGCGTATAATTTATTGAAGAAAAATCCAAAATTAAAAGCAAATGCATATCCTATCGCAGTGTTGCAGAATTTATTTAAAATTCCAAAATACAAGTTGGAATCCAGGACAAGTAACGGAGAAAATGGAGAAGTTAACTTGAATGGATATTATCTGCTTGGCGCGATTTGCAACGGTGGATTTTACGGCGGAGGATTCAACCCTTCTCCTTATGCTAAACTTACTGATGGCGTGTTGGAATTGTGCTTAGCAGAAACAATGCCTTTGTACAAAATAATCCCGTTGATTTTCAAATACAAAAAAGGCGCTCATCTGTCACATCCTATGATACATTTTCAAAAATTGACTAAAGGATGTATCAAATTCGAAAAAGAATTGATGGTCAATGCCGATGGAGAAATCTTCACGACAGATTTCTTGGATTTTGAAGTGCTGCCAAAAGCATTGCGATTTGCTAGAGTTTGTGGTTATAGAAAGATTTAGAAGCTTGCACGAAAAATAAGATATTGTTTTTTTATTTTTGTCACGGATATGATACAATATCCGTGACAAAGGAGTGTTGTAATGAGTTCATATACAGAAAAAATATCAGATAAAATAAATGATTTTGATTCACATAAAGTATTTTTTGCAAATGACTTTTTAGATGTTGCATCTAATGCCACGGTTAGACAAATATTAAAAAGATTAGCAGATGAAGATAAAATTAAGCGTGTCATTGATGGCTTTTATTACAATCCAAAATATAGTGAATTAATTGGAGAGTACGAAGCAGTATCAATTCACGAGTTAGCACTTGCCATAGCAAGAAAATACAATTGGAATATTGCACCATATAATAGTACAGCCTTAAACTTATTAGGACTTTCAACACAAGTACCAACTCACTATAAATATATATCTAGTGGAAGATATAAGGAATATAAAATTGGAGATAGCATTTTAGAATTTAAAAAAGTAAATCCAGGAGAAATTGCCAATATGTCCCTAAAGTCTGCAACAGTTATTCAGGCAATTAAGTCTTTGGGTAAAGAAAATATAACTAACGAAGTTATACAAAAGATAAGAGAAAGCTTAACTGAAAAAGAAAGAACAGACTTAATGAATGAATCAAAATCAGTACCTGCATGGATATATGAAGTAATAAGGGAAATTTGTGAGGGCAAAAATGAATAAGTTTTATATGGAAAACAAAGAAGACTTAAGAATTTTAATAGTCAATACTGCAAGAAAGAAAAATATATCTGAAGCAGTCATTGAAAAAGACTATTGGGTTACTTTTATCTTAGACTATCTATTTAATGAAAACAAATGGAAAGAATGTTTTACTTTTAAAGGTGGAACATCACTTTCAAAGTGTTTTGGACTTATAGAAAGATTTTCTGAAGATATAGATCTTATCTTAGATTGGCGAGTATTAGGATATGAAGAAAAAGAACCATGGTTAGAAAGGTCAAATACCAAGCAAGATAAATTCAACAAGGCAGTTAATGAAAAGACGGAAATATTTTTAAGAGATGAATTTTTAAAAGTTTTAGAAGAAGATTTAAATGACATGGACTTTGAATTTTGGGTTGATAGTCTTGATCCACAAACAATTCTATGTAAATATCCTAAAATCTTTGAATCTAATTATTTAACACAAAATATAAGACTTGAAATAGGAAGTCTTGCGGCATGGACACCTGCAATTGAAGTGGGAATCTTGCCGATAATTAGCGAAGCCTATCCAAATGTATTTAAAGAAAAAACTAATATAAGAACAGTCTCAGCAGAGAGAACATTTTGGGAAAAGGCAACTATACTTCATCATGAAGCGAATAGACCAGAATCTTCTCCTATGCCCCATAGATATGCAAGACACTTTTATGACCTATATAAAATAGCAAATTCAGATTTTAAAAACAAAGCCTTAGAAGATAAAAAATTACTAAAGAAAGTGACTGAATTTAAAATGAAATTTTATCCTAGGAAGTGGGCAAGGTATGAAGATGCATTAAATGGTAGATTGAAGTTAGTTCCAAGAGAGTTTCGATTTTCTGAAATAGAAAAAGATTATAAGGCTATGGCAGAAATGATTTATGGAGAATATCCAAAATTTGAAGAGATTATAAAAGTTCTTCAAGAACTAGAAAAAGAAATTAATAAGTAACAAGTATAATTAAGGAGATTATAATGAATGCATTAATAGTATTGGATGTACAAAATGGGATATTGAAGAAAAAAGATTTTACTGATACTCTAAATAATATTAAAATTCTAATTGATGATTTCAAAAAGAATAATGATGTTATAATCTTATTCAAGCATCTTTCGAATGATTTCGACAGCCCCTATTTTAAAGGCTCCGATGACGCGGAAATCTGCGAAGAACTTCTAGGATTGGGAGATTATGTGATTGAAAAGACGTCATGTAATCCGTTTTATAAAACCAATCTTGCCCAAGTTTTAAAAGAAAATGAAGTGTCTAAAGTTTATATTTGTGGTTTCAATACAGAGTATTGTTGTTTATTTTCAAGCATCATATGTTCCGACAGAGGCTATGAAACTATTTTTATTGAAGATGCTTCGGGAACATTTGGAGATGAAAAAATTTATGAAATGCCCAGATTAGATATTAATGATTTTATCGGTTCAATACTTAATTGGTCCGGAGAAGTTCAGGTTTTATATACTGAAGAGTATTTGAATGGATTTGATAATGAGAGATAGTGAATTAAAAATAATGTCAATAAAATCATTTTGCAATCGATGGATTTAAGGTAATCTTTATGATATCCAAACTATGAAGAGATTATAAAAGTTCTTCAAGAACTAGAAAAAGAAATTAATAAGTAAATAGAATTTTGTAAAATTTGATTTAACTTATATCTAAAAATTTAAAAATCAGAGCTTTTTAATCAGCTCTGATCTTTGTGTGTTATTTGCTATTTACTAGCTTTTTCCAATTCCAATACTACTGAATTTGGAATAGATTTTTCCCCACCTACTATGATAAAGTAGTCGATTGTTTTCTTAACGTAGTCTCTTAATTCTTTTGAAGCTCCGTTCTTGCTAACTAATAAGATTGGTGTTTTGTGGATCGCTGCTACTTGAGATGTTACCAATGCATCGGCAAATAATTCGCCTCTTGCTACGAAGGCTTGTCTTCAAATACTTTTCTCCGTTTTTTATTGACTTTCGCAAATTTATAATTGCAAAAATCTTTTGTTATCTATATTGTATTCCTTATATATATTTTTTTTGCAATGTTTTCCCTCACATCTTTTTTTCTATTCTTTTTACAGTTTTCAACAAAAAACTTCCAAGATTATTACAATCCCAGAAGTTATCCCCTATATTTTTACTTATTCTAATTATTTAACGTCGTAGTCGAATTCATTTATCGATCTTTTGCTGTCTATGTTTTGTTCTTTAAGAAATTCCATTTCTTTCAATCCTTTAGATTTTGCGACAACTGATTTAGGAAACGACACGATTTCTTGATTTATTATGCTGATATTGTTATTGACGATTCTTTTCGCAGCTGCTAATTGTTCATTTTCGTCGCTGATTTCATCTTGTAAATTGATGAATTCTTGTGATGATTTAAGGTCCGGGTAGCTTTCAGCAAGTGCAAATATTTTGCTGATTTCTTTGTCTTGGTTTTGTATTGTGGCGTTGAATTCTTTGATATTTGCATTTTGTCGAAGTTGAATTACATCTGAAAAAGTTGAGGCTTCATGTTTTGCGTATGATTTGGCTACTTTTATCATTTCACAAATTGTGTCGTATCTTTTAGCTAGTGCAATGTCCACGTTTTTCTTGGATTCGTCTATTACGACTTTGTATCGGTTAAATCTATTCGATGTTTTTACCCACCAAATTAATACTATTAAAATGATTAATGCAATTATTCCAATTGCTGCGAATTCCGAATTTAAAAATCTGTCCATAATTTCTCCTTATAATTTTTCACCTATTATATCTATTAGAGAGTAAAATCCAGATAATTTTTCTCTAACTTTTTCGTATTCTGTTGAAAGCGACAATTCATCAACTTGTTTTTTCGTTTGTGGTAAAGCAAATAAAAATGCATTTGATTCAAATGATACGGAGATGTATTGTTCATTCATGTATAAGCACACTCTCATTTTTTCTTTCCAATCGTTCAATAACTCTATAATTTTAGGATCTAAAATTAGTCTTGTGTAGAAATCATCTGTTGAATATATTGCGTATGAGTTGTTAAATTCAATGGATTCCGTCTCAATTTCTTTTTCTATTTTGGTTTTCTTTCCGTAGCTTCCATGATTTCTAAACCCAAGTACTTTACCTTTTTTTACGGGAACTACTCTTATGTGTCCATTTATTTTAGTGTCAAATTTCGCCATCAAAACCTGTCCACAAAAATCAATAGTTTGTCGTGTGTGTCCTTCACTATCTTCAGTTTCTGTGTATGCTTGCATATTAGAAAACTCTGTTTTGTAATCATCACCAAATACTATGTGGCAGTTTCCAAAATAATACTGAGAATCAGGAACCAACCTTTGCATCACTTTCACATCAACTTTCTTAGAATAATCAATTGTTGTATCCGGCAAGATTTCATTCAACACTGGTAATAGGAAATTATCAGTGTAGGATGTTGCAAGTTCAGTTCTTCGTTGTTTTGAATATTTGTTCCAAAAATATACTAAAGCCGCCATGACAAGAATTGAATAAATTCCTAGCATCGCTCTTAATGCAATAAATCCAACCATAGCACCTATAACTAAAAATGGATTAATGATGTTGTCCTTCATTCCATTTTTTACTGAATGTAGTTTTGATTGCATTTGTGGAGAATTTTCTATTTGTTCAATTCGCTTTACTATTTCGGGATTGGTGAATTTATCCCTGTATTTTTTCCTCACTGCTTTTCCTTTCACTCACTATTTTTGTACATGCTTTCATTTATATTTATACCCGATTATTCGCGAAAAATAAGCTATTTATACCAATTCTTGATATTTTTACAAATATTTTACAAAGATTTATTGTGCATATAACATAAAAAAGACACCTTCTTACTGGTGCCATACTCGTATAAATTTATTTTTTTGTTATGCTCATTCCTATAACCATACCCAAAAGCATACCGATTGATATCGAAGTCGCAATGTCGAATTTATCGGAGATAGTTCCTAAACCCGCGCCTAGCATCATTCCCAATGCCATCCCAAATGACATATAATTATCGGACGAATCTTCTGATTGTGCTTTCGATTTTTTTATGACGATTAGTACTAATATCACCGTTATAATCAAAGGTAAAAGTATTTTAAATATTTCCATGTCTTCTCCTTTTACAAATCTTTCTTGAAACAAATAATTCTGTTTGCCTCGATAAATCCAATTGCAAGGTGAAACTTCAAGCTTTGAGTATTATCCAATAGACAATCACTTGCAAATTCAGAGCATCCCATCTTTTTTGCCCAATCTTCGCATGATTTTACGAGATTTCTTGCAATATTTTGTTTTCTATAATTTTCTTCTACAAATATTCCTTCCAAATATCCGACAGGTGAGCTTTCCGTACCTTCCACATAATCGTGACGAAGTTCTACATTCGCAAACCCAACAGGGATTTCTTTCACGAATGCAATGAAGCAAGTTCCTTCATCTGATTGTAGAATTTCTGTGAATTCTTCTTCTAATTCATCCACATTTTCATTATCCCATATTTTTGCCGCCATTTGTGCCAAAACATGTGAATCTTTTTGTGTCGCTTCTAATATTTTCATTATTTATCCTCATTTTCTCTCAATTAGATTTTATTGCACACATATTCCCGTGTCAATGATAGCACAAAAAAAACTGACCTTCTAAGTCGTGTGACTTTTGAAGATCAGTTATATTTGATGACTTTAGTCAGTTGAGTTCGCTTGCGAACGAAACAATAAACTACCCGCTATGCGGGTAGGCGTTCTTAGGTTATACCAAAAAAATCACCAAGTATTATAATAGAGTTGTTCAGACCTAAAATAATAAGAGGTGATTTTATGGCAAATAAAACTAATTCATTGTCTCACACAAAATGGATGTGCAAGTATCACATAGTCTTCACTCCAAAGTATAGACGAAAAGTGATATTTTATCAATATAGAGAAAGTCTCATAGAAATATTCAAATTACTTTGTAAATACAAAGGAGTAGAAATAATAGAAGGGCATATGATGCCAGATCATGTACACATGTTAGTAAGCATTCCACCCAAAATATCAGTATCAAGTTTTATGGGATATTTAAAAGGGAAAAGTGCTCTAATGATGTTTGACAGACATGCGAATTTAAAATACAAATTTGGCAATCGTCATTTTTGGGCAGAAGGATATTATGTGAGCACAGTGGGATTGAATGAAAAGACAATAGCAAAATATATAAGAGAACAAGAGCAACATGATATAGCACTTGATAAATTGAGTGTAAAAGAATATACAGATCCGTTTATGAAATAGAAATTAAAAATCCCTTTCAGGGATAGGCTAAAGTGGCAAAAACAGTTAGGTTTGAACAGAGTGAAAACCAGCGCCTTGAGACGCTGGTTGGTATCACTCGGGCTTATAGCCCTTGAACAAACCACCCGTTTTACGGGTGGTCATGATTTTATTCAGATAATTTTTTCCCCGATAATTTGTACACTTTTTTGGCTCTATTTTTGAGTCTCGAATCGTGAGTTACGCAAATTATGGTCATTTTTTTATTTAATTCGTCCAGTAAATCCAAGAATTTGTCGACGTATTCTTCATCCAAGTTCGCTGTTGGTTCATCCAAGACTAATAGCTCTGGTTCATTGATTAACGCTCTTAGAATCATTAGTTTTTTGATTTCTCCACCGGACAAATTCTTCGCGCTATTTAGGTTGAGCAGTTCTTCCATGTCGTATTTTTTGATGAATGTCTCATAATCAAAATTATCCACACCTGAGATGTCTGCTTTCATTTCCAAGTTTTCCTTGACTGTTAACGCTGGAAATACTATCAAATCTTGAGGCACGAATGATATTTTCTTGGAGCGAAGATCAGATATTTCTTTGTCTGTAAAATCTTTTACTTCTTTGGAGAATAGCTTAACGCTTCCTTCATCGTAATTCAAAAATCCCAAGATTACATTTAATAGCGTACTTTTTCCTGCACCGCTGGCTCCAACTATAGCGATGTAGTCATTTTCATCAACTGTTAGGTTCAAATCTTTTAGCACTTCGTTTTTTCTGTCTTTATTGATGAGGTAGCTTTTTGTTAAATTTTCAATTTTTAATATTTCCATTTAATTACCTCTCAATTTTAGTGCTAATTCTTCTTTGGATATTTTGATTACATTAAATATTTGCGTTATCAATGCTATTACGATTACAACTGCTAATGTAATTAAGGATATCAGCAAAATTTCTTTTGCATTTACGCTCATAAACGCCAAATCCAAAGATTTTTCTATTTGTCCGGAGAATAACTTTACTGTGAGTATGGATAATCCAATTCCTATTACTGCCCCAATAAATGATAGTACTACTGAGTATTTTAGGATAATGGATTTTAGTTTACTCTTTGTTATACCAAGTATTCTAAGTGTTGCCATTTGCTTTTCTTTGTCTTTGAAATCAACTGTAAATATCGAAATTAATACGATTATTGCCATTATCAATGTAAATGTTAGTAGTATTTTCAAATATTTCATAAGAGAGAACATTTCTTTGGATAGATTGTCTACGAAGTTTTTGTTCATGACAACCATAGTGTGTGTACCTCTAAGTGATTTCATAAGGTTAACTGTTAATTGTTCACTATCTGCATTATCTTGTTTTTTTATTAAAATTGAAGATATTTCAGAATTTGGAACGTATTTTTGTGGATGAACTTTAATAGAATCTTGTAACATTTTCTTGGCTGTATCAAAATTCATGAAGATTGCATTATCAAACCCAAGACCAGTTTTCATTAGTTTTGATTTTACTTTGTATTTTTTGCCAAAAAAAGTCAATGTGTCGGCTTCAACAACGCTCACGTTATTTCCGATAATAATTTCGTTGTCCTTCAAGTCTTTTACATCTTTTTTCATCCAAGGTTTTATTGTAAAGTCCTTTTCAAAATCAATTCCGATCGCTTGAACCGGGAATGAACAACAGGATTCTTGAAGTGTCGCAATGTATAGTTGCGGTGCTGCTTGTTTTACTCCTTCGATCTTTTGTACTTTATCAAGTACATCATTTTGCATGTAAAATTCCGAAGGTTTACCCGATACGAATAACGCTTCTTGTTCTTTGCCGCTTTTTTCTGGAACAATCATCATGTCTGCGCCCAATCTTTGTTTCATATTGTCGATTGAATTGTTAAGTCCTATTGAAAAATACATGCTTACAAACAAAAGTGCAGACACTATCGCCATTACCAAAACAATGATAAATGTTCTAACAGGATTGGATGATATCCAGTTTTTAAGGTAAAGTTTATCTTTCATCTATACTCTTTTTCAATACCACAAGATAAGCTATTGAAATTATTACAAGGATTATTGAGCAGATTGATACTGCTGGAATTGTCTTCATTTGACAAGCGGCACCTGCGTGTTTGCAACCACCTATTACAAATTTCGCTAACAATAGTGAATCAATCGCTAAGATTGGAACTGCGATATTAATTCCCCATTCGATTTTTTCGTCTTTAATGATGTATGCGATGACTAATAAAATCACGATACTTACTGCCACTACAAATACCGCATTTGACATGTGGAAGCATTTCATCGGCATTTTGCCTGGCATTACTTCGCATGGTTTTGCAATAACTTTTGGTATTAATGCTAAAATAACTGCTGCTACCAATTGTAAAATTTTCAAAATTTTCTTCATATTTTCTCCTAAATATTTAATGTTTCTAAGATTTCATTTCTGTAATCTGTGAACTCTTTGCTAGTTCTGTTTCTTGGATAATCCAAATTGATTTCCAATATTTTCTTTATTCTACCTGGTCTTGGTTCCATTATAACAACTTTGTTGGATAAGTAAATAGCTTCATCAACATCGTGTGTTACCATTATCATTATGTGTTTGTTTTCTTGCCACAATTTAATGAGTTCGTCTTGCATATTCATTCTAGTAAATGCGTCCAAAGCTCCCAATGGTTCGTCCAACAAAAACACGTTTGGTTTGTTAATCATTGTTCTGATAAGTGATACTCTTTGCGCCATACCACCTGATAATTGGTGAGGATATGAGTTCTTAAATTCCATTAGTCCAACTTTTTCAAGAAGTCTGTCAACTTCCTTTTCGTTGTTTTGTTTTTTCAAATTAGCTGAGAATCCTACATTTTCGCCAACAGTTAGCCAAGGAAATAATGTCGGTTTTTGGAATACCATTCCTCTGTCGCTGTCGGTTCCTTCAACTTTTTTGCCACCTAAAGTAATGGAGCCTGTAGTTGGAACGATAAGTCCTGCAATTAATCTTAAAAGAGTGGATTTACCGCAGCCTGATGGTCCTACGATGCACACGAATTCTCCATCTTCGATTGTCATATTGATATCAGTAAGGGCATGAGTTAATCCGTCTGAATCAGTTCTCAAAAAGCTTTTAGATACATTTTCAAAAATCAAATTATTCATTATTCCATCCCTTCTTGCCATTTAAGGACTCTCTTCTTAATTAACGATAAAACAAAATTAACTGCGATAAATGTAAGACATATTATGATAATTGCCCCATACATACTAGCGTATTCTGCCCATGATTTCTTCCATGTGATATACCAACCAAGTCCCGATTCCACGCCAAGCATTTCTGCTATTAAAAGAGCAGTACATGCAGAGCTCATTCCGATTGTAAGTCCGCCGAAAATATTTGGCATTGCAGATGGAATGGCGATTTTAGTAATCAATTGATTGCCAGTTGCTCCAAGTGTTTTTGCAGCTTCGTAGTTTGATTTGTCTACGTTCAAAATTCCTGTAATTGTGGAGATTGTAACTGCATACCACACACCCAATGCGATGATGAATACTGATCCGTAGAACAAACTAGTAGCCAAAACCATAACCAATGGCAACCAAGTTGTTGTAGGAATTGGTCCTAAAAGTTTCATGAATGGAGATATCCAATAATTTACTTTCTTAGAATATCCGCACAAAATTCCTGTGATTAGCCCTAGTATTGCACCGATAAAATATCCTGAGAAAAGTAGTTTCAATGAACTTTTAACAGATTTTATAAGTAATGCCTTATCTGCAATTATCGAATTCAAAATCTTATCTATCCAAGGAAAATATGGTAGTGTTAGTATTCCTGTTTTCAATGTCAAAAAATCATACAATGTCAACAAGAAGAATACAAAAGCATAAAAAGGTGCTTTGTAGACTAATTTTGCTCTGATACTTTTTTTGAAAAATGATGCTATGAAAAATACTCCGTAAAGTGCAACCAATGCCCAGATAAACACTACATAAGTATTTGTTTGTGTTGCATCAGGCTTTAGGTTTGGATATAACACATATTCAAAAACACAAATAACTCCCATAATTATTGGGAGAATCAATTTGACAACGTCTAATATTTTCTGAGCCTTTGTTTTAGGTCTGGATTCTAACTCAATAAGCCTCTCTCTAGTTAGCTCATCTAGCTTTTCGTTTTCCATCATTACCCCTTTCTTTATTGAAGATAAATTTTGCGGACTAATTTAATAATCCGCAAAAACCTTAATCTATTTGTTCACTTCTATTATTTGTTTACTACTGATTCATCTACATCCATAGGATTCCAGAATTTCTTCATCAAATCGTCTGTTGATTTTTCGTTAGAAATAAGTCCAAACTTTTTGTAATCGTCAATTGTACTTCTGATAGCAGTTTCGGTATCTTTTTGGGAAATTTTGAAATCATAAGTATTCATCATTCTCAAAGCTTGATCGAAGTCTCCACTTGCCCAGTGATTGTCGAACAAAATTTTTGTTGCTTCTTCTTTGTTGTCTTCAACCCAATGTTTAGTTCTCATAATTGCTGTAACAACTTTTTTTGCTGTTTGTGGGTTATCTCTGATGAAGTCAGCGTTAAGAACGTGTACGCAGCATGGTTCTTTTTGGAAATCTGGGTCAGTTGTAAGTGATCTTATTGATTTGATTTTGCCTTCGTTGACAAATTTTTCTGCGAATTGATCACTTAGAAGTGTTGCTTGGATTTCTCCTTTTTCTAATGCTTGGATAACTGCAGATGTTTCAACTGGTTTGAATTTGATTTGTTTTGCATCTACTTTGTCGTGTTCCAAAAATCTTAGAGCTATGTTGTGGTCAGAGTTACCAATTCCATCTGGAACTGCAATAGTCTTTCCTAACAAATCACTAGTTTTGTTGATTTTGTTGTCGTTAAGTACATATAATGATTTACATCCTGTTTGTGCACCAGCTACTAATTGAACATTAATTCCGTTAATTGATGGAACTAAAATTGTTGCCAAGTGGTCAGAGAAAACTTGAACTTTGTTAGTTCCAACTGCATCAAGTCCTGATTGAACGTTGATAACTTTAACTTTCAAACCTTCTTTTTCAAATTCTTTGTTCACAGCAGCGATACCAGGTGTTCCTGTACATAAACCACCGTTGTAACCAATTAAAATTTCCTTACCATACATTGGTTCATCTTCAATCTTGCCAGTTGTTTTTGGTTGTTCAGTGCTGGCTTTTTCTTCTGTTTTCTTGTTTTCTGTTTTATTTTCACCGTTTTTTACACATCCTGTGAATAATGCTGTTAAACAAATAGCTAACAAGAATATTTTAAATCCTTTTTTCATGTAATCCTCCTACATTTTAATTTTTCATAAATTATATATGATTTATCATACCTAAATAATTTTATCATAGAATAAGTATTTAGATTAATTGAAATTTTCTATAAATAACGTGGTTTTTACGTGTTTTTGCAAATTTTTATCATTTATAATTTAAATCAAAGCATTTAAAAGTTGATTTATTAACATTTAGTAGTTTTATTTCATTTATAGGATTTTTCTATAAATAAATCCTCAATTGTTAAATTTATTTACAATTGGGTATATTACTATAAAGTATTTGCGTATTTTGTAAAATAAAAGGTATATGATAAAATATATATATTAAATACCACGAAGAGAGAGATATTATGGATTTAAAACAATTAGAAACGTTCATAACAGTTGTGGAATGGGATAGTTTTTCTGAAGCTGCTAAAAGACTTTATCTGACACAGCCCACGATAAGCACTCATATCAAACAAATTGAAAATGAACTTAATGCAGAATTATTAAAAAGAACAACTAAAAAGTTAGAGCTTACTCCTGAAGGAAGAGAATTCTACAACTACGCTAAGGCTATTTCAAGGATTATGGAAAGCATGCAGGATTCTTTTTCAAAAAAAAGTCTAACTACTTTTAACATCGGTGCAAGTTCTGTTCCTGCAACTTATATTCTGCCTTCTCTTTTAACAAAATATCACAAATCTCACATCAAAACTTTGGTGAATATAATTCAATCAGATAGTTTAACTACGATTGACGGAGTTATAAATGGTTCAATCAATATTGGAATTGTAGGCATGACTACAATGGATAAAGAACTTACCTTTGAAAAAGTTCTAAGCGATAAGCTAGTAGTAGTCACACCATATAACGATTATTATAATGCATTGAAGAAAAACAATGTCAAGATAAGTTCTATTTTAAAGGAACCAATAATTTTTCGTGAACAAGGTTCTGGAACATTAAAAGAATCTATGAAAATGATAGACGCTTTAGGAATCAGCAAGAATTCACTGAATTTGATTGGAACAGCAAATAGCACTGAAACGTTAAAGCAATGCATCAGAAATGGTATGGGAATATCGATTATGAGCAAACTTTCAGTAGAAGAAGAAGTTGCAAATAATCAATTGATTTCTTTCAAAATCGATGATTTCGAATCGGTACGTCACTTCTATCTGGTATATCGTTCCAACTCTTTACTCTCAGAGCCAGTTATAGATTTCGTAAAATTCACAAAAAAATACTTAGAAGAGAATTTTTAATTCATAAAAATAACCGCAATAGCTCATACTGTAAGCATTGCGGTTTTTTGTGTATGTTTTTATTAAGTGAGATGAAGTAAGTCATATAAATAATAATGAATGATATCAAAGTATAATGAACGAGTCCTCTGAAAAAAATTTTATAAAATTCAATCGAGAAATTCGTAAAAATTCAACTGTTTGAGCGTAAGCGAGTTATACTTTGATATATTTTAGGACTTACTCACTTTACTTTTTTAGGAGATTTAGCTACTACTCCATCATCATAAAATTACTTCAAATTTTTTTGCTTTTCCTTGTCTTTTTTGTCGATTATTTTCGCAAATATTAGGCTCACGACAGTAAGTCCTACTACCAAAATAATTGCTTGGTAGAATTCCTTGGAGCCAACATTCAACACTTTATCTCCCAAATTCAAATACACAAGTGTTCCAGGAATTATTCCAAGGACTGATGCGAACATGTATTTGGACAGGCTTATGTTCGTCAAACCGAATCCGTAATTGATAAGATTGTATGGAATAAGTGGAATCAATCTGCAAATGAACAAAAGAGTGAACAGTTTTGAATCTGGTGCATTTAGTATTCTATCTCTGTTTTTTTCGGAGAATTTTTCATTAATCATCTTAACAACATAATCGTGTCCAATTTTTCTAGAAAGTTCAAACATAAGCAAGCAGTTCATCGATGCTCCTATAACTGTGTAAATACTTCCTTTCACAAGCCCGAAGCTTACTCCGCCGATTAACGCCAACGCTGGAACTGGGAAGAATCCTATCGGAAGTATCGTGAACAATAAAATATAAACAACTGCTCCCCATGGACCAGATTTTTGTACCAAATCTCTGATTGAATCGTATGGAACGAATACCATCAGTCCCACAGTTAACGCAACTAAAAGAACTATCAAAAATATTTTCTTGAATTTTTCCATATTTCACCTACTAATTATATTTGAATTCATTGTATCGTATAAATTTAATATTATCAACTAAAAAATGCACACAGCTTTGCCATGTGCATTTCAATTAATATTAAACTTTTAAATCAACAGAGTATTCTGTGTCGTATTTTGAAATAACTGGTTTGACGTCTTCTTCGATGAATTCAACCACTTGTTCTGGGCATCTTCCAATGTAAAGCTTGCCGTCTAAAAGTGAATTCAAATCGTCTTTGTTTAAGTTAAACGCTTCGTCTTTTTCCAATAATTCTAATAAATTGTTGTCCAGTCCTTCTTCTTTTACTCTTCTGCCTGCAACCATAGAATATTCTCTGATTTTTTCGTGAAGTTCTTGTCTGTCGCCGCCACGTTTTACAGCTTCCATCAATATGTTTTCAGTCGCCATAAATGGTAATTCTTCATTGACGTGAGCTTTGATTTGGTTTTCGTAAACAACAAGTCCATCTGTTACGTTGATTGCAATTTCCAAAATACTATCCACAGCCATGAAACTTTCTGGAACGCTCATTCTCTTATTTGCAGAGTCGTCCAATGTTCTTTCAAGCCATTGAGTACTAGCCACAAATTGTGGGTTTTGAACCAAACTCATCACGTATTTTGAAAGTGATGAAATTCTTTCACATCTCATTGGATTTCTCTTGTAAGCCATTGCTGATGAACCTATTTGTGTTTTTTCAAATGGTTCTTCCAATTCTTTTCTGTTTTGCAAAAGTCTGATGTCATTTGTCATTTTGTGAGCTGATTGTGCAATTGAAGATAGAACTTGAAGAACGTGATAGTCGATTTTTCTAGTGTATGTTTGTCCACTCACGCTAACCGCGCTGTCAAATCCCATTTCTTTTACGATTTTCTTTTCCAATTCTTTGACTTTGTCGTGATCATTGTCGAAAAGTTTCAAAAATGATGCTTGAGTTCCTGTAGTTCCCTTTACTCCTCTCAATTTCAAGTTTTCTTTTCTGTAAATGACTTCTTCCAAATCCATAAGAAAATCTTGAATCCACAACGTTGCACGTTTTCCAACAGTCACTAATTGTGCTGGTTGGTAGTGTGTATATCCAAGTGTTGGCAAATCTTTGTATTTAATCGCAAAATCAGACAAGTGTTTAATCAAAATCGCTAACTTTTTCTCTACGATTTCAAGCGCGTTTCTCATCACGATAATGTCAGTGTTGTCAGTTACATAACAGCTTGTCGCTCCCAAATGGATAATTCCAGCTGCGTTTGGACACACTTCTCCGTATGTTTTAACGTGAGCCATTACATCGTGGCGAAGAACTTTTTCGTATTCAGCAGCCTTGTCGAAGTCAATGTCTGAAATGTGTGATTGCAATTCTTCTATTTGTTCGTCTGTAATATTAAGTCCCAATTCTTTTTCGGATTTCGCCAATGCCAACCACAATCTTCTGAAAGTTTCAAACTTAACTTGTGAACTGAAATTGTGGCTCATTTCGTGACTTGCGTATCTCGTGTTTAATGGACTTTGGTAAATATCGTTGTTCATTATTTCTCCTTGAAGTATTCTACTGCATTTCTAAAAATATTTTGCTTGTCGATGTCGTAAATATTTTTGTACAAATCGTCTGCTATTCTTTCAGTGTGACACATTCTTCCCAAAATCTTACCATCTCTGGATAAAATTCCTTCGATATTGTAGTCCGATCCGTTTGGAGAAATTTTGTAAGCTGAGAAAACTTGTTCATTATCCAAAAGCTCTTGGAGTTTGTCTTCTTTGATTACAAATCTTCCTTCTCCGTGTGAAATCGGCATTCTGTATGTCTTGTTCAAGTCGATTCCATTTGTCCAAGGACTGTTATTAGTCAAGCACAATGTGTCTACAAATGTCGCAATGTGTCTTCTGTTTGTGTTGAATGTCAAGTTTGGATCGTCTTCTTGTGGTGATGTAACTTTTCCATAAGGAAGAAGTCCAGTCTTCACCAATGCTTGGAATCCGTTACAAATTCCAATTACCAATCCGTCGTTTTCGTTCAACAAATAATCTATCGCACTACTTATTTTCTCATTTCTTAGGATATTTGCCAAGAACTTAGCTGAGCCGTCTGGTTCATCTCCTAGTGAAAATCCTCCAGGAATGGCAAATATTTGCGCTTTTCTGATTTTTTCTGCCAAAACATCGATCGAATTTAATATATCTTCTTGGTTTCTGTTTTTGAATAGAACAATTTCTCCATCCGCTCCATTTTCTTTGAATGCGTTCAATGTATCCCATTCACAGTTTGTTCCAGGAGCTGCCAAGATTACAACGTGAGGTGTGTCAGTTAGTTTCTTGGATTTCATTCTACGTTGTTCGATTTTTTTGTTTTCAATTGGTTTGTATTCGATTTTTTCTTTTGGTGTGAATACTTTATTTAAAACTGTAGTGTAGCCTTCTAATAATTTTTCTGGGTCTAATTTAACATCGTTTACGATAATTTCATCTGCAAAATCACCGATGTGTTCGATTTTTTCGTCGTCATCAATGTATTCAACCACGAAACTTCCATACATTGGATTGTACAAATTATCAAATTTGATATTAAATCCAGTGTTTCCTACAGATTGTTCGAAAATATTTGATAACAAGCCTTTTTTGTCCAAGGCAATCGCAGAAATAATATTTCTGTTTCTGATTTGTTCTGTGATGAAATCGAAATTTTCTTCCAATTTTTCAAGGTTCAATGTTCCGTCTTCTTCGTATGGAGTTCTCACAAGACCGATTTTGCCCTTGCCTTTCAAATCATTTGTAATGATGTTATCCACATCTTCGTGTGTCACTGCAAATGAAATCATAGTTGGTGGAACCTTGATGTCTTCGAAGTTTCCACTCATACTGTCTTTTCCACCGATTGGCATCGCTTTGAAGTGTTTTGAAACAGTGAATGCACCAAGTAATGCTTTCAATGGTTTGGACCAAATCTTTTTGTCTAACATTTTTTCGTAGTATTCTTGGAATGTCAATCTGATTAAATCCTTGTCAGATCCAAGAGCGATTAATTTACTGATTGATTCTACAACTGCGTAGTATCCTCCCAAATATTGAGATTGTACGGACAAATCAGCGTCAAATCCGTAACTCATCATAGATACAGTTTTCATAACTCCATCCATTGTTGGAATCTTTGCAACCATGGCTTGAGAAGGATTCAATTGCAATTTACCACCCATTGGATTGATAACAGTGTTTCGTCCTATTGTGGAGTCAAACATTTCTATCAAATCTCTCTTGGATGTTATGTTAAGCATTTTAACTTTGTCGTAGAATTTGTTCGCATCAGAACATTTTTCAGTCAAAATTTCTGGAACATCTTCTGATACAACTTCAACTTCAGCGTTTCTGTCTGAACCATTTGTGTTTATGAAATCGTAGCTGATGTCTGCAATCAAATCTTCATCGTAGAACATTCTCATTCTATTAGTGTCAGTAATATCTGCAACAACAGTCGTTTCGATATTTTCTGCATCTGCGTATTTTACAAATTCTTCCAAATCTTTCTTAGCTATTACACATGCCATTCTTTCTTGTGATTCACTGATTGCAATTTCAAATGGTTTGAGGCCTTTGTATTTCAATGGAACTCTGTCCAAATAAATATCCACTCCGTCGTGAAGCTCCCCAATCGCAACGCTCACTCCACCTGCTCCAAAGTCGTTACATTTTTTGATCAAACTTGCAAGTTCAGGAATTCTGAAAAGTCTTTGGATTTTTCTTTCTTCAGGTGCGTTACCTTTTTGAACTTGTGCAGATTCTGTTTTAATACTTGTAACTTTGTGGCTTTTTGATGAGCCTGTCGCTCCACCAATTCCGTCACGTCCAGTTCTTCCGCCAAGTAAGATTACGATGTCTCCTTTTTCAGGTTCAATTCTTTTGACATTTTCAATTGGCGCTGCAGCCATAACAGCTCCGCATTCCAATCTCTTAGCAACGTATCCGTCGTGATAAATTTCATCTACAAATCCAGTTGCCAAACCAATTTGGTTTCCGTAAGAAGAATATCCCTTCGCAGCTTCTTGTGTGATTTTGATTTGTGGAAGCTTTCCATCCATCGTATCTTCCAATGAAGTAAGAGGATTACCTGCTCCTGTAATTCTCATAGCTTGGTAAACAAATGCTCTACCGCTTAGTGGGTCTCTGATTGCTCCACCCAAGCATGTACTTGCACCACCAAATGGTTCGATTTCTGTAGGGTGATTGTGTGTTTCGTTTTTGAACATCAACAAGTAATCTCTTGTTTCGTCAACACCATTTACTTCCACGCGAACTTTGATTTTAACAGAACAAGCGTTGATTTCAGATGAAATTTCCAAATCGTCAAACTCATTTTTGCTTCTCATGTATTTGGACAAAATCGTTCCGAAACTCATAAGATTGATTGGTTTTTCTATGTTTAATTCTTCTCTAACTTTCAAATATTCTTCAAAACTGTTGTGAATTGCTTCGTCTAACTTAGTCTTACAGTCAAAGTCGATATCCAAGAAAGTGTTAAAAGTTGTGTGTCTACAGTGATCTGACCAGTAAGTGTCCAAAATCTTGATTTCTGTTTCGTTTGGATCACGGTCTTCTGATTTGAAATAATCTCTGATGCATTTCAAATCTTCGTCATTCATCGCCAATGAGTGATCGTCGACGAATTTTTGAAGCTCATCATCCTTCATATCTCTGAAATTCGTATATGTTTCATTTTCCAAATTTTTTGGATTTTCTTGTTTCAAAGTTGTTGGAATTCCAAGCAAATTAACCTTGTGACTGTCAACAGGATTTACCAAATATTTTTCGATTTTTTCCAAATCTTGTTTGTTAGCGCCTTCGATTTCATAAACTGTCGAAGTCTTACAGTCGACATCTTCATCCAAAATCAAACTCAATGTGTCAAGCACACCTTGTTTTCTTTGGTCGAATTGACCTGGCAAATATTCAACAGCGATTGCGTTTTTCATATCAGCTTGTAATTTCAACGCATCTTCTCCGTAGAACACATCATCTACAGATTTTTCGCTAAGGACAGTGTCGACAATTTTTCCCAAATTATCGTCGCTGATTTCCAAATCGTATCTCTTGTAAATTACGAATTTATCCAAATCAATTCCAAGTAAGTTTTCAATTTGCTTTTTCTTTTCCTTAGATTCATAATCGTATTCGTCTTTTTTTCTGACATAAACTCTTTTAACCCTAGGACCAATATCAGTTCTGTGATACATGTTTTTAAAATCCACCTTTTCTATATCTTCATAACAAGCCTTAATAACATCATCAAAATTCTTTTTAGAATTTACAATATTTAACACACGCCCGCCATTTGTGACGATTTTGCCGTCGACTTTTTTCGTTCCTGCATGGAAAACAACACTGTCCATCTTGGATATTGTAATCTCATCACCTTTATCATAACTTTCCGGATATCCACCAGCACTTAGAACAACGCAAAGCGCCTTGTTGCCATTTATTTTCAAATCGACATCGGATAATTTTCCTTCACTTGTTTTCATCATAATATCCAACAAATCATTGTCGATAAGTTCAAGCACGACTTGAGTTTCAGGATCTCCAAATCTAGCGTTAAATTCCAACACGTAAATTCCATCATCAGTTATCATAAACCCAATGAACAACAATCCTCTGAAATCAATGTTTTCTTCTTTTAATCCTGTGAGAATTTTATCCAAAACGCTTTTTTTGATTCTATCTACAAATACTTCTGCCTCGACATTTGGAGCGTAAGTTCCCATGCCGCCAGTGTTTGCTCCCATTTCTCTTTCAAAAATCTTCTTGTGATCCTTCGCAGTTGGAAGTGGAAGAATCGTCTTAGAATCAGTAAAGCACAACAAACTCATTTCAAATCCGTCTAGGAATTGTTCGATGACAACCATGTTGTCTTTTTCTAGTACATCTTGCAGAATCTCCTTCAAATCATCAGAATTATCTACAATGTAGACTCCTTTTCCAGCTGCAAGGCCATCTCTTTTAACGACAACTTTGCCATTATCTTCCAACAATTTATTTGCAAAATCATAAGACTCATCAAAATCTTTGCTCTCCAAATACTTAGCTGTATTGATGTCGTATTTTTCCAAGAATTTTTTCGTAAATGATTTTGAGTTTTCAAATTCAGCGGCTTTTTTTACAGGTCCAAATATTTTAAGACCATTTTCTTCGAACAAATCTGAAATTCCGTCGCACAATGGATTTTCAGGGCCAACAACTGTGAAGTCTATTTCATTTTTCTTTGCAAATTCAAGCAGACCTTGCAAATCATCTGCTTGAATATCTACGTTTTCTCCGATTTCTTCAGTTCCAGCATTGCCTGGTGCGAAGAAAACTTTCCTATTTTCATCAAAAGATTTTATTTTACGTCCAAGTGCAAACTCTCTGCCACCTGAACCTACAACTAAAATTTTCATAAAACCTCCCAATTTTTAATGTTTGAAATGTCTATTTTTTGTGAACACCATGCTAATTCCGTACTCATTGCATTTGTCAATTGAATCTTGATCTTTGATACTTCCACCTGGTTGAATAATAGCTTTTACTCCTAATTTGTGTGCAAATTCTACGCAATCAGAAAATGGGAAGAAAGCATCTGATGCCAATACGCATCCAGTAAAATCAACGTCCGGGTGATTGTTGGCTATGTTTTCCAACGCCCAAATCCTAGATGTTTGTCCTCCACCAATTCCCAAAGTGTGAGAATCTTTTGCTAGTACAATTGCATTTGATTTTGTGAATTTAACCACCTTCATAGCAAATTCCAAATCTTTTTTGTCTTCAACACTTGGTTTTTCATTAGTAACGATGTTGTATTCGTCAACACCGAAGTCTTTGTCTTGGATTAAAACTTTTCCATTCAAATACTTAATGTCTTCTTTTACTGAATTGTTGTCGAATTTTATCTTAACAAGTCTGATGTTTTTCTTTTTAGTCAATATTTCAAGCGCTTTTTCGTCGAAATCTTTCGCAGCTATAATTTCCAAGAAAATTTGGCTCATTTCTTCGGCACATTTTTCGTCTACAACTCCATTGATGGCGATAATTCCACCGAAGATCGAAGTTGAATCTGCCAAGTAAGCCTTGTGGTAAGCTTCTGAAACGCTGTCTGCAATGGCAACGCCGCATGGTGATTGGTGCTTCAATGCAACACAAGAATTTTCTCCCAATTCGTCAGCTAATTCCACTGCAACATTCAAATCGTTGTAATTGTTGAAGCTCATTGCTTTGCCATGAATAACTTCGCAATCTGTCAATTTGCCGTTTACAAATGGGTCTATGTAAAGATTGGCACTTTGATGTGAGTTTTCACCATATCTAAGTTCTTCTTCTTTTTTGAAACCAAAAGTTCTGTAGTCACTACGTTCTCCAACTTGTTCTTGGAAATATCTTGAAATCACAGAATCGTAGTAAGCTGTCAAACTAAAAGCCTTCATCGCTAGTTTTTCTCTGTAAGCTATGTCCACGTTGTCATTTTTCAATCTGTCGATAAGTTCGTCATAATCAGAAGGATCTGTTACAACTAAAACGTCCTTATAATTTTTTGCGGCACTTCTTATCAAAGTTGGTCCACCGATATCGATGTTTTCAACGATGTTGTCGTGGTCACCTGTTTTTAAAGCGTTTTGGAAATCGTACAAATTAACCACAACAATGTCGATTGGTTGAATGTTCAATTCTTCTACAGTTTTCTTGTGTTCTTCGTTATCTCTCTTGTACAAAATTCCACCGTGAACGTATGGTGACAAAGTCTTCACTCTGCCTTGCAAAATTTCAGGAAAATTTGTAACCTTAGAGATGTCTATTACATTTACTCCAGATTTTTCGATTTCCTTGTAAGTACCACCTGTAGATATGATTTCATATCCCAATTCTTGTAAACTTTTTGCTAATTTAGCTACATTTGTCTTATCCGTAAGTGAAATTAATGCACGCATGAACTATCCTCCAATTTTTTTATAGCATCTTTCAAAATGCCATGTTCTATTTTCAAAACTTTCTTTGCTATCTCATCTTCCGATTTACAATCAGAAATATCCACAGACCTTTGAAGCAAAATATCTCCATCGTCTAATTTTTCATTCACGAAATGCACAGTTGCACCGCTAGTTTTTTCCTTATTAGCAAAAACTTTTTCGTGAACATGGATTCCATAACATCCCTTACCACCGTATTTTGGAAGCAATGATGGATGGATATTTACAATTGTAAACTCATTTATAATTCTCTTTGAAATTTTAGGCAAGAAACCTGCCAATACGATCAACTCTACGTTTTTTGATTTTAAACAATTGATGATTTCTTCGTCATCTTTTGAAATCAAAGTATCCACGTTGAACTCTCTCGCAAAACTAAGACCAGCTGCGTTTTTGTTACTAACCACAACAACAATATCGCTTTTGAAATAATTGTCTTTTTTTGCATCCAACAGAGCTTTCAAATTGGTACCAGTACCTGAAATAAAAACTGCAATATTCATTTAATCACCTATATAACTATCGGATCTACTGGATAATCTCCATCAAAACAAGCCTTACAGAATTTGTCGATTTTGTCGCTGCTAGATTTTACCATTCCTTCCATTGAAATAAACGCTAAGCTATCTGCACCGATTTTTTCACGGATAGCTTCGATATCCATGTTCGCTGCAATCAAATGCTTTCTGGAAGGAGTATCAATTCCGTAATAGCAAGGAAATTTTACAGGTGGCGATGTGATTCTCATGTGAACTTCTGTCGCACCAGCTTCTCTGATTCTTTGAATCAAATTAGCGCTTGTAGTTCCTCTTACGATAGAATCATCTATTAAAACAATTCTCTTTCCTTTTAATACATGTCTTAGTGGATTTAGTTTCAACTTAACAGCCATTTCTCTTTCTTTTTGAGTTGGTTTGATGAATGTTCTTCCCATGTATCTGTTTTTAACCAAACCTTGTGCGTAAGGAATTCCTGTTTTTTGTGCGTAACCTATAGCTGAAGGAATTCCAGAATCTGGAACTGGAACTACCAAATCAACATCACATGGAGATTCTTGTGACAAATATTCTCCGCATCTTCTTCTAAAATTGTATGCGTTTGTTCCATCTAAAGTGGCATCTTCTCTTGCGAAGTACACATATTCAAAAAAACAATGACGTGGTGCTTCATCTGTTGTATACATCGAAGAATTTGCTCCTTCTTTGTCTACGACAATTATTTCTCCTGGTTTAACATCTCTGATTTCAGTTGCTCCGACGATTTCCACCGCTGCATTTTCAGATGCAAATACAACATCTTCGTCATTTTTTCCCATAACAAGAGGTCTAATTCCCAAAGGATCACGAAATGCTACAAGCTTATCTTTCAAGCACAACACAACTGCGTAAGCTCCTTTGATAAGTTTCATTGTTTTTTTGATAGCTTCGACGATGTCACCTTTGTAATATCTAGCAATCAAATACAAAATAACTTCACTGTCAATCGCTGTTTGGAACATCACGCCGTCTTCTTCAAGTCTTGTTCTTAAAATTTGGTGATTTATAAGATTTCCATTGTGCGCCAAGCTCATTTCAATTCCCTTTGCAAAAGCCATCAATGGTTGAGTATTGTAATCGTGAGAACCACCAGCTGTCGAATATCTTACATGTCCAATTCCTACATTACCAACTAAATTATTCAAATTTTCTTCCTTAAACACATCGATAACAAGTCCCATGCCTTTTTCTCTATGTAGGTTTTCACCGTTGCTAACGGTGATACCACAGGATTCTTGTCCTCTGTGTTGTAAGGAGTTAAGTCCGAAAAATAATTTCTTATTAACTTCGGACTTAGAATATATCCCTATAACTCCACACATCCTAGCCTCTCATTCTATTTAGAACTTCTTTGTAGCCTTCAGTCAAATCTCCCAAATCTCTTCTGAAAATATCTTTGTCTAATTTTTTGTTAGTGTCTTTGTCCCACAATCTGCAAGTATCTGGGCTGATTTCGTCAGCTAATAAAATTTGTCCATCGTCAGTCTTACCAAATTCGATTTTGAAGTCAACTAATTTTAAGTTGATTTTCAAGAAAAATTCTTTAAGTAATTCGTTGATTTTCAAAGTTTCTTCTCTTAAATAGTCATATTCTTCTTTTGTGATAACTCCAAGAGCAATTGCGTGGTCTTCGCACATCAATGGATCTCCCAAATCATCATCTTTGTAAGATAATTCGAAAGTTGGTTGATTTAAAACTTTTCCTTCTTCAACGCCGTATCTTTTTGCAAAAGAACCTGCAGTGATGTTTCTAACGATAACTTCAAGTGGCATGATAGTAACTTTTTTAACTCTCATATCAGTATTGTTGATTGTTTCAATGTAGTGAGTTTTGATGCCGTTTTTTTCAAGCATTTCAAAAATCATTGTAGTGATTGCCAAGTTTAGTTCACCCTTACCAGCAATTGTAGCTTTCTTTTCACCATTACCAGCTGTTGCATCATCCTTGTATCTGATGATATATTCATCAGCCTTTTCTGTTGAATAAACTTCCTTTGCTTTACCTTCATATAATTTTTCCATAATACCCTCCTAAAATAAAAAAATAGAGAATTCTAGATAGAATTCTCCTAAATTTTTTGACAAATATACACTTTTTTATTGGACGCAAAAATAGCTATCAATTTGCCTCTCAATTTATTGATAAGGCTTAGATCGTGATTTGTAAATCTCAAATCAAAAAGCTTATTTATGAAATTTATTGAAATATCAATAACGCTCATTATTTTGCCCCCACTAAAATAATTTACAATATATTATATCACAGCCGCCCATAATTTGCACCACCAAAATGCAAAAAAATAACAAACAATTTCATATACTACATTATTGTAAAATCATTGTAAATTATTTCTCGCTCATTTCGCGTGATTTTTCCACACAGGCAAGCTGTCCTTGAATAACTGCATTTCTTAGCCCGTATTTTTCTAAAACTTCCACAGCCTTTATGGTAGTTCCAGCTGGTGAACACACCATATCTTTCAATTCTCCTGGATGTTTGTGAGTTTCCATAAGCATTTTCGATGCGCCAAGAACAGATTGTGCGACGAATTTGTAAGCCATGTCGCGTTTCATTCCAGTTTCAACCGCCGCATCAGCCATCGCTTCCATGAACATAAACACATACGCAGGAGAAGATCCGCTAACTCCAATCACACAGTCCATCAAACTTTCATCTATCACTTCGCTTTTGCCAAACGAATTAAAAATATCTGTCACGATTTTCAAATCATCATCATTTATATTTTCATTCGGACAAATCGCAGACATTCCTTCACCGACAAGACAAGGCGTGTTCGGCATCACACGAAAAATCTTGTGGTCTTTTCCCAGAATTTTTTCAATATCTGAAATAGTAACCCCTGCTGCAACTGAAATCACAATAGTTTCCTTATTAATATTATCCTTGATTTCTTCCAAAACCAAAGGGATAATGTGTGGTTTTACAGCCAGTATCACAACGTCGGAATTTTCAGACGCTTTTTTGTTGTCAGTTGTAGTGTTAACTTTTAGTTTTTGGTTTAAATCTATTAATTTTCCCGCAGATTTATTTGACACGCAAATTTTATTCGCATCTATTATATTTGCATTCACAACTCCTGAAATCATGGCAGATCCCATGTTCCCAGCTCCTATAAAACATAATTTGTTCATTAGCCCCTCCAAAATTTTCCTTAGCTATATTCTATCAGATTTCAATTTTATTTATCTTGTTTTGCTTACAATCGTATAGTTTTTTCTTTTTAAATATATTATAATTTAAACATCAAGGAGTAAGTTATGGAAGAAAAAAGGAAGCTTAAATTTATTTTATATGCATTTGCACTTTTATTAATCGTGGGCGTTATTGGCTATATGTTTTTGCTAAAAGTCGACTTCATAGATGCACTATACATGACGGTTATAACCATTTCGACTGTTGGCTTCGGTGAGGTAGGCACTACTAGTAATTGGTCAGAGGTTTTCTCTATAATTATGATATTTGTGGGTGTCGGCATCGTCGGATACGCATTTACTACGGTTGTTGCTATGTTTGTAGAAGGAAAAGTTAAAGATTTTTGGAAGGGAAGTAAAATGGAAAAGAAAATAGCCTCACTTGACGATCACTACATTATTTGCGGTTCTGGTGAATTGGCAGAAGTAATAATAAATAATTTTATCGATCAAAATTTGAATTTTGTTGTCATTACGGACAAACGTGAAGATCTTGATGTTTACAGTCACCACGATATTTTAGTTGTTGAAGGCATGTCAACTGAAGAAGCAGTATTGGAACACGCAGGAATCGAAAGAGCAAAGGGTCTTGTATCGACGTTGGATTCTGAAGTAGACAATATCGTTACTGTGCTAACTGCAAGAAATCTCAACAAAAACATCTACATAATAGCCAATGCTATTACTAAATCGGGAAGCGAAAAGTTGATGAAAGTAGGTGCGAACAAGACATTGTCTGCTGTAGAAATCAGCGGCAAAAGAATGGCTTCTTTGATGACCAAACCAAATATTATTTCTTTTTTAGATGTGGTTACAAGAATTGGCGATGTCGAGCTTGATTTGGAAGAGGTTGTTGTTAAAAGCGGATCATATCTTGAAAACAAAAATTTAATTGAAGCTCAAATTCCAAATAAAACAGGTCTGATTGTACTTGCAATTAAAACAATTGAAGATAATAAAATGATTTTCAACCCACCAGTAAACTACACTTTCCAAATTGGAGATGTGTTGATTGTCCTTGGTAGAGAAGATCAAGTGGACAAATTAAAACATTTGGGTGATGAAACAAAATAATTTGTGCTTGTGACATAATAATAGCACTTAATAATTTAAAAAATTTTAAGCGGAATGTGAGCTTTACATTCCGCTTAATTTTTATTTTTAGTGTCAATAATTTTTCTATTTTTTATAGAATTTTTTAATTTATAAATCAAAACCAGCTCGATATTTACTGCAACTTTTTTCAATAGATTCGGATTATTCTAATTTCATATTTGTTTATATAAGAGGTTTGATTTCATTTTCAATCCAGTTAGAATCTTTGAATACAGATCTACCGATTCCAACCAAATCACACACTCCGCGATTCAAAATGTCTTCTACATCTTTTCCTGTCTTAACTCCACCAGTCAAAATCACTGGAACATCTACATTTTCATAAATAGGTTTGGATAGAAAATCGAAGAAGCCCGCTCTTTGATCATCAATTGAGAACATGCACATTCCACCGGAAATATCCAGCACATCTACACCAGCTTTTACGAATTCTTGGGCTGCGTGTATGCTGTCTTCTGTTGATAATCCACCTTCGAGGTAATCTCCAGCTCCCATTCTTATGAAAATTGGATAATTTTCTCCTACTTTTTCTCTGATTTTCTAATAATTTCCAAATGGATTTTGATTCTTCCATCGATATCTCCACCGTATTCGTCGGTTCTTTTATTAGTAATTGGCGATAAGAATTGGTTCAATAAATATCCATGAGCAGAATGGATTTCCACTCCATCAAATCCTGCTTTTTTTGCTCTAACTGCTGCATCGACAAATTTTTCAATAATTTGTTCTATTTCTTCAACAGTAAGTTCTCTCGGAATCTCTGTTGTAGATTTGGATGGATTTTTGATAGCTGATGGTGCTACAGGTTTTTGTCCGATAACTTCTTCACTAGCAGAACTACCAGCGTGAGAAATTTGCAACACTACATTTGAATCATTAGATTTTACAAGATTTGCAAGTTTTTTCATCCCATCTATTGTAGAATCATCTGCTATTGATGTTTGGTTTTTGCTAGCTTTTCCCAAAAGGTCCACAAAACAGTGTTCGATAATTACAGTAGAAAATAATTTGTTTTTCGTCTTGTCTTCGTAATAATGTAAAATTTCTTCTGTAACATGTCAGTTTTTATCAGCCTTTGCAGTTGCCATTGGTGGCATTACAATTCTGTTTTTAAAATTTATGTTTTTTGATTTCAATTCATCTGATAATTTCATTTTTACCTCCGTTTGTTGAATAATCAATATTTGATACATTAATTATAATTTCGATAATATGTCTTGTCAAATATATTTTGTTAAAAAATAGACCTATGTGATGTAAACACACATAAATCTATTTAATCATAATATTTAATCCCTTTTGTTAGAAACTTTCTCTTATAATTTGTGACATTTTTTTGAAATTATCCCTGAAAATATAATGACTTCCGTCCATCAAATATATTTTGCCGTTATTTTTTCAAAAGCATTTTGTGTTTCGATGTATCTCCAGTCCTTGTCCTTGTCTTCTTTTTTCTTTAGAAAGAAAATCTTTTTGATATCTCTCGGATAGTGCAAATCTTTAATTTTGTTCCAATTGTCAGCGAAATGTCTTCCTTCATCCAAATTATCAACATTTGCAAAATCCCTGAACAATCTGTATCTGATTTGCGATTTTGCTTCATCTGAATAGTATTGATTATTCGCCATGAACCATTCGGGATGAATTCTAGATGCAATTCTAATCAGTCCAAGTTTGTTTGACCATTTTCTCAAAATCGGAAGAAAAGTATTGCCAGTGTACTCCAATTGATTCGGAACCGATGTGTCCATTCCAATAAATCCTGTAACCTCGTCTTGGTATTTGTCCAAATAATATAACGAATAAACTCCAGAAATCGAATGCGAACACAAAATATATTTCGTGTATCCCAGTTTTTGAATGACTTGATGAAGCTCGTCTGTTATATTTTCTACTGTTCTTGGGCTTCCAATTGTGTCCGAATCGCCATATCCAAAAGGCTCAATCGCAATAACATGATAAGTTTTGGAAAGCTCATCCATAAGCGGCATAAAATCAAGTCCGGGCGCAGTAGTTCCATAACCTGGATCTATGATGACAACCTGATTATTCTTCGATCCCTTCTCAACAATATTAATATTTTTCCCTTTTATCTCGATTTTTTCTCCGTAACCAACTATCTTGTTTATTTCTATTGATAGCATGAATTTATTAATCGAAAATGTAACAATAAAAACTAATATAATTATTGACAAAACCTTCAAAATTTTCATAAAATCACCTAATTTGATTATACTCCTTTTAGTATTTATAAGCAGATTTTATCATTATTTTATTTTCTCCAAAACTTCTTTTGTTTTTTCAGCATCCATGTGATGGTATAATTTGCCATTAATCATAATATTTGGTCCATCTTTACATTTTTTGAAACAGTTTTGCGTTCTAAGTCGAATTTTCCCATCAGCAGATGTTTCATTAAAATCCATGGCAAGCTCTTTCTTCACAGTCTTCAACACTTCCATCGAGCCGTTCTTCGCACATCTCGGTCCCGAACAACACACTATTTCATATTCAACCTTGGATTCTTTGATAGATGGAATGAATTTTATAATCGTCTTGATGTATTTTTCGTCAATTTCAAAAGCTTGTGCGATTTGTTTTTGGTGACTAATCGACACACACCCAAAAAAATCCTGACAATTTCTGATAGACACCTTCGCTCCTTCTTGGCTACCCTTGCCAAAACTTTCCACAGTTTCGTCGAGTTTTTCTTTGAAAATCAGTTCTTCATTTTTTTCTTCACACATATAATCACCCTCTTGTTTTTATCCTAATTTTATTATTTGGTCTTTTCGTAATTTGATTGCTAACGTCTATAAATTGATCCAGACTTCGAAACACTTGAAAAATCGCCGAACGAATTGCAAATTCCTCGTGGGTATCTGGAAGCTTCATCATGTGGTAATGATTTTTGAGAAAATCTATTCTCTCTTTCAATTTAATCATATCCTCACGTTTAGTTAAATTTTGGGATGCTTGAATTAAAATATCAGAAATATATTTGCCGTCTGAATATTCCGGCGGAATCGTCCTCAAATCATCATACATTTCTTGCAACAAATCCATCTCCCTTTCTCTCAAACGCAAATCGAAAAGCAAATCCCTGCTGTTTTCAAACAAATTGTCATTCTCAATAATCGCAATATCTATCGCCTTGTCGATGTCTGCTTCAAGCTCTGAAATCTTGTCCTCGTACAACTTCACATCCAAGTTTTTAACAAGAGATTCTCCGAACAAATTCAATATAAACTTCATATCGTCATCGATGTTTTCGATCAACCTGTTTAATTTGTCTTGCCTAGTAGGAGCGTAGAAATTGGTCAACATTGCAAATCCCGTTCCTATAAACACAAGAGCCATTTCATTCAAAATAATCGCTGCATCAATTTTTCCGAAAGCTAATAAATGAGTCACGATTACACTTGAAGGACCAAGTCCCAGTTCTATCTTCAATAAAAAAGACACAGGCACAAATAAAAGCAAATACAATCCGAAAACCCAAGTTTTGTATCCTATTTTTTCAAATAAAAATCCTCCGATTAAAAGAGCAATTATTGCGGACAAAGTCCTCTTCAACCCACCTTCTATCGTAGCTTTTCTCGTATCAAACACATTTAATATCGCAATAATTCCCGCCGCAGCTGCAAATTCAAGAGAAAGTTCCTGCGAGACAATTATCGCCAAAAGTGAAGCCAAAGCAGTCTTGATTGTTCTAGATATTATAGATTTTCTCATAATAAACTCCTGTATACTTTCGTTGTATTATTTATACCCAATTTGTGATTGAAATGGTAAATTTGGACATAATAAAAGCACCTACTAAGTAGATGCCTAATGATTATTTTCAATATCTATCAAACTCAAAACCAACGTCATTATCATAATGAAAAATGTAAAAAACGCGTATAAAAAATTGGCACTCATAATATTGAGATTAAAAAGCGCAGCAATACAATAAACATATATACTAAACCAGAAAATAAATAGTGACCAATCCTTTTTGTTTTTGAACGTAATTGATTTGTGATGACTAATTAAAATTGATATCAATTTTATAAAAACAAAAATCCAAATCAACAAAAATGCAATGCACGAAAACCATTCATCAGTTATTTTATCTAAAACGAGAGAAATTCCACTTGCAACCGCTACGAATAATACTGCGCAAATTCCTATCAACAGTGATTTTACAATACTAAAATCTGATTTGCCGAAAGATTTGTCCCATTGTTTCAAAGTCATAAAAATAATTGCTGGCACTTCAAACATATATCCCAAAAAATTAACCCAAATTACGCTCATGAACATATGATGATTGATATCAAGAGTGATTGGGCGTCCATCCCACACCCAGAAGCCTCCGTTTAACCTTATGGCTACTACATCCAAAAGCAAATCCATGCTCACAATCAACCAACCACTCAACAAAGCCTTCATTACATTGCTGATTGAAAACTTGTTTGCGATTCTAAGCGCACACACGCTGATTCCTCCCCACATCAAACCTCCGAAAAAAGGAAACTGATACGGATAAAAACCAATACTTATAAAAAAATCATTGCTATAATGATAAATATCTGTAAATCTCACTGCCAAAAGTTCCAAGCAAAACCCAGCTAATGCCCCCGAAATCAAAAGACCAAGCTCCCTGTAGTTTTTGCTTTTCAAAATATCGACAACCAAGATAAATACAATAAAATAGCATACAAGCTCGAAACTATTAATCCAGTTCATCATTTTCTCCGAGGATTATTTCAATCTGCTACCTACGAAACATCCCATCAACGAAATCGCCCCGTAAATAAATATATAAATCGTGGCACTTTCATTCATATACTTAATCACGTAAGGCACGAAAATCACCATAACTAAAAGAGGATACAGAATGTCAAAAGAATTCTTCTTTCCACACATTATTGCATTCACAAAAGTTATAATAGGAATTGCAAATAATAAAATAAACATTCCACTGCCCGTATCTTTCACAAGCATTGTCAACAAATAAAAACAGATTATATTAACCATTAAATATGGCAAAAGTTTTTTAATTCTATTCATAAATCTACCCCTCATCATCAATCGATTTTACCGATTGCAAATTATATTCTGACTTTAATTTTTTGAAAAATCCGTCAATATCATAATTTTTATTAAAAGAAAAAGTCACCTCAATCATAGATTTGTCATCCATTTCCTCGTCAATAATATCTAGTTTTCTAATTTCAACACCTTCTTTTGAAGTAAATTCATAAAAACTATCCTGATTAAAATTCTAAGTATCGAAAATCATTGAATATGATTTTATAGTTTTCTTGTTGATTAAATCACTGATTTTATTGAGTGAAATCAAAGTTACAAGACAAATCACAGTCGCAATAATTGCCCCTTCGTAATATCCAATTCCTACCGCAAGCCCAATCGCCGCAGATAGCCACAAAGTCGCAGCCGTAGTTAATCCTGTCACTGCATTCTTTTTTTGAAGAATAGTACCAGCACCCAAAAAACCAATACCACTTATAACTTGTCCTGCAATCCTCGCAGTGTCCCTGGCAGTGTCAGATGAAAACTTACCAATACCGTCAATTCCAATAAGCATAATCAAACACGCCCCAACACTAACAATAATGTGAGTTCTAAAACCCGCAGCCCTATTCTTGATTTCTCTCTCTATTCCAATTACAGCTCCCAGTATCGCTGCTAATATTAACCTAGTTGCCACCAAAAAAACATCCATAAATTCCTCCTTATATATTTATACCCAATAATTTTTGTGGATAAGTCATTTATGGAAACTAAGGATAAAAAGAATTTACACAAAAAATATTTGAACTAATTAACGAGCTGAAACCAAAATTTTACGGGTGATGCTTAAAAGCGTCACCCGATTTTCTGTACAAAATATTTTATTAAGAGTTATTAAAGCAAGAAAACTGTTCTGATTAATTTATTTTCTAATTATTTCGAGCTTTAATTCAAAATTTGATATTAATTAAATTATTTTCAGAAGTTCATCACAATATGCTAGCATTTCATCAAGTTTTTCTACAATGCGTTTTTGTTCTGCTAATGGTGGGAGGGGGATTAAATATTCCCTTAAAAATTTTAAAGAAACAAATGACTGAACCGCACCATAGGCAATTTTTTTCATGTTATCTTGAGAGATATATAAGAACCAAAATAAATAATCCATGTTAAAATTATTTTTTATTGGCTTAAATAGAGCCATGTTCTTTATGCTAAACTCATTGTCATCTCTAACTTTTACAGGATTTCCAATGCTTCCAATCATAGCAAATAATATGTCATTTACATCTACTTTTGAGCGCTTTGAAATTTTTATATGATCCTCTTTACTTATAAATTTACAATTAGAAAAATCTATCTTTCCATGTTTTAAATTTTTACTAGTTACAAGAGGATACCCTTTTGCAATATACTTTGGCGTATCATGTGTGCCATCTCTAACATCTATACATTCGTTAAGTCTTGTCCACTTCCAGTTTTCAGGAATATCAAAGGGAATTTCCTCTTCAGTAATTTGAGGAAGTGCTTTTTGTTTTTTTATTCTTCCTTCTTCTACGAGTTTCTTTTTTTCTTTTTGTATTTTTTCAAATAGTTCTGCTCCCGTTCCTTCTTCTTTTCTTTGTTCTACCAATTTGCCTTTTATAGCTTCTTGTAATAGAGATTTCTTCATATCTTCAGGGAATTTTTTGTTCAATTCTTCTAGCTTTTGCCAGTTTTTTTCGTACTTATCTACAAGTGGCATAAGCTCTTCAATTTTCTCTACTATTCGTTTTTGTTCTGCAAGTGGTGGGAGGGGAAATACAATTGAACCAAGAGCTCTTGTTGAAAGTCCCTTGATTCCTATTCCTTTACCACCTATCAATCCTGCATTCTTGTATAGATAAAATAAATAGTAAAAGAAGCGCGTGCAAATACTGTAATACGCTCTAAGTCTATGAATGTGATTTTGAATCATAACGCTAGATTCATATTCCCATATAGCAGCTCTTCCAACATCACCACCTTCACATACAAGTAAATCTCCTTTCATTACACCATATTTTTTTAACTCTATTTCTTTAAAGTACATTTTTTTTAAATTATCAAGTTCAAATCTATCCCAATACAAATTTGAAGTTGTGATATATTCTAATTCAATGCCTTCTCTATTCGCTCTATTCAAAGCCTTTCCAGTGTTATGTTGAAAAATTGTTCCAACTCTTACCCATTTCCAAGTTTCTGGGATATCGAATGGAATTTCATCTTCATTTATTTCTTCTTGTGATTTTTGTTTTTTTATCTTGCCTTCTTCTACAAGTTTCTTTTTTTCTTTCTGTATTTTTTCAAAGAGTTCCGCTCCTGTTCCTTCTTCAGGTCTTTGGTCTACTAATTTACCTTCTATAGCTCTTTGTAATATAGAATTTTTTAATTCTTGCGGTGTCATTATTGCTCTCCAAGTAGTTTTGTTATTTGATCGAGTATTTTATCAATATTTGCATTGAGGGTTTGTCTTTGTTCTTGATATTCATAGATCAAATCCATCGGGTCTAGAATTATTTCTTCTTCGTGAGGGTATCCGCATTGGTCGAGGTTGTAGTTTTGGTCTACTATTTCTTGGGCTGTGAATTTCTTGGATTTGTAGAACCCATCTATTTCTATTTCTTCACGATTATTCCACCAGTCAACAACTTTATCAAAATGTTCCAGCTTCATTGGTTTTGTCTTGGAGAAATTCTTGTAGCCTTCTGGCATGTCCATTCTATAATACCAAGTTTCTTTAGTTTTCCCTGTATTGTCGAAGAAAAGTATATTCGTTGTTATTGATGTATATGGTGCGAATACACTGTTAGGCATCCTTATAATTGTGTGCAGGTTGAACTTATTGATAAGATTTTTTTTGATATTTATTTTTGCATTATCTGATCCAAATAAAAATCCATCTGGTAGTATGACTGCTGCTCTTCCATTTTCTTTTAACCTGTACATTATTACCGACATGAATAAATCTGCTGTTTCAGAACTTGCCAAATCTTGTGGAAAGTGGTTTTTTACGTCTTCTTTTTCTGACCCGCCATATGGTGGATTCATCAGTATTACATCAAACTTATCTTCGTCTGTGTAATCTAATATATCTTTTAGTAGTGAATTATCATGGTAAATATTGGGTACATCTAGGTCATGTATGAGCATATTCGTGATACAAAGCATATATGGAAATTGTTTCTTTTCAATTCCATAAATAGAATTGCTATAAGCTTCTTCATCAGCAACTGTTTTTACTTGTTTTTTTAATTCTTTTAACCAAGAAGTCAAAAATCCCCCTGTTCCACATGCGAAATCCGCCATTTTTTCCCCAATTTTTGGTTTAATCATTATAGCCATCAAATCTGTAACTGCACGTGGAGTGTAGAATTCTCCTGATGATCCAGCGCTTTGAAGTTCTTTTAAAATAGATTCATATATATCACCAAATGCATGGCTTTCTTCATAGTCTGAAAAATCTATCTCATCAATTACATTTATGACTTGGCGCAAAAGTACTCCATCTTTCATATAGTTATTTGCATCTTCAAAAGTAGTTTTAACAATAGCTTTGTTGATCGGTGTGTCCATATCTACTTGGAGATTTTTCAAGGTTGGAAACAGTCCATTATTTACAAATTCTAATAATTCATCTCCTGTCAACGCTTTTCCTGTTTTGTCATCGTGTGCCCAATTAACCCATCTATATTCATCTGGGATAATAGATTCGTAATTTATATTGTCTATCTCCCAATCATCTTCTTTACTATCGTAGACTTTTAAGAATAACATCCAGGCAATTTGTTCAATACGTTGTGCGTCACCATTTATACCTGAATCGTTACGCATTATATCTCTAAGCTTTTTTACAAAGCCACTTAAATTTATCATTTTAACCTACCTCATTTTCATATATAGCATTCTGTAAATCAATGATTGCACTATTGTATAAATCCCTACCGCCAAACTCTTTAATGATTTTTGATGGTTTTCCAAGTCTAATAATTGGATCTAATTTTAGTACATCAATGCTTGTAATTTCTCGTATTCCTTGATTCATATATTTATCTAACAATGCTTCTAAAACTTCTCTTGCTACACCACTATATTTGCTAAAGAAATCGTGTTTTTTTACATTATCTGCTCTTTCTTTTCTTGTCAATGGTTTTTTATCATAAGCAATGTGACAAATAAAATCAAAATCATCAACATTTTCCATGTTGTTCTCTTGCTTCAAAAAGTCTATATCTATTCCTGATTCTTCTAACATTTTTCTTATAATCTCTTTTTTTGGATCTTTTCTCCAGCTGCGAATAAAATCATCTAAATCAGCATATTCTCCTCGTATGTTTTCTTTAGTATAATCGATGATGCTTTCGCGTCTTAGCAACTTGGAGTTTGTATCATAAATAGAAACTGTCTTGTTGATTATTTTAACTTTCAGACCATTTTTATCTATAGTAGGTACGCTTCGTTTATCTTTATCGAATCCGTATGTCTCATCTTTTTCACGTACTCTATCTGATTGATGTTTATTAGGATCAAACCCTGTATCAACAATAATCGGTCCATCCCAGTCGGGATCTGCAAATAATCTAGTTACATTTCTAAAATCCATTACTACAAAATGTGTCTTACCTTCGTTTTCTCTAATCCTTGTTCCTCTACCAATAATTTGCTTGAATTCTGTCATTGAGTTTAGCATTTGGTCTAATACAATCAGTTTAACCATTTTCGTATCTACACCAGTAGATAAAAGTTTGGATGTAGTTGCTATTACAGGATATTTTGAAGATACTGATATGAAGTAATCTAATTTTCCTTTACCAATTTCATCGCTACCTGTAATACGAACGCAATAGTCTGGATGATCTTTAACTATGTCAGAATTTAAATTGACAAGCGCTACTCTCATTCTTTCTGCCGCATCTTCTGTAGGACAAAATACAATTGTTTTTGCCATTCTATCTGTAGCTTTTAAATAATCCGTTATTTCCTTTGCAACTTGCTGTGTTCTGTCTTCTATTACAATATTATAGTCATAGTCAGTATTATTGTATATTCTGTCTTCTATTTCTTTGCCATATTTATCTAGTTGATTTTTGAATGGGCGCCATCCTTCTCCAATATCTGTGGTAATGTTGATGACTTTAAATGGAGCAAGAAATCCATCTTCAATGCCTTCACGAAGTGAATAAGTATATATCGGTTCCCCAAAATAATGAGTATTAGATACGTATTTTGTTTCTTTAGGAGTAGCAGTCATGCCGATTTGTGTCGCAGAATTAAAATATTCCAATATACGTCTCCACCTAGAATCTTCTTTTGCTGATCCCCTGTGACATTCGTCAACTATTATCAAGTCAAAAAAATCTGGATTAAATAATTCAGAGAAATGTTCCTTGTCGTCATCTCCGACTAATTGCTGGTACAGAGAAAAATAAACTTGATGAGATGTAATTGTTGTAGGATCATCTTTCGCAACATTAATCTTGTGGACAACTTTTTTTAATGGCGCAAAGTCTTGCGAAATTGTTTGATCAACTAAAACATTTCTATCTGCTAAGTATAATATTTTTTTCTTTTGACCACTCTGCAATAAACGATACACTATTTGAAAAGCAGTATATGTTTTACCTGTTCCTGTTGCCATAACAAGAAGCAATCTATCTTTTCCTCTTGATATTTCTTCAAGAGTTCTATTTATCGCAATTCTTTGATAATATCGTGGTGGATAAGTGTTTTGACTAGAATAGTATGGTTGTTCAATAATTTCTTCTTCTTGTTCTGTAATTCCCATTCCATTATTTTTTTCGTTTTTAAATCGACTAATCAATTCTTCCTCAGTAGGGAATTCAGACATAGAAAGCTCGCGCTCTTTTCCTGTCAAAAAATCATGCTCCATGAAACCATCCCCATTAGAACTATAAGCAAATGGCAAATCAAGCATCTTTGCATATTCAATTGCTTGTTGTAAACCATAAGAAACACTCTTTCGATTGTCTTTTGCCTCTACAACAGCGATTGGATTGTTGTTATTTAAGTATAGTATATAGTCAGCTCTCTTTGGTCTTTCTCTAAATATTAGATTCCCACGAATATTAATCTTTCCGTCTGTAATTTTAGTTTCCATAGTAATCTTATTTTTATCCCATTTAGAGATAATAGACGGTGTAATATAATGAAGTTTAATATCTTCTTCGGTCATTTGTTTTTTATTTAATATTTTACTCATTTCATCACCACCCGTAATTCTTAAATTTATGCAGTTTATTTTCGATGTATATTTATATTATATAGCATACCTTCTTGAATAAGATAGTCCTGATAATACAATTTAAAAACTTTTGAATCTTAATCTGTATAGAAGTTTAATAAAAATTAATTCGAAACATTAGTTGTTTTATATCCTTTATAAATAATATATTTGAATAAGTCGTGTTTTGATCTTTTATAGTATATTTTTCAGTAATACGATTTTAAATTATTTTCTATTCTTCTATGTTTTCTGAATTTCTTACCATATCTTTTTATTATATGTTGTTACTGTATAGGTTTTTCTGTTTTTTTTATTTATTTAAAAAATATAATCATAAATTAAGTCACAATTACCCATAAACCACTCATACCAAGAAATAGGATTTTTTATTACTATTCTTTCTTTGTTTTCATATTCCAGAAACTTGATTAACGTTATACGTACATTTTCAATTATGGATTCATAATTATACATATGAATTTCACTGAAATCCCACCATAAATTCCTTGCTGGATGAGCGGCAAAGCCACATCTTAGGTCATATATATAATCTAAATACTCAGCTGTTGTATTATTAATTTTTAAAATATTTTTAAGAATTTGGTGCATGTCTTTTCTCTTTGTTGTCGGCATCTTTTTCCTTTTTTTGATAAATTGAACTATTATATCAATACAATTATCTAAGGATATTATAGCTTCTTCTTCGTATAAGTTAGTTAACAAGCTGAGCGATTTAGAATAATAAAAAATAGCTCTATTAACATATGGATCGAGTGCATTTATTTTTCTCATTATATAAGAAAAAACTTTCTCATTTACATTCGTATTATGCTTTCTAATTTTAATTTCGTCAATAAACTCTTGGTAGTCATCAATAATATTATAATGACCATATCTAAACATAGTTCTTCCCATAAAAGAGCTTGAAATTCCATATGTCAATGCTAAAGCTCCTATAATATTAATCATGTAACTCCTATAAACATATTGATTTGATGAAAACATATAATTTTCTATAGTATCAGATATATGTTTATCAGATGATATATTTCTCCAACCTTTTTCCCAATCAGGAGCTACTAAAGCAACTAAAAGCGAGTTTTCGTGAAAATCATATTTGCAAGATATATTATCTGATACATAATTTAAACCTATAGTTTCATCACAACTCATATCCCTAATCATTATTAATCTATCATCTTCCATATCTTTTAGCCTCGAAGGAATTCTGTCCAAGGAATTTTTTAATTCTTGTCTATTAATACAAAAATTTGATTTTATAGCATCATTTATAAACTTGTTTTTAAATTCTAAAAAGCTCATTATTTCCTCATCTTAACTAGTAATTAAAGTAAAATTTACATAATATTTTTATTTATTCCGTCAACTCAATACTACCCACGTGCCTTAATCGTCACTATAAATACATATTCTTACTTATATTATACACAAAACAAAACCCTACTTTCACGTAGAGTCCTTAGTCAAATTAACTTTTATTTATATCCCTACCTTTAAATTCAACAAGTATTTGTCCATTTTTCATTCAAGTCTTTGGCAAGTTTTCATTCAAGTATTTGTCCATTTTTCATTCAAGTATTTGGCGTGTTTTCGTTCAAGTATTTGACAGTTTTTCATTCAAGTATTTGGCGGTCTAGATTTATATTTTTCTGTATTTACTATCTCTTCCTAAAATTATCCATAAAAAAGCACCTACAACTGTAGATGCTTGTATAGAATTAATTTTATTTTCTTCTTATCCGTGGTATTACTCGATTTACTTGTTTTAAATATATTTCATATTCTTCTCCAAATTCATTTTTTAACCATTTTTCTTCTGTATTTTTCATTAATATTGTTAAAAAAGCCCAAAATACAAATGGAAGTATTAGCAAAATATAGTTTGCTGTAAATAAAAGTAGACCTGTGAATATAAATATAAATGCTGAATAAACAGGATTTCTTACTATGCTGTATACTCCTGTTGTTATCAACTTTTTTTCTGTAACTTTTTTATTTATTTTCTGAACTATTACTGCTTGTATCCATAAATATATTCCTAAAAGGATCATGAATATTGCTGCTATAATAAAAAACATTTTGCCTTTAATGATTTCTCCTTGATAAATGTATCCATTGAGATAAAGCCATATCCCAGCTATTGTAAGGATTAGACAAGTAATTACATATATTGGCCCGACACCGAATATGGGCATTTTAAATTCTTGTGATTTCATTGTCTGCCCTAAATTATTGTCCTAACAATTCAATAATCTCATCCTGTGCTTCTCTTCCTTCTCTAAAAAATCTCACCAATGGATAGCAGTGGCACATTCTTTTTCCGACAATAATTTCGTATGGAACGTGGTATTTTTCCATTGCTTTTTTAAAGGTTTGCGCAAAGGCATAGAGACATTCATTTTCGCCGTAATAATAATAGATTTTCGGAAAGTCGGTAAAATCTCCTACAGTTCCGTCTAGCATATATTCAGGTATGTCTTTATCTCCTTTTGCGATTTCTCTTGCAGTTTTAATGTATGTCGGATCAATCATTACGTCCTTGTAGTTAAGTTCTTCTAATTTCTCCCAAATTTCTTTGTTTTCATCGACAGTTACATCGAAAATTCCTCCCGGAGAAACTGAAATGATTTTGCCCGGCATTGGAAGTGGTCTTCCTAAAGCATTATTATGTAGAAAAATCCCAAGTGATAGACAAGCACCTGACGAAAATCCAAGTACGCTGATGTTTTCTGTCTTGTAACTTTCTGTCATCAGCCTATAAGTTTCAAAACAAACTTCGTATGTCTTATCGATTTTTACATTTTCTGAACAAAGTGGATAAAACAAAAACCAAACATCTTTGCCGGTTTGTTCCATTATTCTTTCCGACAAAACAAAGTCCAATTTGTCCGGTTGTGTAATCATTCCTCCGCCAAATAGATAAAGAACTGCACCTTTTGAATGAATTTGATTTTTTTGATATGAAATCAGTCTGTGTCCCATAACATCTCTATCAGAAAGATAATAATTTTTTCTCGTAGCCCTTTCCTTAGCCTTTTCTAAATCAAATACTAATTTTGCATTTTCACTTTTTGCATACTCAAGCATCTCTTCTTTGTTCTTTAAAAACATTTTCTTGATTCCGAGAAGTCTTACAATTTCCGATGCAATTTTATAAGTCAAACTCATTTTACTCCTCCATTAATAATAAATTAATCACAAACTTACAAGTTTTTCCAATTTCTTATTCTCATAAAATCGGTTCATTCTCTATCACCTGTAATAAAATAATCACAACAATCTGCTCCACTTGCTATAGTGCCTTTTCTATGTAAAACTCCATGTTGAAGACTTATCATAACCTCATCCAATTCACAGAATAGCGGCATTAATTCATGTACCCCAAGCTTTTTAGTGTATGTGCAAATAGGGCAACGAGTAATTCTGTAATAACAAGCGCCCTCATATGGTTCTCCCTTAAAATCGACCTTAAATGATGTTGGATAGAGTTTTTCTTTTTCTTCTGTATACCATTTATAATACTTAACTATATTTTTCTTATTGGCTTCTTTTCCTCTCTTAGTATTTAGATTAGTTAATGAAAAAAACCATTTGACAAAATACAGAGAGCGACGCATCATTTCCTGGATAGTCTCTGGAGGAATTTCTTTTTCGCTTGCTAAATATGGTGCAACAAATACAAGAGCGAACATCTCATTGTATGCCATTGGATTATCATCTCCGATATCATCTGCTTCTTCTACTAGTTTTCGATAAATTTTTTTGCTTTTTTTGAGGATATTCTTGGCATACTCCCTTCCATATTTTTCCACCAAAACTTTTTTCATAGGATGTTGAAACTGATAGAAATAAAAACTGTGATATTTCATTTTTATCCTTGCCTTTCTTTATCTTATCTATTTTCTTGCGATAAATACGACTTGTTGTTTTCTATCTAAATAATATTCAAAATTAAATCCCAATTTTCCAAGCATTCTTGTTAAGTCGTCGGGTGTGTATACTTCCATTTCTATCATATTCGCTAATTTTTTTACATCTCTTCTTTTCATAGATGATATTTCATTGCATATTAAAAACTGTCCGCCTTTTTTTAGCACACGATAAATTTCTTTGAAACATTCTTCTATGTCATTCCAAAAATAAATAGTTTCAAAAGCTGTGACGACATCTATCGATTCATCTTCAAAAGGAAGTCTCTTTACATCTCCAAGTGAAATCTCGCATCTTCCAGACTCAATCGCTTGTTTGTTTATCTCGCTTGCCATTTTTACACTTGTTTCTGAGTGGTCAATTCCATAAACTTTTTTTGCTTTGGTTAAAAAATATTCTATGTTACGACCGCCGCCGCATCCCAAATCCAAGACAATATAATCGTTTTCAATATTTATGTAAGACCTTCCCCAACTTGCTAATTTTTCATGTCCTTTATTCATACTTTTTAACATAAATCTGCCGCCAAAATTATCCTTTGGCTTTCTAAAATTTTCAAAAAAGCGCTTAAACATTTCAGCCTCCTATTGATATCTGTTCTCACCTATATTATACCACGTTTTCTTTTCTTAATTTCATGTTTTTGTGCAGACTAATTGTCAAATCAAATGCAACACCTATGGTAAGAAACCAAAAAGTTCTTCTTTAGGTGTTTTATATTGTATACATTTTCTAGGTCTATTATTCATTAAACTTAAGTTATAATTTAAATCATTAATATTTACTTCCGATAAATCCATACCCTTAGGATAAAACTCCCTTAAAAGTCCATTACTATTTTCATTTGTACCCTTTTGCCATGCACAGTAGGGGTCACAAAAATAAGTTTTACATCCTAACTCTTTTTCTATTTTCTCAAATTCTGAAAATTCTTTACCTCTATCAAAAGTTATTGTTTTCACTAATTCTTTGGGAAAATCTTTTAGTGCATTGATTATTGCAGGTGTTACATTTTCTGATTTTCTATTTTCAACTAGAATTGCTATATAGTATCTAGATTTTCTTTCTGCTAAAGTTACGAAACAGTATCCACTTTTTCTTTTATGATCGAACCTGCCTGATTCTACTGTATCTGCTTCCCAGTGACCTAGCTCTTGCCTTTTGTATATTTCTTAGGGTCTTTTCTTAATAGTTCTGCCTTTATCGTTAAATTTTCCTCTTTTTTCTGCTGGTCTTTTAAATCTTCCTTTTCTTCTCAAATTTTCCATACTGGTTTTGGCAGGTTTTTTTGCGTGTATAAGCCTATATATAGTTGATGTAGATGGTATATGATTAATAGAATTTGTATTTCTATTTGATATTTGTTCAGGTGACCAATGTTCATTAATTTTTATAGTTAAATACTCAATAACATCTTTAGAAAACTTGGTTTTCCTATGACAATCTTTCCTTCTATGACGATATTTGTCATTTGCCTTTATTGGGAAGTATTTAGTGTAACTTCCTCTACTGGATTTTATTTTAGAAGAATTTCTTTTAATTTCTCGAGATATTGTACCAGGTGACCTTTTAAGTGCTTGTGCAATTTTTCTTATACTCATTCCTAAATTTAAAAATTGATAGATACAAGATCTCTCTTCTATGGTAAGATGGTTATAGCTCATAGTTAATCGCTCCTTTTAATATGTTTTGTTTGGTCACTTACATATTAACACAGCTGATTAGCTATGAGTTATTTTATGTTGCACTTGTTATGATAAATTATCTGCAAAATAAACCGGTGTAGATGATAGATTACAACTGCCACAACAAACATAAAATTGCTTTTTAAAAAATAAAAAACAGCTTTTAAGATTTCTTTTAAATCCTAAAAACCATTTATTTCAATACTAATCTCTTGATTTGTTTATCTTAAATTTCTTTTAAAAATTTTAATGCCAAATACAATTTCCCAATATCATGGTTGGCATTATGAAGTCCTTCGACCTCATAACAGCTCTCATTTAATACATCTCCTGCCTCAAGAAAGTCATAAAGTTCAAATCCATAAAAATCACAAGCTGCTTGAACACCTGCAAGTTCCATTTCTACTGCTATACATCCTTCTGACTTTCTCTTTGAAACAAGTCCGCGTGTCTCACGAAGCATAACGTCTGTAGTCCAAACTTTTCCCTTAGTATATGGAGCTTTTTCTTTGATAAAAAATTCTTCAAGCTTATCATGATTTTTAATAGCAATGTAATCTGAAGGCGCCGCATAATAATAAGATGCTCCCTCACCTCTATAAGCCTCTGTTGGAGTAATGTACTTCCCAAAAGTCTTTTCCTCGTCAAGACTTCCGCAGGATCCAAACATAACAAATTTATTTGCACCTGTAATCCAATTAACTTCTACACAATCTCCTGAAGCAAGGGCGGAACCAATCATAGTAAGATAAAATACAAATTCTTGACTTTCAAATTTACTTTTATATATTGGCCTTGACCCATTTGCAGATCCTATTTCGCCAATTTCTTCGCATTCAAAATTATCAAGCAAATATTCTAGTATGCTTTTTGAAAATATTATCAAGCATTTCTCTGCAATATTTTTCTTTTCTCCATAAAAGTCTTTTAGACTGATAAGTGGCTCTGTTTCATTATCAAAACTATCTATTATCATAGTTTCACCTCTTAATTCTTATATAATATATTATAGCATTCTCATTTTCTTGACAACAACACTATTGATTCCGCCTTCTTGAGGGGCCAGTATGGATAAAATTTGATATTTTTCAAAAGCCTCGTATCTGGAAACAGGTTAATTAACTATTTATCCTCTCCTCATCTTTGGGTTTAACTCTAGACTAAAATAAAATTTTAAAAATTTACATTACCAGCCCCTAAAATTAAGTATAAGAATAGCACCTACTTTGTAGATGCTAAAATCTATTTTTTTCTTCAATAAGATTATTATATTCTTCTTCAAGTTTTTCTCTTTCCTCTTTGGGTATCTCCATTGCTAGTCTAGAACTGATAGATGATATTCTAAAATCAAGTAATAAACTATCTCTATCCTTGCTAATTTTTGTCTTCTTTTTTCTATTTTTGTATTGTGATAAATTACCTTTAAAATTTTTGATTCTTTTATTTTCTATAATCAGAAGTGTATCAGCTATTTTATTTATAAACTCCTCATCATGACTTACAAAAATAAATGGTCTATCATAAGATTTCAGTAAATTTTCTAAACTTTCTATTGCTCTTATATCCAAAAAGTTTGTCGGTTCGTCAAATATAAGGTAATTAAAGTCAGATGTTAAAATTTTAGCCAATTTTACCTTAGCTTTTTCTCCATCGCTTAATACGCTTATAATCTTGTATACATCGTCAGTCTTAAATCCTAATCTTGCAAGAACAATTCTTGTCATTGTTTCATCATATATAGACGTATTTGATACATTTTTTAAGATGCTGGAATTTTCTTCAAGAATATCACTCATTTGACTAAAATAACCTATCTTAAGATTTGGATGTACCCATATATTTTCTTGATTTAGTATCATCTTTAAAAGGGTAGTTTTCCCACTTCCATTTTCTCCAATGAGCGCTATTTTAGAATTGTTGTTGATTTGAAAATTGCATTTTTCAAATAATGTCTTATTTTTAAATTTTTTATTCAGGTTTTCCGCTCTTATCAAAACTTTAGAATGAATTCGTTTATTATCTGGAATGGATAGTTGTATCTCTTTTTCTTCTTTAGGTTTTTCTTTCGTTTCAAGTTGGTTTATCCTTGATTCTACAGCTTTTACTTGTTTGTCTAATTTTTTCTTGTTTTTTTGACCACCCATCTTATGGAGTCTTGCTTCTGAATTCCCCATCCTTTTAGGCGTGGTTCTTACTTTAGATGATTGTTCATTTATATTAATAGCTAGATTTTCTAGTCTTCTTTTTTCTTTTATAAAATTCGAATACTCTTTATCTTGAAACTTTTGTCTTTTTTCTCTTTCTTCAAGATAGAAATTGTAGTCTCCATTATATTCTTCAATTTTTTCATCCTTCAACTCTAGAATCTTTTTACAAGTTCTATTGATGAAATCACGATCATGCGAAATTATAAGGTACCCTGTTTTTCTTGAATTTAGCTTTTCTATAAGTTCTTCTTTTTGCCCTAGGTCTAAATGGGATGTAGGCTCATCTATTAAAAGAAACTTAAAACTATCTGATAAAATATCTGTTAATTTTAATCTTTGTTCCTCACCCGGACTATAATCGGCATCAATCTTTAACTGAGATTTGGAATAGATTTCATCAGAAAAATTCTTAGCTTGAATATCATAATTTAATAAATATCCTAAATCTCTATCTACTCTTACTTGACCAGTATAGTCGTTATCAAGTCCTAATATTATTCTTAAAAGAGTAGTTTTGCCTGTTCCATTGTCACCTATTAAGGCTATCTTATCATTTTCATTTATTGATAAACTATCAATTTCAAATAGCTTTCTATCTGGTAAAGTTTTTATTAAGTTTTGTATATATATCATAAATCCTCCTATGTTTTTTTTTGAGAGGATTTTTTCCTCTCTTAGTTATTTGTAAGACTATATCTATTGTTCATTTGTCTGTACCTCCTAATACTACTTAATAATTTATACCCATAAAAACAATCAATTCCCTGTCATCATAAACAGATTGACTTGTCCATTTCACACCTTATTGCTCACCATAGCAATAACTCCATCTATCTTTTCGGTAGATTTTTCTTTGTCTGCCTTTGTGTTTTCTGTGTAATTTGTTTATATAAAGATTTGAAACCTTTAGTCCATGTTTTTCAAGAACATACTCTTTGATTTATAAAATCAGTTACCCTCTAAAAATTGGAGATGGTTTGTTGATTTTAAATTGATTAGTATGTGCTTGATAGTACATTTATCCTGTTAAATATAACTTTACTATATTTTGCTTAAATTCGAAAGAGTAACAATTGTTTTTCTAGAACCTTTTAACCCTTCATGTCTTTGTGATCTAAATAAAGTAACTCATCTTCTGACTATTGAATAATCATTGAGTCCATATTTATCAGTTAAATATTTATATTCTTCTTTATTTAAGTATTCTTATACTATTTTCATCTTAAATTCTATACTATATTTTGTCATGAAAAAAACTGACCTCTCTAAGTTGGTTTTAGATCCAACTTTTTAGGTCAGCTCAGAATTTTACTAGTTTATCTTAATATTATTTACTATTTTACACGAACAATACACTCGTCTATTCACACTCTATACTCATGTAATATTCATCGCAAAACTTATCCCACTTAACTGTATAGTCATCATGTGTGAGCAAGGTCAAGTCTTTTGCTGTAAATATATTTCTTTTTCTTGCTTCATCAAAGAAATAGTCAAATCCACAGAAGGTTTCACTAAGATAGGCGTATACGTACTTGAATCCAAGGCTATATGCAAGGTAGAGGCGTGTGTGTCCATCTAGGGACGCGTATGTGCCTTCGCGTTTTGTAACTGGGATAATCACGTCTTCTTCTCTATTGACAAAGCTCTTAACTGCCTCTAATTTATCACTATCTATAAAGAACTGTATCGGCTGGATTTTATCTAGATCAAGCTTAAAGACCTCCACGTCTTTGAATTTCTTAATAAGCTTACCACTTTCATCATAAAAATTTGTGATGTGCTCTGCATTAAATCGAAACTCTTCAATGACCTCGTCAAAATATGCTCCTTCTCCTTTTATAAGCGCCTCGGTCTGTGATATGATTTTAATTTCTACAGGCACATCGCCATCTACAATGTAGCAACCGTGCTGATATAGTGCCTCTTGACTGAATCGATTGTCAGCATATGTATTGATTCTATCTATTCTCATTTATTCTCCTTGAATAGTTTTCTTTGAAGTTTTGTATAAATGGCGATTTCTTCACGTTATTACTCCTTATAATCAAAAGACCCGACTTGGTACGCATTGTTAAGAGGCGTGTCGGGTACTGTTGCCTATATAATATAGTAATTACCTTGATTTGTCAATTTTTTCAAACCACCATCCAGTTCTATAGACAGGTTTAACAGACTCTATTTTACAATTCAAAAATCTCATCTGCCACTTCATTTAAAAACTCAATATCATGAGAAACTATAAAAATTATTTTATCCTTATTTCTATATTTTTTAATCAGTTCAGATATTTTTATCATATTGGAATAATCCATACCACTTGTAGGTTCGTCGAAATAGACAAATGGAGAGTCTTTACACATAACAGAGGCTATTGCAAGTCTTTGCTTTTGTCCTCCTGATAAACTCATCGGATGCCTTTCAACAAATTCGTCCAGGCCTAAATCTTTTAAAATGATTTTTGCCTCTTCTTCATCAAAATTTTTTACTCCTAGACTGAGTTCCTTGAATACCTCATCTGTAAATAATTGATGATTTACATCTTGCATAACAAGCGAGGAGTTTTTCAGTCTATCTTTTTTAGATAGTTTTTCTCCCTTAAAGTATATTTCTTCTTTTGATTTTTTCTCAAGACCTATTAAACATCTTAAAAGCGTTGACTTTCCACGTCCATTTGATCCTATTATGCCATATATTTTTCCAAGCTTAAATGAGATGTCTGTTAAACTTAAATAGTCATCATCAGTAAATTTGTAGCTAAGATTTTTTATCTGATACTCTCCCTCTTCTTTCAAATATGGAACTTCCAACTTAGTTAGTTTCTTGTCTCTTAAAGCTAAGACATTTAACTGTTTTGTGTCTAACTTTAAAAATTCACTTCTTGTATAAGTTTTTTGAAGCTTACCTTTATCTATTAAAAAGACTCGGTCAACTATGTCCATTAAATAATAAATTCTATGCTCTGCTACAATTATGCTTATGCCTTTGCCTTTAAGTATTTTAAGCATATTTGTCAAAACATCTATGCTTTTAATATCCAAATTTGATGAAGGCTCATCCAATACAATAATCTTTGTGCCTGCTATATAAGAAGCGGCAATGCAAAGTATTTGTTTTTCTCCACCCGATAGGTTAAATATATTTCTGTCCAATAGATTTTTTATTGGGAAAATTTCAAGCATATCATTTAAACGTCTGTCCATCTCTTCTCTTGCAAGCCCTATATTTTCCAAATAAAATAGTAATTCTAAGGTAGTATTAATATTAAAGAAATAGGTCTTAGGATTTTGAAAAACTGTTGAGACAAGCATCGAAATTTGATAAAGCTCCAAATCTTTTATATTTTTGCCATCAATAATTATTTCGCCCTTCGTCTTTGCGTTATCATATCTTACGGCTAAGCCATTGATTGAGTTTATTAAAGATGATTTTCCACTTCCGCTTTTTCCTGTAAATAGCACGCATTCACCCTCGTCTATGGATAGTGATATATCATCTATTATATTTTCTTCGCCATAATCAAGGCTTAAATTTTTTATTTCTACCATATTAAGCCTCCCACAATAAGTCCAGCAACTGCTAATACATAAACAAAATCAATTAGCTGTATCTTTACTCGAATATATCTAGTCTTGGCGATTGGATTTTCTATTGCCTTTGTTTCTGCCGCTTTTGCAATGTCATCTGCTATGTTCGAAGATATAATTAGTAATGGCACTGAAACATATTCAAGATATTTAATTGGATTTTTAAAGTTTATTCCCCTTACTCTCATAGCCATTTTGATGTTTTTCTTCTCTTCTTTAAATGATGGAAAAAATCTAAACATAACCGCAATAGGTATGGATAGATTTTTTGAAATCTTAAGCTTGTCCATCGATGAAATTATTGTGCCTACGTCAGAAGTTTTTATCATGAAGCTAGCTGCCATAAATGGCAAAATAAACATCCTAATCACAATAGGTATACTTAAAAACATCTTAATTATTGGGTTTAGTGTAGATAGAATCATAAAATTAGGCAAGGAGTAAAGTATTCCACATAAAACTATCCATTTGAAAAGTGTTTTTTTATATCCATTCAAATAAAACAAAATTGAAAAAATACAAATTATTGCCAATTCAAAACGGATATTTATGCTATGCACAACAGTTAATCCCGTAAAGAATACAACTAATATCTTACTGATGGGATTTGGATTAAAGGGAGCATTTGAAGAAAAAGTAGGCATTATACAATGCCTGCTTTTTCAAAGTGTTTTTTCAATAGAGCCTTGCCTATATATGCTCCAATTATTCCTCCTAGAAAAGCACCTAAGGCTACTAAAGCCATGTGAGGATATGTTATTAGATTTTCCAATGCATCAGCATATTCTTGTCCCATCATGCCAACAGACATTTCTATATACTTTTCTTTTGCTAAAAGCATCTGCATCATAGAGCTGCATATCCATGTGCTAAATACAGCGTAAGAAAGCATATTGTATTTAAAGGAATTATAATTACCAATCTTTCTAATTAATTCTGCTATTATCATTACTATAAGCGATAAAACTGCAACGACGTAAGTATGACCAGCCGCAAACATAACAAGTGGTGATATCATTCCGAATATAAATAATGCCCATGGTTTTTGAACTTTACTCATAAATAACATAACTACTGTTCCTGCAATTATGCCTAAAACTGTTGGGTATATTAAAAACAATATTGGAATCATGCCCATCATGCCAATTCCAAACATCAAGGCGAAATAAATTACGCCAAAAACGCCGATACTTACCAAATCTTTTACTTTTAATTTTTTATTATCCATTTTATTACTCCTAATATATAAATTCTTCTGTCATTTTTGTTTTTCTCTTTATTTTATTTTTAATCATTTACATTCATATTTGAAAGAGCCTTGGCTTGCATTGCTAAACCTACCATTATCATAGTAAAATCTACAACTGGTTCTGTCCACCAAACAGCCCCTGCTCCAAATATTCTTGGCAATATAAGTAAGGCTGGAGCAAGTAGTATTAACTGCCTTAGCATTACAATCATTCCAGCTTTTTTCCCATCCCCAATCGCTTGAAAAAAAGTTATTGTCATAATCATAATTCCATAAAGAATAAATACTGAATAGAATATTCTGAAATTATTAACTCCGCTTGAAATTATATCCTGACTTACTTTAAATAAACCAAGTAACTGTTTTGAAAATACTTGTGCTGGTAACCAAAAAATTGCTGCAAGTACTGTTCCTCCTATAGAAAATATCTTCATAGTTTCCTTTACTCTATTATATTGTTTTGCTCCAAAGTTTGTGCCAATAATCGGCTGTAACCCCTGACTCATTCCCCAAATTGGTATAAATGAAAACCCATAAAATCTCAAAGTTGCTGACATTAATATTGCATTTGGATCTCCTCCGTATTTAAAAGCTTGTCTATAAAGCAATGTTTGCTGAACCATGAAAAATACTTGCATGATCATAGCTGATACTCCTACTCCAAACATTTCCTTTGATATATCTTTTTCTTTTTTTATTTTCCCTATTTTTACATTTTCACTTTTATTTTTAAAATAATAAAGAGTAATGACAGCTTGAATTATTTGTGCTGTTACAGTGGCTATAGCTGCTCCCTCAATGGCATAATCACCCATTAATTTCATTAGTATTGGATCAAGAGCTATATTGATAAAGGCACCAAGTCCCATAATAGTCATTGCTCTTTTCATAAGACCTTCACCACGCATTACCATATTAGCTGACTGGGTAAAGTTTACAAATATTGAACCTATAAATATTACTCTTAAATACCTTATTCCTAATGCCTTTATTTCTCCTGTTGCTCCAACTAAATCTAAAAAATATGGTCCTAGAAGTATTCCTCCTATTGTTATAATCGTTGAAAAAAAGATAACCCAATAGATAAGATTTCCCATAAGTTTGTCTATAGTATCTTTATCACCCTTTCCCATGGATCTTGATAAAATTGATGCCGAACCTATCCCTATAAGCGTTGCAATCCCATTATTAAAAAATGTAAGTGGCATAGCTATTGAGCAGGCCGCCATAGCATTCTCACCAATTATTTGTCCAGCAAATATTCCATCCATAAGTGGATATAGTCCTATAACTACCATCCCAATTACTGCTGGTATAGATAGTTGAAACATCAAAGACAATGGCTTCTTGGTTAACAACTGTTCTTTCATGTTTTGTTTCATTTTTAATCCCCTCAATAAATAAATTCTTCTGCCATTTTTGTTTTTTCTATTAAATTCTTGTAAACTTTTGATTTTTGTAAAAGCTCTTCATGTTTGCCTTCACTTTCTACTTTTCCGTTTTTAAGAACTACTATCTTGTCTGCATTTTCTATGGATTTCATTCTGTGTGAAATGATGACAACAGTTTTATCTTTAACTAAATTATTTAAAGACTCTTGAATCTTTTTCTCGTTGTCAACATCAAGGCTTGCTGCTATCTCATCTAAAATCAATATCGGCGCATCTTTTAAGAAGGCTCTGGCTATTGATAACCTTTGTCTTTCTCCGCCTGATAGCTCAGCGCCGTTCTCACCAATAACTGTATCGAAACCCTTATCCATCCTTTCTATAAAATCTGTGCAGTTTGCAAGTTTTGCTGCCCTTTTAACTTCTTCGTCACTTGCATTTTGCTTTCCGATTCTAATATTTTCCATAACGCTTTGATTAAAGAGAACTACATCTTGGAAAACTATTGAGACCTTGTCAAAAAGAGATTCTGTTGATATTTCTTTTATATCTTTGCCGTCGATTAGGATTTCTCCCTCGTCGTAATCATAAAGTCTTGATATAAGTTTCAAGATAGTTGTTTTACCGCATCCGCTTGCACCTACTAAAGCAGTAACCTCTCCCTGCTTAGCTCTAAAGCTTACCCCATTTAAAACTTTTGCGTCTTTATTGTAGGCAAACTCAACATCTTTTAGATCAATATCAAATTTTTTCAAATTATAGTCTTCGCCTTCCTGTAAATTTTGATTTTGAATTTCTTTTAGTCTTTCAATTTTTGGCGATAAATAAAATATCTCCATCATGCCCTCTTTAGATGCATCTAGAGAGTCTTTTAGCTTTATCGCCGCTAGTAAATATCCTACAAGGTAGAGAGGGCTTATCTCTTTACTAATAATTAGATTTACGCCAACAAATATTACGACAGCAAGGGAAATAAAACTAAATATTGAAGATATAGACATAGTTAAAATTGTAGTTATTTCCGCTTTTAAGTGCACTTTTTCACTTTTATCCATTTTTTCATATAGCTTTTCTTTCATTTCCTCTGATAAGCCGTATGCTTTAATCTCCATTTGCATTTCTATATTTTCCTGAAAACTTTCTGAGTTTTTTCTTAGAATATCATAATATCTTTTATGTCCCTTAACCTGATATTTTTTAGATAAGGGTATGAATATAAAGCTTAAAAGAGATGGAATAATTACAGCTAAGCCCATCTTGACATTACCCATTAGCATCATGACGGATATAAGCGGGAAGAAGAGTGCCATGCCGCCTACCTTTGGTATTGAATGGCTCATTGCATGCTCTATACCTTCAATATCAGACATGATTGTTTGTGAAAGGTCGGAAATGTCATGTTTAGAAAAGTATGATAGAGGCAGTTTTGATAAATATTCCGCTGTCCTTATTCTTAAATCTGCACTTTCTTGATAGGTTGTGCTATATAATTTATCGTATTCGATAGAAAGCAAAATATACATTGCTAGCAAGGTCAAGGCTGAGAATACTATATAAAAGCCCTTGCTTTTGCCCATATTTTCCAAAACTTCCTGAGCAAAAATCATAAGTAAAATGGCAGGAAGCATGTTTATACAATAAACGAAAAATGAAGCCAGTGTTGCTTTGCTTAAATTTCTTGCTCCTTTATCTGTAAGAGCAAATCTTTTTTTATAAAACTCCTTCATTCGAAACCCTCCATTCATTTGCACTGTTAAACATCTCTTGCAGTCTCTTATACCTTGTATCTTTTGACATTAATTTTTTGTCAGAGCCTCTTTCTATAATTTTTCCGCTATCCATCACAAGTATTTCATCAAGGTCTTTAATTGTAGATAGTCTATGTGCAATCATGATAACTGTTTTATCCTTCATAAGATTTTTGAAAGCTTTTTGTAGTTCAAACTCGTTATCTGGGTCAATTGATGCTGATGCTTCGTCCATAATAATAATTTTGGAATCCTTTAAAATTGCTCTAGCAATTGCAATTCTTTGTTTTTCTCCACCAGATAAATAAACTCCTTTTGATCCTATGATAGTATTTTCTCTTTCTGGGAACTTGTCTAGTATCAAATCGCATCCAGCTAATTTTAAGGCTCTCATAACGTCATCTTTTGTAGCTTCTTTATTAGCTAAAAAAACATTGTCATAAATACTCTTTTTGAATAATTTTGAATCTTGAAAAACAAAGGAAATGGCTTTAATCAAGGCTTCGTCAGAATATTCACTTATTGGTATACCACCTATCTTTATTTTTCCTTCATTAACATTGTAAAAACCTGATATAAGTTTTGCTACTGTTGATTTGCCTGATCCAGATGAACCAACTAGTGCATAGGACTTTCCCTCTTCTAATTTAAAGGATAAATTTTCAATGACAGCTTTATCGTTATAAGCAAAGCTAACATTCTCAAATTCTATATTATAGTTTTTAAAATTATTGACATTGCCATGCACCAATTTGTCTTTTTGCATATCTTCGTAAAGCACCTCTAAAGTATCTACTGCATAATTGCCTTGAGAAATGTACAAGGAGTACCACATCATTCTCATAAATGAAACAAAGAGAACTCCCGATAAAAATAAAATCATTATAAGCTCAAGTAAAATTACCTTGTCGCTACCTAAGCTTGTCATAAAATAAACTATAGGAATAATTAAAATTGCAATCAGTCCAAAAAATAACCACTGATACCAAACATACGGCTTTTTACAAGATAACGAATAATCATAAGCATATTTTGAGTAATCTTTTATAGCCTTATAAAAACTTTTAAATGACTCAACATTTACTCTAAATATTTTTACAACTTGCATTCCTCTAACGTATTCAACAGTCTCAGCACTTAGTTTAGATAAGGCTTCTTGGTATATCTTCATAAATTCTTGTTCACCCATCATTGCCCCTAAAATTAAGCCACCAATTATTGTAAGAGCAAGCAAGGTTATGCCAACTCTTATACTTACTATAAAGCCTAGTACAAGGACAAGTATAGGTGTAACTATTGCCTGAGAGCTATCTGGAATCATGTGAGCTACAACCTGATGAGTTTGTGCGGCATTGTCATCTATGATTTTTCTAATTTGACCAGAAGGATTCAAGTCAAAGAACCTAAAACTAGCTTTCTCTAAACCATCGATCCCTCTTTTCCTCAAATTTGTTTCAAGCCTAAATCCCAAGATGTGTGAAAACATTCCTGAAACAAAATAAAATACCGCTCCAATTGTTAGTGTAATAACAGATTTTAATGCTAAGCTCTCTGCACCCGATAAATTCGAATTAATTATTAACTTATCCAGAAATTTGTAGATTAAATAATATCCATATACCGTAAGTACAGCAGATATAGCAGAAAAGACTATAGCTAAAACCCCAAGATATTTTTTATCCTGTACATAAGCAAATAGTTTTTTGTAAATCTTCATAATCATCTCCCCTTTCTTTGATGTTCCTTTTAGGTATAAATTTACTTAGCTGATAATAGCTATCATTGCGTTTTTATTATACATCGGCTATAATTACTAATACAATGGTTTTTAATTAATAAGGCTAATTGGAATATTGTCTAAAAGGGATAGGTGTATTATGACATATTACGATTTTGTAAAAGATTATATGAAAGTAGATGAGTGTAAAAACAATAAGAAATACTCAAGTGCAGGGCACACTTTTTGTTGGAATAAGGAAGACTTAACTTACGCAGAAGGCCTGTATTGGTTTTATGAAGGAGATGGATTTATTATTGATGTCCATGATTTTTATATCAAAGAAGAAGTAGTTCAAAATAGCACGTATAGTATGGCAGATTATGTGTCAATATATTCAAGCTACATTGTCAGCGCAAATGGAGAAAAGTTTAATCCATATCAAACTTTGACGGCAAACTCATTATGTACTCTTGATTTTGATAATATAAAAGATGACTTCCTATTTTTATTACATGAGAACTGCTATTATCTTGCTGTTTCTATAGGCTTTAAAAGAGAACTTTTGGAAAAGCACCTATCATCCATTAATATTGATCCAGAATCTTTTTATTCGAACTTACTTCAAACTAATCAAATTATACTTACAAAGGCCCTAGAAAAAGTGGCAATGGAAATCTTGAATTGTAAGATGAATGCCCCTGCTGCCGATTTTTTCTTTAAAGCCAAAGCAAATGAATGGGTGAGTATAGTTATTGACACATACTTAAATAGGAAGAAATATAAAATTGAGTCTGATGATAATAAAGCACTTGAAGATGTAGCAAGATTCTTAGATGACCATTTCGCCATGAATGTAAATCAAGAAACTCTTGAAAAAATATCTAAAATGAGTGGAACCAAATTAAAAAATTTTTTCAAAGAAAAATATGGTCAAAGCATTACAGAATACACTCAAAGAAAAAGAATGAATGTGGCTGAAACTCTTCTCTTAAATACCGAACTTCCTATAAAGGAAATTGCAGAATCTGTTGGATATTCATCTGCTAGCAAATTTTCCATTTATTACAAAAGGTACAAGGGAAAACTTCCTAGTGAGGTTCGTAATTTAGCTTGCAAACATCACAAGTTAAAATGCGATTATTGTGATTAAAATTATTTTTTTACAAGCCATGTTTTTATATGAGTTTATAGATATTTGTATAGGTATGTATAAGTTTGGTAAAAAGCAAAAAAAGAGCAGCCTTTTTAGCTACTCTTGTAGAAAGTACAAAATGAGTTAATTATATTTTTTTTGTTTCATCATACTAGTCTCAAAACTACTCTTACATCCATGTAGTTTTTTTTGAGTCTTTTTTACATATGCTTCTGAGCTGAACCCCAAAATCCGGAATACGGATGGAGGGGTTTTTGTATGCCAAAATACACAAAAGAATTTAAAATAAAATTAGTACTAGAATATTTATCAGGAAAAACAGGGGGTCATAAAAGTGTGGCTAAAAAATATGATATTCCATATTCAACCATGCGGAACTGGATAAATAAATACAAATCTGGAGGATTTGATAACTTATCTAAAAAGTTAAAAAATAATAATTACACTAGTGAATTTAAGTTATCTGTAATACAATATAGGCAAATCAATAATACTTCGCTTAGAGAGACTGTAGAGCACTTCGACCTTGTAAATGAATCTATGGTATGCAGATGGGAGAAAACTTATCAAGAACATGGTCTTTCTGGGCTAGAAGATAAAAGAGAAAGGCCTAAAAAAGACATGACCAAAACAAATAATAAGTCTAAACTTAACACTCCAATAAACGAAACCGAAAAAGAAGAATTAATAAGGTTAAGGGAAGAAAATAGACTTCTCAAAATGAAGATAATATACGAAAAAAAGCTACGAGCCTTGCTACTGGAAGAGGAAGCAGAAGCAAGGAAAAGACAAAGATAATCCTCAAACTTCTAAAAGAAAATCCACAAAGTAAAGTAAGTGAATGGCTAAAAATAGCTAAATTACTAAAATCATCATACTATGAATGGAAAATAAAACTAGAAAATCCAGTAGATAAAGACAAGGAAGTTAAAGATGAAATTAAAACAATAATAGAAGTGTCAAAAGGTAGATATGGCTATAGAAGAGTAACTATGGTATTAAAAAATAAAGGATTTAATATCAATCATAAAAAAGTCTTAAGAATAATGAGAGAAGAATCCTTGCTATGTACTAAATTTAAAAATAGATCAAGAAAATACTCATCATACAAGGGACAAATAGGTAAAGTAGCAGATAATATTGTAAGAAGACAATTTAGCGCTACTAAACCAAATCAATTATGGTTAACAGATGTAACAGAATTTAGATTGAGAGGCAAAGAAGAAAAACTCTATCTATCACCAATACTAGACCTATACAACAGCGAAATAATTAGCTATACATTAAGCAATCATCCAACAACTAAATTAACCAATACAATGTTAGAAAAAGCAATAAATAAAACAAAAGATATAAGTAAACTAATAATACACTCAGACCAAGGATTTCATTATCAACACAGTTCTTGGACTAAAAAACTAGAAAAAATGAATATTAGGCAAAGTATGTCAAGAAAAGGGAATTGTCTAGACAATTCTCCAATGGAGAACTTCTTTGGAATATTAAAACAAGAAATGTATTATGGAGAGGATTTTACTAGTTATGATCATTTGATAAGTGAGATAGAAAAATATATTAAATGGTACAATGAAGATAGAATTAAAACAAAATTAAACGGAATGTCCCCTGTTATGGGGTATGTGAAAAGTTTTGTGTATCAGCTCCTCCTGATAGGTTGTGAGCTGATATTTTTTTGATTTTTAAAAAATATACTTTTATTACTAAAATCTGAAAGTTCAGATATTTGTAACCTAATTTTGGCACAATTAAACTAAAAGGTCAAGATTTTTCTAAAAATCTCCCTTTTTGCCTAATTGTATTTCTTAAAAATTTGAAGATTTCTGTCAAGAGCTGGTCGTCAGACCAGGGCTATACCTTTACTCTTGATTGAATGATTCAAATTTTTTATTATCTTTATGGCAAAATTTAGATTCTGCCTTCAAAAAATATTGATAGTTGTGACAATATTTGATCCCATCCTCTTATTCTACTCGTCCATTTACTTGAAGCATCTACCATCGCTAGATACAAGCTTTTTTGTAGGGCGTAGTCACTTGGAAATATTGTTTTGTTTTTTGTTACTTTTCTAAGTTGTCTATTAAAGTTTTCTATGCTATTTGTTGTATATATTAGTTTTCTTATTCCTTCTGGATATTTGAAATATGTTGATAATTCAGCCCAGTTATTTCTCCATGAATTTACACACATTGGGTATTTTTTGCCCCATTTTTCTTCAAATATATCTAGATTACTTAGTGCTAGTTCTTCTGTTGATGCTTTGTATACTGTTTTTAAGTCTTTCATTAGCTCTTTTATATCTCTATATGATACGAATTTTGTTGAATTTCTTATTTGATGAATTATGCATTTTTGAATTTCTGTTTTTGGATATACACTTTCTATTGCTTGGCTAAATCCTGATAAATTATCTGTTGAGACTATTAATATATCTTCTAATCCTCGTTCTTTTAATTGATTTAATACCAATAGCCAGTATTTACTTGATTCATTTTCTCCTACCCACATTCCAAGTATTTCTTTGTATCCTTCTGTATTGTATCCTAGTGCTATATATACTGCTTTTTTTACTACTATGTTATTTTCTCTTACATGATAGTGTATTGCATCTAAAAATACAAATGGATATACTTTTTCTAATGGTCTATTTTGCCATTCTTCAATAGTTGGTAGTATTTTATTTGTTATTTTGCTTACCATGGATTCTGATATTCCAAATCCATAGATTTCTTTTATGTGTGTTGATATGTCTCTTGTTGTCATTCCTTTTGCATACATAGATATTATTTGGTTTTCTATGTTTGATATGTCTTTTTGATATTTTTTCAATGCTTGTGGCTCAAAGGATCCTTCTCTGTCTCGTGGGATGTTTAGGTCTATGTTTCCGTATGATGATTTAACTGTTTTTTTACTTGATCCATTTCTTGTGTTTAATGACAGTGGTTTTTCACCATATTCATAATCTAGATGTTCATCTAACTCTGCTTTTAACATTTGTTCCATTGTGTCTCCTAGAAGATCTTTCAAAGCTTCTTGTAAATCTTGTACTGTTTCTGGTTGATATTCTTCAATTAACATCTTGGATATTTTGTTGAGTCTAGTTTCTGGTCTTTTTCTTGGCATTTTAAAATCCTCCTGATTACTATTATATCAGGAGGATTCTATACACAAACTATTTCACAGTCTCCTGTTATGTACAGATTACATTCCGCTTAAAATATTAATAAATTATTCCGTGTTTACGGGTTCAGGTCATTCTTCAGCTTTTTCAAATACAAAATGCTTATTAAACTGCTTAAAATGCAGGATTTCTAAATTTACATCTTTTGTATCAACGCTATAGCTTCAGCAGTCGATTTCTGCCAATCAAAGCTTCCTATTCGGTCGCTTCTCTTGGAAAATCTTTGCATAAGACCTGCCTTACTTTTGAGTGTAGCTTCGCTTCTTGACAAGTATGGCTAGGGCTTCAACGTGCGTTGTCTTTTACTTGGGAACATATTTTTTTATCCTCGTCATTCTTGTGGAGCACAATTTATCAATATCATTGTCTTTGGCATTTTTTCTTTTATCTTTGAAATTATTTGAATCTAGACTATCTTTTACTCCTGTTTTGAAATAGAATGTTAAGTCATATGGATGGACTGTTCCTTCTTTGTCAATTCTGCCTACCACAACTTTTTCAAATATGCTTTCAAATACTGTTCTGTTAAATTCCTCTATAATTTCTCTATTCTCTAAGATCTTTTTAAATTGCTTTAGTCTTTCTTTAATAAAACTTTCATCTTTTATTGTTAGTTCCAGTGTTTTCTTTTCATCAAGTAATTCTTCTTTTTGTTTTGTAAGTTTTTTATACTTTTTAGTATAAACTTCTTCATCTATATTATCTTCTAAATGAAGATCAACTAACTTTCTTTCTTGACTAATGATTCTATTTAATTGGTTTTCTAACTTTTTCAAATCTTTGACTAAAGTATTATCATTTATTTCTTCTTCTTTTATAGAGATACTTTTTGTTGTAGGGTCATAATCATAACTAAGCCAACCTTGAAAACCAATAAGCTCCCCCTTTTCCATTTTCATTTTCAATCCTCTTTTTTACATGGGCTGAGTTATTTTCTACTTCTTGTTGAGCTACTGAACTTAATATTGTTAATAGTAATTCTCCATTCATTGTCAAAGTATCTATATTTTCTTATTCAAAGACTTTAAATATTTCTTTCCATCAATTATTTAATCTCCATGTTTCCGCCTTAGCTTTTGTATTTATAAGGTCAGAATAAAGTCCATTATTTTTAATCAGTTCTTCGTGATTTCCACGTTCTACTATTTCTCCATCTTTTAAGACTAAAATCTGGTCAGCATTTCTAATTGTCTTTAGTCTGTGGGCAATCATAATTACTGTTTTGTTTTTTGTTAATGATTCTATTGCTTCTTTAAGCTTATCTTCATTTTCTGGATCTATACTTGCTGTGGCTTCATCAAAGATTATGATGTCCGCATCTTTTAGCATGGCTCTTGCTATGGAGATTCTTTGTTTTTCTCCGCCAGATAGACTTGCTCCGCCTTCTCCGATGATAGTGTCATATCCTTCTGGTAAAGCTTCTATAAATTCATGACATCTTGCTTTTTTAGCAGCCTGAACTACTTCTTCATGGCTTGCATTTTGTTTTCCAAATTTTATATTGTTTTCAATTGTATCCTCAAATAGATAGACGTCTTGAAAGACCATGGAAATTGAATTCATAAGATTTTCCATCTTATAATCCTTAATATTTTTTCCACCTATTAATATTTCACCAGAATTCACATCCCAAAATCTCGCTATTAGATTACAAAATGTTGTTTTACCAGATCCAGATGGACCAACTATGGCAGTCATGGTATTTTCTTTTATCTCTGCTGATACATTTTTTAAAATTGGTCTGTCATCATAAGAAAAGCTGACATTTTTAAAGACAATATCATGATTTTTTATTGGATCTGTAATACTTCCTTCTCTCATATCAGGCATAGAGTCGATAAAACCTACAGAATCTATGGCATTTTCGCAAGCTCTTAGGATTGCAATGTTTGATCCTGCCCCGATTAAGCCTTCAAAGATAATAAAGGACGCCATAATCATAAGAATTGTTTCAGCAAGTGGAAGTTCACCAGATAAATTTAATTTTAATGATACATAGACCATAGCTACTGTTGTTATTCCCATTACAATTCTTTGAATAACTGTGTATGGTGCTACAGATATTTCTAAATCTAAAAGTATATTTGATGTATCTTTTATAGACTTTCTCAAAGCTCTGTTATTTTCTCCACCAAGATTATAGGATTTTATAACCTGCATTCCTTGTAAAGTTGCTAATACTTCTTTTGTAAGTCTTGTTTGTGTTTCTGTCATTTTATCTGCATTAGCTGATGATTTTTTCTCCATCATTGATGTAACGATGAAAAATACTACCACACCTGCTACAGCAACCAGTCCTACCTTTACGTTAAAAATTAAAGTTCCAAGGACAAAAACTAAAGTATTTAAAACTCCACCAAGTACAAGAACCAAAAGCATAGGCACCCACATTTCTGCTTGGGAAAGTGAAGATGTAGCAATAGTAGTTAATCTTCCTAGTGAAAAGCTTGAAAAGAAACCCATAGGAACTCTTTTTATTTTTTCTCCTATTTCTATCCTCTTATGAGCTGCCATAAAATATCCAGCGTGTGTTTGTGCCATTTGTGATGATTTTTGTGTCATTATCTTTCCAACAAGGGATATAACTAATATTCCAAGACAAACAAAGATAGCCTTATAGTCTAAAGTTTTAGAGAAAATATTTACTAGCATATAGTAAATTGCACCAAACTCAAGGGCATTAAATACTGCGTGCAAAAATCCAGCGAGAATAGATTTCTTAATATATACCTGTTCTTCTTTTGAAAAATTCCATATCTTTTTAAACACATTAAGCATTTTCATCACCCCTTAAATTTGCAGCATACATTTCCTTATAAAGTTCTGATGACTTTAATAGTTCTTCATGAGTACCATAAGAATTCAATTTACCATCTTTAATAACGAATATCCTATCGGCATCAACAATTGTCTTTAACCTATGAGCGATTATGATTAAAGTTTTACCCTTAACTAGATTTGCCAAGGCGTTTTGTATGAGAGCTTCATTTTCAGGATCTATATAAGAAGTTGCTTCATCTAAAATTACGATTGGTGCATTTTTTAGCATGGCACGAGCAATAGATATTCTTTGTCTTTCTCCTCCAGATAGATGACCTCCACCTTCACCAACTCTTGTATCATAACCATTAGATAGATTCATAATAAAATCATGGCAGGCAGATTTTTTACATACATCTGTAATTTCTTCGTCAGAGGCATTCTTATTTCCAAGCCTAATATTTTCCTTTATAGTCATATCAAAGAGGAAATTGTCTTGGGATACAAAAGAAATAAGTGAAGACAAGTTTTCGAGCGACACATCTTTTGTTTCTACTCCGCCAATTTTAATAGATCCCTTATCTACATTCCAAAAACCAGCAATAAGTTTTGCTATTGTTGACTTGCCTGATCCCGAAGGACCAACGAGGGCTGAAACAGAAGATTCTTTTATTTCCATAGAAAGATTATCTATAACCTTATTTTTTCCATCGTAAGAAAAGTCTACGTCTTGAAGTTCTATATTATAGGATTCTATTTTTTCTCCCTTGTCAATATTTTCTAACTCTCTTGAATCTAAAATCTTTCCTATTTCAGAAGTTATAGTTGATATTCTTGACATATCATCCATATAGTTCATGATTTTTAAAATGCTAGAAACTGTAGCAAAGGATAAGACGATTAAGGTAATTAAATTTCCTAACTCAATACTTCCATTTATATAAAATAAAATCCCAAATGGTATGATTGTAATAATTCCCATAGGAGAAAGTAATCTACCTATGGCAACCCTATTCATAGATTCACCCATCCAGTTATAATAAAAGCTTGCATTATCATAAACTGCATCAGCATATTTTTTATAAGATGATTCGCTTTGATTAAATGTCTTTATTACTTCTATCCCATTTATATACTCAACAATGGAATTATTCATATGTTGACCAATGGCAACTGACTTTCCAAACATTTCCTTATAATGAGCATTCATAACAGACATCATGGTAGCCATTCCTACTACAAAAGGAATTAGTGATAGCAAGGTCAATCGCCAATCTAAGGTAAACATATAAATAAATAATAGAACAGGTCCTACTAAGTTTGCCGTAAATTCTGGAACAAGGTGGGCAAGTGAAGTTTCCATAGAATCAACTTGCTCAACTATAATATTTTTTAATTCTCCAGATGTTCTTGATAATACATCTCCTAGTGGCATCTTAAATAATTTTTTGGAAATATCATTTCTAATTTCTCCTAATGAATTAAAGGTTGCCGTATGGGAAATACTTGTTGATATTCCTGCTGCCACTTCTTTAATAACAAATGTTATTAAAATACTTATGCAAAGTGGAGTGTATAAATTCATGTCGCTTACGCCATTAATCAAATTCACAACAATTTTCGCCATAAAAATATAAGAAAAAAGCCCAGCCACTACTCCAATTATTGCCAGTAAGATTGACATAAAATATGAGCCTTTTCTCTTTTTTACATATTGTTTTATTAGATCCATCAAATCCCCTCCTTAATATTAAATTTTTTTCCCATTAATATAGCTAATATTTTTTCTTTATCCTCCTTTGTAGAAAATTCCTCAAAAGAGTATCCGTCTAGATAAAGAATTTTATTGCAGGAATTACACAAAAATTCATAATCATGGGAAATTATAAGTATAATTTTTTCTTTTTCTTGTAATTTCTTCATTCTTTCTGAAATAATTTGCATATTATGTCCATCTAAACCACTTGTTGGCTCATCAAATAAATAAACATCTCTTTCTAAAAGTTCTGCTGAAGCGATAGTTAATCTTTGTTTTTGTCCGCCTGACATGATTTGTGGATGGATGTCTTTTACATTTTCCAAGTTAAAATCAGCTAATATTTTATCTGTATCTGCATCTTTATTATTTAGTTTTAACTCGTCTTCTGCTGAAACTTCAAAAAGATTACTATCAGGATTATTTGACAGGTAGTATATTCTTTTTTGCCTATTTCTTTTGTTTAATTTTTCTCCATTTATAGATATAAAACCACTATCTTTTTTCATAAGTCCACTTAAAATTTTAAACAGAGTAGATTTGCCTATGCCATTATCCCCAATAATTCCATAAATATTTCCACTTTTAAATTCGTATGTCAAATCTTTTATAAGGACATTCTTATTATAGGAAAAAGAAATTTTTTCTAAGTTTATAGAATTTATTTCTTTTAACTTATTTATTTTAGGAGATATTTTATTTAAAGAAAAGAATCTTAATCCTAACTTATTGAAAAAATCTTCACTTTTTGATAATAGTTCTTCCTCTGTAAAAACATTGCTAATTTCCCCATTTTCAAGATAATAATATTTATCCACTACTCCTCTAAGGTAGTATAGCCTATGCTCTGAAATGATTATTGTCTTTTTATTTTTCTTTAATAAAAGCATAAGTTTTCTTAAAGCTTCTACACTTTTCATATCTAGGTTAGCAGACGGTTCATCAAAAACATAAATAGGTGGATTAAGTGCATTTATTGAAGCAATTGCTATTTTTTGTCTTTCTCCACTTGAAAGACTAAATAAGTTTTTATCTTTTAAATTTTCTCCATTAATAGATTTTAAGGAATTATTGATTATTTCATCTATTTTTTCTCTTTCTATCCCATAATTTTCAAGCCCGAAGGCAATTTCATCTTCTACATTTTCTGCAAAAAATTGACTCTTGGGATTTTGAAAAATAGATCCTACTTTCCTTCCTATTTCATATAATTCTTTTCCCATGGGATTTATTCCATCTATGGAAATTTCCCCCTTTAATTTCCCTCCATAAAATTTATAAGCAAGACCATTTATAAGTCTTGTAAGGGTAGTTTTCCCACAACCACTCGCCCCTATAAAGGCAACACATTCTCCATCATTAACTTCCAAATTAATATTTTTTAAGATGTTTGCTGAATCTTTACTGTAGGCAAAGCTTACATTTTTTAAATTGATCATCTTAATAACTCCTCTCCAGGAAAATCATGCTCATTGTGATAAATATGGTGATTAAACAAACAATAACATCAAGATTTCTAAATTTTATTTCTCTTCTTGAGCTATGTTTTCCAGATGCAGAAATTCCTCTTACTTCCGATGCGGCGGCAAGTTCTTCAGCTATTTTTGAAGATGAAAACATCATAGGAACAAATAAATATTCCATCGTTAAAAATGGTTTTTTAATAGAAATTAATCCCCTTAATCTCAATGAGTCGATAATTTCTTTAAACTCACTTTTAACTACTGGGAAAAATCTCATCATGAAAATAAGTGGCAAAGCAACATTTCTATGAATTTTCATTTTTTTCATTATTGCCATTATCTCTCCTGGAGGTGTTTTTAAAATTGGTATTACTGATAGAACTATAACTAATGTTCTTATAACCATAAACAGAAACATATCTGGAATCAAAATGCCAAAACCTTCACCATTTGAGACAAATCTCAAAAAACTTAAAACACCCATTGCAATAATTAGTTTTATAGTAGATTTGCTATATCCTTGCAGTGATACATAAATAACTAGAATGGCGGCTAATAAAAAAAGTACAGTATCTTTGGACAATACTGAAACCAAAAATACTGTACTTAAAAATACTACTAATTTGGAACGTAAGTCCAAATGCATCATTTTATTATGCCTGTCTTTTTAAAATGCTTTTCTGTCATCTTATTTCCTAAATAGCAACCAATAATTGCCGCCACAATAGTACATGCTAAAGAAATAAGAATCCATTTAGGATTTGTATAATACTGAGTTTGTATTTGAACTTGTTCTGGAGATACGCCAGACTTAATGAAAGCATCTTTAAAAAACCATATTTCGCTCATACCATGAGCCGCTCTAGTTAATGATGTAATTATCCAAGCAATAGTAATTCTTTTTATATTCCTATAGCTATCTGTACCAAGCATAGATAACTCTGCAATTATCCCGCCACCTACAAACCATGGAATCATAAAAGGACCCATAAAGACAGTTGCTAATATAGCTTGTATAATATTATAAATTAGTGCAACTCCCGGTTTGCCTACTTTCATAGCCATATAAACAAAAAATGGTCCTAAAATTAGTGCAGTAAACACAGCATTAAAAATCATATTGAAAAATAATGATGCCCCTGTGATCATTGAAAAAGCAATGAATACAACAATCATGATTGCAGAAAAGATTCCTATGGTTGCCAAATCTTTTATAGTTAATTTTTTACTTTCCATAATTCAACCTCCTTAGTTGATAGCTGTTATCATTCTATAATAGACTAAGCTTATTTTCTTGACTATTTAGACTAAATGTGCTGTTTTAGATATTTTTCTATATTCTGAAGGAGTGAGATTAAACTTATTTTTAAAAGTATTTGAAAATTTAGCATGATCTGTGAAACCTACCCTAATAGCAATTTCCGTAATTGAAATTGATGTATTATTCAAAAAATCAGCTGCTACCTCCAATCTTTTACTTGTTATAGCTTCCTTAATTGTTTGCCCAAAAACACTCTTATAGCAAGATTTCATTGTGGTAGAATTTATCTTAAAGATTTCTGATAGTTTATCATAAGTTATATTTTTTTCGTAATTATTCTTTATAAATTCATCTATTTTCTTTACAATATCAACATTTGTCTTAATAAAATATTTCCTATCGCTTACCTTGTTACTGGTATCAAGGCTTGAAATATATAGGAAAAGTTCTTGAAATTTTATCCTTAGATATTCAATTAGAATTTCATCTGGAACTTTATAAACTTCATAAAAAATATGTTCAATATGCTGAGTAGCTCTTTGTACAAAAACTTTGTCCTTATTGCATAATTTTCTTAAAACAACTTCAAATTTAATCCCTAACATTTCCTCTAAAAAATATATTTCGCTATCAAATTCTTTTGGATTAATATAAAAAGTCACACCATGATAATGAGATATAGGAAAAAAAGATTCCTCAGAGCTGTTACTACTTTCATTGATTGCAAAATCTCCCGATTCCATATAAGTAATAGTTCCATCGCTTAACACGCATTCAAATCTTCCTTCTCTACAATGATTAATCTCATAGCTTTGATTTAAATTTTTTGATAATTTTTTCTTTATGACAGAAGTGTGTATATCATTATAAAAAACTGTTACCCCTTTGAAAATTTCGTACTTCGAAACTATATACTTTCCATTTTCCAAATTATGAAATTCGCAAATTCTCCCTTTAGAATTTTCTATTATTTTTTCTAAATTTCTTCCATAAAGATGGCACATTAACTCCTTACCCATAAAAATCTCCTAATTAATAAGTTTTTCTCTCAAATAACCTTCCACCATCTTTTTAATTGTTTCTCTATTTTCAATAAAAATTTCTTTTTGATTTAAACTTTCATATCCTAAAATCAAAGTATTTACAAAGGTCACTAAAAACTCATCTTTAAAAATAGATGAGAGCTTATCGTTTGAATCAAATGCAGACGATAAAATTTCTGTGTTTGTTTCTTTTAAATTTTCAAACATTTCACACAATCTTTTATCTTCATTTTGTAGTTTCAAAAAAATTGCATATATGCTTTTAAATTCATTTTCATCATAAATTCTTTCCATCATCATCTCAGTAATTGCGTCTAAACTCGTTAACTTAGATGTGTCGATAGTTTTGTTTTTTTCTCCTCTATATTTGATACCTAAGTTCATAAAATCATAAATCATTTCATAGGTTGAGCCATAATAATAGTAAACACCACCTTTACTTAAACTTACTTTTTCTATAACATCTTCCATAGTTGTATTTTGGAAACCCTTATCTAAGAAACATTTTTTTGCCGCTTCCAGAATTTCTAACTTCCTTTTTTCTCCTACTTTCAATTTTTTATCATTCAAAATTTTATCTCCTGTCAATAAACATTTCCGACGATATCGTCAGTTTTATTGTAACTCATTTGATAATTAATTTCAATACATGAATTATTTTAAATTTTATTAATATTATTTAAGATATTTGCTTGAACGCCCTTTATACTTCTTTATTAATTTCTTTAAATGCGGTATAATTAATAAAACCTAATACAAGCTTAACGCTTATAACTTTAATAGCTTTAATAGCAAGCACAGTAAGTGTACGGACACTTACGAAAAAATTAATGGAGCAGACCTTTACGGAATGCTCCATTTTTTTCGCACCTAACCACACGAAAGTTTACTTGAGTGTTTGGTAGGTGCTATGCAAGGAATTTCCAAGAGCTAATATAGTTAGCGATTGGTTGAAGTCTACTGCTAATTTTTACCTTGTTATGGAAACCCTAAGACCCCGAAATATATTTTATAAAGGAGAATAAAATGGCAAATAGATTTAGAAATGAAAGAATAGAAATAAAACTAACTAAAGAAGAAAAAGAAATTTATGTAGTAGATTTAGAACCATTCAGAAACCTACAATGGCTACTATCAAATGCAACAAATAATATAAACCAGATTGCAAAAGCTACTAATACAACTAGAGTCATTTATAAGAATGAAATTGAATCAATGAACAAAGAAATAGAAAAATTATCAAGAGAAATATGTCAGATCCATTCCCTACTTCTTAATAAAGCAAAATAAATCTTGCGATATAAAATCAAGATTTAAGTGTTATGAATCTCCAAATCATACAAAATCTAATGCCTATATAAGTCATTAAATATCAGATGAGTAATATTACATTCTAAATAAAAACTATGTACATCAAATAGCATTTTTAATGAAAATGATTATTTTTTTATTTTTCTAATCAATCTACCAGATTTATAAAATTACATTCAAAACTCGCGAATTAAAAAAATATTTTTAGCAAATTTTTTAAAAAAAGAATACTCTTACTCAAGAGTATTCTTCCTCAACGTCCAATATGAACTACATTTCCAAATACGTAAAATTATATAATTTATATGTCACAAAACTGAAGATATAAACCTCAATCATGTAATTATTGTTTTAATATCTTCTTAGTTCCACTCCATATAACCAGTTCCCAAGAGAAGTATATCGACTACTGTAGACTTGATCTATAACCCAAAATTCATAAGTACTATTTCCACTTATTTTTTCATATTCTATGTATGGATAAAGACCTAAATATTCAAGACCTATAAAAGTGTAAGATTCCTCCAATACTGGTAAAATACATGATTTCCCATTTACATGCCTTCTGCCAAACCCAATCCCCACCGACACCATTTTGAATTAACAATATTCCCAGTGGCGATATAAGATAAGCATTTACAATTAGATATTCTATTTTTAATAACATTAGCCGTTTCAGATGATACATTATTTCTATCCAAATTTTGTCATTTATCCAGTCTGCATAAACGGAATAACCTGCAATGTTAAATAAATCCATCAGTGTCAGTATCAGTTTTTATCTAAAAAACTATGTGCTATAAACAAGTCGTATGAATTTTTTTTTAAAAAACGGAGTGATTTTTATTTAAAATCCTTGTTTCAGATTCATATCCAATGTCTCTTTTTATAGATTCTATTATTAAAATTCATTTGTTAAAATCATAAAAATTTTACCTAAAATCTTCTATCTTTTGACAATTTCCAATAATGTAACCCCAAAGGAGTCAACCTGCACGACTTACAATTCATTGCCGCAAAATACATATGTTCTTCTCCGACAGGTTCAATCAAACCAACACTCTCATATAGTTGTAATTCTTTAAATTTTTTAACATTTTCATCTTTTGCATAAGGTTCTTTAATTTCAATTTCATACTCAGGATTATTAGTAAACTCAAAAGATGGGTCTAAGGAATATTCACTATCAGGATTTTGAAAATAATAACTTAACTTCCTTAAAACTTCAACAGGAACTTTAGGTTTTATTTTTCTGATAGGAAGAAATCTAGATATATTTGTTTTAAAAAGAGGTCGTTGTTCCCATGCTCCCAACGACTGATCAACAAATGAATATAAACTTGCTGGTGTAATATTTCCGCCAACATCAGCAGCACCACCCAACAATCCCTGAATTAACAATTCAGTAAATACTCCATGACCAGTGATTCCATCTTCTACAGCGTATTGGTCTCTACTACTGGCAGTCATAATTGTTACACCTTCTCCTAATACTGTTTCATTTGATGAGACAACTTCCAACTCTCCAAATTTGCCTGAAAAACAGCAATCCAATATAACAACTTTGTTTTTACTTTTTGATTGTTTTAATAAAGCCAAAATATCTGACATTGATACTCCCATATCTCTGCCTTTAAAATCAGGTGTAACTATCTTCCCCGTAAATTCATCTGTTCCATGACCTGAAAAGTAAAACAATGAGATGTCAGAATCTCCTTCACAAAAAAGAGCATTTAGCAGATCCAAAAGCTCATCCTTAGTCTGGATATTTGGAGCATACTTAACTTCAAAATTAGGAGAGCCATCTCCATTTGTTTCAAGTAAGCTTTTTATTTCTTTTGCATCATTTACACATCCTTTTAAAGGACAACCCGGATAATCATCAATACCAACAACGAGTGCTTTTCTACTCATCCTATAAACCTCTCTTCAATTATATATTCTCAATCCACTTTGAAATATTTGACCATGTCCAGTCCATTAGTCTAATATATCCGCATTCACTTGGAATAGTAACTCCAGAGTGACTATCATTTCCATATATTCCAACTATTGGAATACTTTCATCTTTTGCACACTTCATTTCCCAAATTTGTCCATCTGCATTTTTTGTGTTCTTTGTGACTATTGATATCACTCCATCACATCCTTTTATTCTTGTTCTACAATTTGTTTTCCACTGTGAATCCCATGGTTTTTTAACTGACATATCCACAAATTCAAAGGGGCTATTTTCATTTTTCGCTTGTCCTTTTAAAAAATCTCTTAAATGTTCATCCTCAATTGCAAAACTAATAAAAATTCTTTTCATAATTATTTTACCTCCTTAATGTCGTTAATTTGTATAGTATCTTCACTATAAAAATTCAAAGCATTCCAAATTCTAGGCAAAATATCTGTGGTTACGATTTGCCCATTATTAATTTTATAAAATGTATTTTTTACCAATCCTTGCTTTTTTATCAATTCACCATTTGTCATATCTAAATCTATTAGTTATTTAAATAATATTTTATACCTAAAAGTTCTCAATATACACTATAACGAAGACTTATATTTATTATATTATACCATTAAATGTCGGTTTAATATAAAACGTTCTCTTTAAAAGAACATTTAAATTTATAAACAGTAGTATATTAACCCATATTCTTTAATCCTTAATATTTTCTTGTCTATAATATTCCAGACAGTGTCTGGAATATTACATCTCATTAATTCTATTTGATAAAATTACAGCTACACCAACAACATTATCAAAAGACAGATCCCCAATGTACTTATTTTCACTGAGATATACTTCCCACAAGGATCTTAGGTATGAATCTTCTTTCATGTCCTCGATTATTTCCTCATAGCCTTTCATTATCTCCTGACTTCCTCTCATGTTTGAAGTTCTTTCTATTGCTTCTTTTAAAATTTCATAATCTATCTGATCTTTTTTTAGCTTATAGAGGGTGTATAGGTCGTAAAAGTCTCTCATTCGTGTTGTCGTTATATTTCTTCTGATTATGGTTTCGTATTTTTCTGCTAATATTGTTTCTAATGGATATGCCATTATTTTTATATCTTCTTTGCTAAAGATACAAGGGTAGATGTATTCTATTTCTCTTGGTGTTATTGCATCACCTGTTGTCAGGTCAAGTTTCATAGCTTTTTTTCTCTTAGGCATCAAAAAAGCATCTACATATTAAGTAAGTGCTGCAAGTATATTTCTTTATTTAAAATGAAGTTCACGCTTTCTTTGTGTTGTTTTTGTACCTTTTATAAAAAATTAATATTAGAATGATATTTACTATTAAAACGACAACACTCCCTTCTATCATACAATCTCCTCCAGATAAAATCTGATTTTTTGAAGGTGTCATTGTAATAAAGCTTGGATAATCGTCAGCTAATCTAACTCCTCCCAAAATAAGTCCACCTATTATATTCCATAGTGCATGGCTCATAGTTGGAGCTAAAATAGTACCCTCCGCTTCATATAAAAATGTAGTGAATAGACACATTGTTATAACATTCAACACAGGAATTATTCCTGCTTCAAAGGCGCCTCCATGCAACAATGTAAATATAATTGTGGTTGCAGTAATTGCAGCTGGCAAATTATACTCTTCTTTTATAAGTTGATAAATGTAACCTCTAACAAGAAGTTCTTGCATAACAACATTTATAAAGGCTGATATTATCCAAATCCATAACATAGGAACATTATTTATTTCAGTTATTAGTAAATAATGAGTTAGTATAAGCAAACCAGCAGAGAAGCCAAGCCATAAAATACCGACAAATATCCCCATGAGTAAACCTCTTAGCGAATTATCATTAATTGGAATTCTTAACTTTTGTTTCTCAATTCTAATAAAAAGCCAAGTTAATATAATTATAACTACTAAAGGAATTAATTCAGCGATAAATCTCCAAATAACAGGATTTTCGACAGGAATATCTATCACAGTGGACAAGACTGCCCATACAATAAAAAATATTATTACTTTTGAAAATGTTAATATAGCTTTTTTCATTAGCACACTCCGTAATTTCTAATCTTAATACTATACAATTATACCATAAGTAGATTAAAATCTATCAAATGCCTCTTCAGTAATTACTTCCTTGCATTTATAGTCGTCGTTAAATTTTCTCCTGTAATCATGTCATTCATAAGTCCAACCGTTAGTAGGTACAAATCGGAAATAAAAAAACAAAGTTATAATGAACTTATATTAAGATTCTTCTTAACTCAATATTACTAATATTATTATAGTTACTCTCCAATTTTCAAAAGTCTGGACTTCTGCTTTTCGGAGATCCTATTTTGTATTATTAATAATATTTAAAATTTATATGTACCTACTTTTTAATAAAAAAAGAGCAGCCTTTTAAGCTACTCTTGTAGAAAGTACAAAATGAGTTAATTATATTTTTTGTGTTTCCTCATACTAGTCTCAAAACAACTCTTACATCCATGTAGTTTTTTGGGTCTTTTTGACGTATCCTTCTTCATCTTTATCGAAGACAAAATGCTTATAAAACTGCTTAAAATGCAGGATTTCTAAATTTATATCTTTTGTATCAACGCTAAGGCTTCAGCAGTCGATTTCTGCCAATCAAAGCTTCCTATTCGGTCGCTTCTCTTGGGAAATCTTTGCATGAGACCTGCCTTTACTTTTCAGTGTAGCTTCGCTTCTTGACAAGTAGGGCTAGGGCTTCAACATGAAACGAGTGAACACTAAGTATGTCAAGTAGCTACGTTCGTATGTAGGAACATATCCATGAACTTTTTAACAATAGCTTAAGGTTATCGTTAAAAGGTATTACCTCGATAAACTGGAATTTATTATGTTATTTTTATATATTATTCTTTACGATATTCTCCATTTGCCGTCTGGGAATTGAGTTAATGATCCTATTTCTTCTGAAATGAGATTTCCCGCCTTGTCTTTAACACGTATTTTTTCATAGTAAGTGCAGTCTTTTGTTATCTCATCATTTTCAACACCTTCCTCAATCCAGACACTTATGTAAATTTTTTCATCATCTATACAAAGAACACTTTCATTTACCTCTAATTTTATTTCAAAAGATTCGGGATAATAGCATACAAAGCTTTCATCCTGACTCGTAATATGCACACCTTCTCCGATTAATCTAATGTTGTAAAGATTAACTTCATCAATAGATAAATCTGTTATCTTTTCTAGTTCTAAACTTGATGATACTCGATATAGATTAACCTTATTATCATCATAGTCTACTTGTAAAAAATAAATCATACCATCACTAAATAATGGCATTTGATAAATTACATTTTTCTTTTTCTTAAATGGGATATAAACTTTGCTTTCTTGTAAATCATATAAATAGAGTACTGAACCTTGATAACCTCCATGTTCTTGCCAATCTTTTAATTCCCAGCTATCTGTAAAATCACTTAACCCGTAAGCATAGCGTTCTGTTCCATTTAATAAATCTGGGGTTATTCCATTTATAATAGGTAGTCGAATAATATCCATATTTGTCTCCTTGCGTTTTTATAGTTTATTTTTTCAATATAAATTCAAATTTATATCATCCTTCTATACTTCTTGATGCTACGACATTTTCACAAAATTTCTAACTATATATTAATATTTAGTACATCAATTTGATATATTTAAACCATTTTATCAACAAATCATGCTGCGATAATATTTTGTTTAGTAGAAAAATATGTAAAAATACTACTATTCTTTTGTTTGTATTGTTGTCGTTTATTTTTCTTTAGTACATGAGTTTATACTCAATACATTTAATCTCTTATAATCTCATTATAATTTATCTTATATTTCTTTTAAAAATTTTAATGCCAAATACAATTTTCCAAGATCATGGTTGGCATTATGGAGTCCTTCGACCTCATAACAGCTCTCATCTAATACATCTCCTGCTTCAAGAAAGTTATAAAGTTCAAATCCATAAAAACCACAAGCTGCTTGAACACCTGCAAGCTCCATTTCTACTGCTATACATCCTTCTGCCTTTCTCTTTGAAACGAGTCCGCGTGTCTCACGAAGCATAACATCTGTAGTCCAGACATTTCCCTTAGTGTAGGGAGCTTTTTCCTTGATAAAAAATTCTTCAAGCTTATCATGGTTTTTAATAGCAATATAATCAGAAGGCGCCGCATAATAATAAGATGCTCCTTCACCTCTATAAGCCTCTGTTGGTATAATGTACTTTCCAAAAGTTTTTTCTTTATCAAGACTGCCACAAGATCCAAACATAATAAATTTATTTGCACCTGTAATCCAATTAACTTCTACACAATCTCCTGAAGCAAGAGCCGAACCCATCATAGTAAGATAAAATACAAATTCTTGACCTTCAAATCTACTTTTATATACCGGTCTTGACCCATTTACAGATCCTATATTTCCAATTTCTTCGCATTCAAAATTATCAAGCAAATATTCTATTATGCTTTTTGAATATATTATCAAACATTTTTCTGCAATATTTTTCTTTTCTCCATAAAAGTCTTTTAGACTGATAAGTGGCTCTGTGTCTTTATCAAAACTATCTATTATCATAGTTTCACCTCTTAATTTATATAACTTTTCACGTTTTTATACTTCCTTCTTTATATCTGATTTATTACTAATAACTTAATCTTATACTCTAATTATCTTTATAACGTTATTTTTGAATTTGAGATTTCATTTTCTCGACTATATCCCATAGTTCTTCATCTAATACCTACATCCATACCGTTAAGCTATTTGCTATTGTTTCACCTCATTTTCTCTTGACATCAATATTACAGTCTCCACATGGCTTGAGTGGTCAGTATGGATAAGATTTAGTATTTTCCAAACGCCTCGTATGTGGTAATAAATCCATAACGAATCAGTTAAGTTATTCATTATAAGTCTAAACTTTCCTTGTTTAACAGAAAGTCAAATAAATTAATAGTGAGTATTCCATTTTCATCTAAATACATCGTTACTATTTCCATTTCTCAAAAAAATTTAATCAATCAATATTACTATTTATTGTGAAAGTCCCTCATTTATCTGTATCCTCTAGACTTGAATATTATCTTTTTATAAAATGTGTGTGCTGTTTGTTAGTCTATTGTCCAAAAATATGTTCTCTTCTATTGTTAATTTAATTGTATAATTCCTTTTGAAATATCTTTAAATCCTTTATCTTGATAAACTTTATGTATAATACCCCTGTTGTCGAATTCAATAATATATTTAACTATTTCATTAACTCTTTCACTTAAATCTTCTCTTGATAATAAATTAATTACTTCGCGAATATTCTTTGCTTGTACAGAATCCCCTCTATTTATAGAAATCATATGTCTGTTTAAATCAGATAAAACATATTTAATTTGTTCTTCTGTCAACATTTTCAACAAAGAATCATAATATTTAATCGCACCTTGAGAAACTCCATTATAATAATCTACTTCTCTACCAATTCTACATTCCAAAAATACACTAATTAACTTTGATTCTATTTCTTCAGGAATATCTGATGCTGTTGTAATATACTTCATTATTTCTTTAGCTATTGGTGGTTCATGATAATAATTATTCCATCCATTATGGGCATTTAGGAGATCATCACATAAAGCACTAATTTCAAGACTTCGTTCTGTAAACGACAAATACGATAATCCATTGCAATTCTCCAAAAATTTATATGCTAAATCTTCTTTATCTTTTTGGAGATTGTTACGATAAAGAAGTTTCTTCTCACCTAAATCGTATTTTATATCATCAGTACAATAATCCCAAATTCTTTTTGATAATTTCAAAATATTTGATCTAGCTATCATACTAGTGTTATCACCTACAAAAATACTAAACAAAGAACGTAAAAATGTATTCGAAATTGAGGATGAATACTTCTCAATTGCATTTCCTATAGAATCAACAGTTATATCATCTAATGAAGCCGTACTTTTTTTTATACTCTCGAGTATTTCTTTTGTATGAATAGCTGAACTAGAAGGCTGATCATTAATTACTTCGGAAATACATGTTTTTAACCATCCTAATAGTTCATAAGAATTAATATCATAAGAATTCGGATGAGATGCTCCAATTTGATTTCTCATATCTAAAATATGTTTAAGTTTTATATATACAATGTTAGAAATCCATTCTAATTTCTTGAGTGTTTCCAACATCGTTCTATCTTTAATTCCAACAAGATCTTCTTCATTTTCATACTGATCTCTAAATTTACTACCTACAGCATTATCGAAAAAAGTATCGATACCATAAAAACATATCTTTTTACGTAAACTAATAACTACTTCATTCCAAACATAATTTAAAGAAGCATCAAACAGACCTACTGCTGCACTAGCAACAAATCTAGATAAATATGTTGCATCTTCCTTTTGACTAATAGGCATTAATTTCATCATGCCTGGAAGCATTTCCATAATATTTTTACGTTCTTCTGGTGAAGCTATAATATTCTCACTGGGTAATCCCAAATCATTTAAAAAGTGTTCAAATCCCGTATATTGTTCAATAGGATTACTTTTATTCTTTTCAATCGCATTGTCTGACATTTTTCCTCCAAATATAACTATTATTATTCTTTATGTTTCACTAATCTTTCTTAATCCCAAACCACTTCAAAGCCTCTTCTATAGCCTTTTCCTTTTCTGGTGGACAGTGTGTAATTACTTGATCCTTCTTTTCTTTCTTACTTACATTATAATTTTTTCTTTCAATCAATCCATTTTTTCTTTTTACCTGTGCTATATAGAGATTTGAAACTTTAAAGCCGTACTTTTCCAACACAAATTTTTGTATTTCTTTATAAGTTGGACCTTTTGAAAATTCAATTTCTGATATTTCATCTTCTCCAAATTCAATCTTTATATGATCGTCGACATCTAGTTTGGACAACAGAGCTACCGTCTCCACATGGCTTGAGTGGTCTGTATGGATAAAATTTGAGATTTTTCAAAAGCCTCGTATGTGGGAATATATCTATGATATAAATTCCTTCTCTCACTGCATAATATACTATTAATAAGCAAAGAAAAATAGCCCTATATCACCTTTACTTTATAATGGAAAATCTGCCCTTATCTACAAGTCGATTATCTTAAAAAATCTTCTAATAACAACTTCAGTTTTTTCAATATATTATTCTTACGCCATTGTATAGCTTGATAACTCACTTTCTTTATTCTTGTAATACTCGAAAGAATTTCATACTGAAAGTACAAACGCTCAATGATGCCCCTTTCTTCTGCATTGAGTCTTGAAATTGTATTTCTGACTGCTTCAATCATCATCTGTGTTTCAACAATCTTTTCTACATCAACACTTTCATCAACAATATTATCTACAAAATGTCCGTCATGATCCAATGATGAAAAAAGAGCAAGTGGTTTTTTCTTTCCACCTGCTCCAAATACTTTTCGTGTTCTCTTTCTCGCCAGTAGACTTTATAAATATCTTCACTGACTTTGACCTTTTGTCCGTTGATATAAAGGTAATATTTTTTTGGCATATATGCTTCCTCCATTTCTTTTTGTCTGCGTTTTAAAACAGATAATTTATCATAACAAGTGCAACATAAAATAACTCATAGCTAATCAGCTGTGTTAATATGTAAGTGACCAAACAAAACATATTAAAAGGAGCGATTAACTATGAGCTATAACCATCTTACCATAGAAGAGAGATCTTGTATCTATCAATTTTTAAATTTAGGAATGAGTATAAGAAAAATTGCACAAGCACTTAAAAGGTCACCTGGTACAATATCTCGAGAAATTAAAAGAAATTCTTCTAAAATAAAATCCAGTAGAGGAAGTTACACTAAATACTTCCCAATAAAGGCAAATGACAAATATCGTCATAGAAGGAAAGATTGTCATAGGAAAACCAAGTTTTCTAAAGATGTTATTGAGTATTTAACTATAAAAATTAATGAACATTGGTCACCTGAACAAATATCAAATAGAAATACAAATTCTATTAATCATATACCATCTACATCAACTATATATAGGCTTATACACGCAAAAAAACTGCCAAAAACCAGTATGGAAAATTTGAGAAGAAAAGGAAGATTTAAAAGACCAGCAGAAAAAAGAGGAAAATTTAACGATAAAGGCAGAACTATTAAGAAAAGACCTAAAGAAATATACAAAAGGCAAGAGCTAGGTCACTGGGAAGCAGATACAGTAGAATCAGGCAGGTTCGATCATAAAAGAAAAAGTGGATACTGTTTCGTAACTTTAGCAGAAAGAAAATCTAGATACTATATAGCAATTCTAGTTGAAAATAGAAAATCAGAAAATGTAACACCTGCAATAATCAATGCACTAAAAGATTTTCCCAAAGAATTAGTGAAAACAATAACTTTTGATAGAGGTAAAGAATTTTCAGAATTTGAGAAAATAGAAAAAGAGTTAGGATGTAAAACTTATTTTTGTGACCCCTACTGTGCATGGCAAAAGGGTACAAATGAAAATAGTAATGGACTTTTAAGGGAGTTTTATCCTAAGGGTATGGATTTATCGGAAGTAAATATTAATGATTTAAATTATAACTTAAGTTTAATGAATAATAGACCTAGAAAATGTATACAATATAAAACACCTAAAGAAGAACTTTTTGGTTTCTTACCATAGGTGTTGCATTTGATTTGACAATTAGTCAACAAAAAAAGGAGGACTCCTGCACCTTGGCATAAGAAGTCCTCTAAAACGAAAGAAACTTGTTCTTCCTTTAATTATATTTAATTGTTTAGACGAGCATATGGAAAGACAAACAGCTATAAAGCTTATAGGAAAAAGGACTATTTTTATTGTGGTTTATTCTTTCAAATAAATATATAGACTTTTCCATTTCTATCCCTCCATTTTATAGCTAACTATTTTCCATAAATTAAGTCCTTCTAATGTTTCAAATTCTAAACACCTAATAAGAAATTTTACGCTTGAACTTTTTCTTTCCCCATTTTATTCAGTTCCGCAATCATCATGAAAACGCCAACAACAATCATAATGAAATCAACAAGTGGCTGTGTAAACCAAACAGCTTTTACTCCAAATATCATTGGCAATAAAATCATGGCAGGAACAAACAAAAACAGTTGTCTAAGCATTACGATTATCCCAGCTTTCTTTCCGTTTCCGATTGATTGGAAGAAAGTAACAGTCATAACCATTACTCCATACAAAATAAATACGGAATAGAACAATCTAAAGTTTCCAACACCCTGTGCAATGATGTTTGCTTCTACACCGAATAAAGATAGTATTTGACTTGAAAGCAATAAAGACGGAATCCAAAAGATTGCTGCAAGAACTAAACCGCCAATAGAAAAGACCTTCATAGCCTGTCTTACTCTGTCATACTGCTTTGCTCCAAAGTTTGTTCCAACAACAGGTTGTAAGCCTTGACTCATTCCCCAAAGAGGAATAAATGAAAAGGCATATACACGAAGTGATGCCGCCATCAAAATTCCATTGGTATCTCCGCCATACTTAAATGCCATTTTATAGAGCATAGTCTGTTGAATCATAAACAAAAGCTGCATCATCATAGCGGATGAACCGACAGAAAACATTTCTTTTTTAATTTCCGCATCAGACTTTATCTTATGGATTTTAACAACTTTACTCTTTTTCAAGAAATAATGTAGTGTTGCCACTGCCTGAACAAATTGTGCTGTGATGGTTGCAAGGGCAGCACCTTCAATCGCATATTCACCCATAACTGTCATTAAAATCGGATCAAGAATGATATTCAGTAATGCTCCAAGTCCCATAATCGTCATAGCTTTTTTCATCAGTCCTTCGCCACGCATAACCATGTTTGCGGACTGTGTGAAGTTTACAAATAGAGAACCTATAAAAATTACTCTAAGGTATCTAATACCATAGGCTTTGATTTCACCCGTTGCACCGACCATATCTAAAAAATGCGGAGCAAGAAGTATTCCTCCAACTGTAATAATTACAGAGAAGAAAATCACCCAATAGATTAGGTTACCCATAATTTTATCTACAGTTTTTTGATCCCCTTTACCGATTGCTCTTGAAAGTACAGATGCAGAACCTACACCAAGTAAAGTTGAAACACCGCTGTTGAAAAAGGTAAGTGGCATTGCGACACCACAGGCAGTCATTGCTGTCTGTCCTATAATTTTCCCTGCAAATATTCCGTCCATTAACGGATACAGACCGATAACAATCATTCCGATAACTGCCGGAATAGATAACTGAAAGAGTAAATCTATCGGTCTTTTTGTTAATAATTGTTCTTTCATATCTTGTTTCATTGCCTTCTCCTCTCTTAGACCAATTTTTATATAATTTTTAGTCCTTTATTTTTTTCTTGGAGCTCTACCATATTTTTATAAATCCCATTTAAAGCAATTAGCTCATTATGGGTTCCTTGTTCTGCAATATTCCCTTCCTTGATTACAATAATACTATCGGCATCTCTAATAGTATTTAATCTATGGGCGATAACTAATAATGTTTTATTCTTTACCAATTCACTGATTGCTTCCTGTATATAGCTTTCATTGTCCACATCAACACTTGCTGTTGCCTCGTCAAGAATTACAATAGGAGCATCTTTTAATATGCAGCGAGCAATAGAAATTCTTTGCTTTTCACCACCGGATAGAGTTGCTCCTCCTTCTCCAATCATTGTGTCAAATCCATCAGGAAGTGCCATAATGAAGTCATAGCATCTTGCTTTTTTTGCGGCTTCTATAACTTCTTCTTTCGTCGCATTTTCTTTCCCCATGGCAATATTATTAAAAATCGTATCTTGGAATAAATACACTCTTTGGAAAACCATACTAATTTCCGACATCAATTCAGATAGTGAAACATCCTTTATATTCACTCCTCTAATCAAAATTTCACCGGAGTCTACATCCCAAAATCTCGCTAAAAGGTTGGCTACTGTAGATTTTCCTCCACCAGATGGTCCAACTAAAGCTGTCATTGTATTCTTTTTCATTTCAAAATTCATATCATGCAAAACCTCTTTTTCTCCATAAGAAAATTTCACATGATTAAAACTAATTTCCGGCTCACCAAACCTAGCCTTTAAGATATGTTTTTTACCTGTATCCTGTAGTTCTGTCTCGTTTAATAATTCTTCAATACGATCTAAAGCAGCATTCATAACTGTTAGCCTACTTGCTTCTCCATAAAGAGTTTTTAATGGACTAAATAAGTCAAATACAAATAGTATCAGTCCTAACACATAAGGAAGTTTCAACATTCCTTGTAAATGAAGATACAAAGCAAGTGCCAAAATAAATGTAATTCCGATACCATAAATGATGTTCAATCCGCTTGTCCAAGGTGTCATCTTCTTTTCAAACTTTATAGAAGTGTCTCTTGATGAAGCAAAGCTGTCTGTAAGAGCCTTTGAATTGTCTCCTAAAAGGTTATAGCTTTTGATTACACTAATTCCTTCTGCAAATGACAAAACTGCATCTGTTAGCTTCTCTCCTTGCTCTTGCCTGATAACAGCTTCAGATAAAGACATTTTATTCATTCTGCTTGCAAGTAATGTTGCTATTAGAGTTACACACACAGACACAAGACCTATTCTATAATCCAAAACAAACATGAATATAGTAAGCACAACGGTTGAAAGCACATAACTCATCATATTAGCTATGGTACTCATGGATACTTCCTCAATGAATGCCATATCTGAACTTAAAACAGAATTGATTTTTCCTAAATTTCCTGATGTGAAATATCCCATAGGAAGTTTTCTAAGGTGATTTCCAAGCTCCATCCTTTTGTCTGCAAAAATCAGAAAGCCGGCTGCACTTTGCAATTTATCGCTTAAGAAATGAACCACCGCTTGTAATAAAACCACTAAAACAAGTCCTATTCCTACATATAGAAAAGTTTTGGAGGTATTCGTTTTTTCATAAAATCCTATCAAAACGGTAAATGCAATAAATATAGGCATTTTACTTAATATGGATTCAACGAAGGCAAAAACAAATGCCCCTTTAATTCTATTTTTATACTTTCCTGACAAGTTTAAAATTCTTGATATTAGCTTAAACATTCATTTCACCTGCCTTTCTATCAATTTTCCATTCCTTACTAAATATTGTCGCATTCCATAATTTACGATACTCTGCTGATGATTCTAACAAGTCCTTATGTTTTCCATTTGCAACTAAACGACCATGATTCATTACCAATATTTGGTCTGCATCTACAATTGCCGGAAGTTTATGAGCAATTACAATCAATGTTTTACCTTTTACAAGTTCAGCAATCGCAGCTTCCATCTTTTCTTCATTTTCAGGATCTGCATAGGCTGTTGCCTCATCAAGTACAACAATCGGTGCATTTTTTAAGATAGCTCTTGCAAGGGATATTCTTTGTCTCTCTCCACCTGATAACATCTTTCCTGCCTCGCCAGCCAAAGAGTAAATACCATTTGGGAGCTTATCTAAAAATTCCATACACTGAGCTTTCTTTGCAGCTTCTATCACTTCTTCATCGGTAGCTGACAAATTTCCGATACGAATATTTTCTAAGAGTGAAGTATTAAATAAATATTGGTCTTGAGATACATAAGAAATCTCTTTATTCAGTGCCTTAAGACTCATATCCTGTAAATTTTGTCCTCCAATGCTAATGCTTCCCTCTAAAACATCATAGTAATGAATTAAGAGTTTCGCTAAAGTGCTTTTACCTGAGCCTGATTCTCCAACAATGGCTGTCTTTTCTCCAACTTTTGCTGTAAAGCTCACATTATGAATCACATTTTTAATGTATGTTTCAGGTTGTCCATTCTCTCCCATCTTGCTTAGTTGATAACCAAATGTAACATTGTCATAGGAAATAGTATGATCTATACCTTTAAACCTGTTTTCACCTTGTTTTAATGGTTCTATATTTAAAGCATCTTCCAATGCAGATATTTTATAATTAAGCTGTGGCATTGTTGGTAAAAATCCCAAAGCCTTTAAGAGTGGTAAGCCAATACTCAAAGATAGGCATAATACCAATATCAAATCAGAAAGACTAACATAGCCCATGTAAGCAAAGTAACCGCCAAGCGGCAATGTTAATATAATCGTGCATGGGAGCAAGGCACTATACAATGCCATCCATGGCCATGCAGTCTTATACCAAGCGAGTGCATAATCTCTATAATCTCCAACATCTTTAGAAAATCTTTGATATGATTCCGTTTGCTTGTTAAACACTTTTACTACTTCCATACCATTCACATATTCAATAATGGTATTATTCATTTTTTCACTCGCCATATAATATGGTCCCATTTTTTTCATTCCTGCGGAATACATAATCATCATAGCGACAATGCTTAGTGGAATGGATGCCAAAGACATAAGTGCCAGTCTCCAGTCAACGAAAAACATTGCAATATATACCATTACAGGCACAATTAAATTGGCAATTCCTTCAGGCAATGAGTGTGCCAAAAGAACTTCCAAACTACCAATATCATCTACATACATCTTTTTAATAGCACCTGTTCCCTTTTCTTCAATAGCTCCTAAGGGAAGATTCTCCATCTTTTTTTGTAGAGATGTTCTAAGTCCAAATAATGTGTTATATGCTGCCTTATGAGACATATTAAGAGCCAAACCACCTAATAATGCTTGCAAAACCAAACATATCAAAATACCGGCAAGCAAAATAACTAACCTTGTGAACTCCAAATTTTGTCCTAAAATCAAGGGATTTATAATCTGATAAGCAAATAGAAATGGCACAACTCCCATAATGACACTTAATAGCATAATAAAACTCGCTAAATGTATTGTTTTCTTATGCGAACCAGCATACTCAAAAACCTTATTTAACATCATTCTCCTCCTTAATCAAAGATTTTTTATTATCCATAAAATCCATAATCACTTGTTCATTTCCTTTTACAGATATTTTTTTATAATTTTCACTGCCAATCATTAAAACAGAATGGCAAGTTTTGAATAGTAGTTCCAAGTCATGCGTAATAATGATAAATGGAACTTCCTCTGATTTTTCTGTAATTAAATCAGATATAATACTCATACTTCTATAATCAAGTCCAGAGGTCGGTTCATCTAAAACTATCAATTTTCGATTGGATAAAAACGAAGTAATAATCGCAAGTCTTTGTTTTTGACCACCAGACAATTTTTGTGGGTGGCTTACTTTCTTATGCCACAACTTTGTTTTCTTTAAGTAATCTCGTATTTCTTCTAAATCACTTTCCGTATTCTTTTCTTTACAAAATATCAGCTCATTTTCCACAGTGTCTAAAAAAATCTGAGCATCAACATCTTGCAAAACTAAATAAGAATTTTTCAATCGTTCCTTCTTGTTCTTTCCATAATTCACATCTAATCTTTTTTCTGAAAGCCCACACAAAGAATTTGCTAATGTTGTTTTCCCAATTCCATTAGAACCAATAATTCCCATGATTTCTTTTTCTTTAATGTCAAAAGTCAAATCTTTTATCAAAGTTCTTTTTCCTTGGTGAATATTTGCATTGTCGACTTTTATATAGCTTCTGGTTTTTAATGGCTCTTTTTCCGACACAAGTTCTTTTTCATTTAATGTTCTTAATTCCAGTTCTTTACACTTCCGGTTATCGAGTTCACCTTTTTTAAAAATATTTTCTACCGTTCCATCTTTCATATAGACAAGACGATCAAAAATATTTTTAAGGTAATACAATCTATGTTCAGCTATTACAATTGTCTTGCCAATCGCTTTTAACTTAACAAGTATGTTTTCAAATTTCCTTATACTGTCATAATCAAGGCTACTTGAAGGTTCATCGAAAAAGATAATGTCTGTATCATAAATAAGTGTTCCTGCTATCGCCACCTTTTGTCTTTCTCCACCAGACAATTCAAAGATAGATTTTTTTCTTATATGACCTATCTCCAGTAAATTTAATGCTTTATCTACCTTTTCTTTTAATAAGTTCCCATCTAACCCAAGATTTTCTCCTACCAAAGCAACTTCATCTTCAACCACATCGCAAAAGAACTGATCCTTGGGATTTTGAAATACATTTCCTATATATTTTGCAAGTTCACCTTTCTGATACGAAGAAATTTCTTTTCCCAAAAGCTCAACATTACCTTCTAAATTTCCTTCGTAAAAATATGGAATGAGTCCATTTAGAAGTCTTAAAAATGTTGTTTTCCCACATCCTGAAAGACCTGTTAATACAACTATCTCTCCTTTTTTTACAGACAGTTTTAAGTCTTTTAGTACTAAGTCCTCTCCGTATGAAAATTTGCGTATATTTGCTTCTAACATATTTTCCATACACTCACCAAAACCAAAATTATTCCAATCATTAACATTACAATATCGATAAAAGTAAATTTTACATCATGAAAACTTGTTTTTTTACCATCATATTCAATGCCTTTTGATATGATTGAACAAGTTAAGGTATCGCTTATATCTATGCACTTATACATAAGAGGAACAAAATATAATTCAAATGTTTTAATTGGTTTGAAAATACTTGCTTTAAATCCTCTAATTTTCATGCCATTGTTTATTTCCTTCATCCTAATAGAAATTTCCGGAATAAAACGAAAAAACAGTGTGATTCCTATACCTATTCCACCATCAATACCAATTTTTCTAAATGCAGCAATTAGATGCGAAGAACTATATGAAGACAGCACTTTTCCCAAAATGAAAAGTGGAGCAAATTTCAACACTATAAGTAGCATTGTATATATAGAACCAACCAAAACATTTCCTAAGTGGGGTTTCAGCAAATAAATAAGCCCCCATACTATAAGCAATGAACATATCGTTCTAAATGCCTTTCTTATAGAAAATAAGAATAGTAGTCCTAAGACAAAAATAAGGGAAAATAAATATTGTGATTGCTCTCCAACAGTTAGAATAACTGAAAATAGTAAAATCAACCCAACTATAGTAAGTGGGTTGATTTTATCTAATAGTTGGTACCCTTCTATATAGTTTTTTTCACCTTTACAAAACACTTTTTTTCTTCCTGTTGCTAAAGAATTTGTTGTAAATATATGTTCCAAAATTAGCACCAATAATTGATGCAACGATTGCGATCACTACGCAAATTGCAATGTTTTTAGGGGTGTAAAAATTATAAAGAAATGTTGCATAGTCTGTTGTAAACATCTTAGGGAATTGTTTTGTAAGACCTTCTACTCCAAATACGAATGTGAAATACATCGCATGAAGCGAATATATAAACATACCAGCACCAAAACCAAGTCCTACTTTCATATTATTGCCTGAGTAATTTTCCTTTTTACCAATCACAAGCTCTGCTAATATTCCTGCAATTGCACAAACTACTATTACAGGCCACATTCCCATAAGAGCATAGAACACGCCGAGTAATAAGAAATATAAGAATGCTGTTCCTCTTTGTGCGACTTGTTTACACATTATTACAAAAACTGGTGCGGCAATAATTGTTGCAAGTGCCGATGATAAATACAAACTCGGAATCATTCCAAAAGAAGCTGTCAAAAATCCTAATCCCATCGTAAGAACAAATCCAATAACAGAAAATACTGCTATTTTTACAATACCTTTTAAATTCATTTTTCTCCTCCTTGAATACATATAATATTTTTTCTCTGCTTATAAAGCAGCATGTTGCCAATTTGTATAAAATTAAATCTTTAATATAACTAAGTTATATTTGATGCAAAAAAATTTTCCATTTTACAAACCTCTTATTTTGCCCCATCCTTCATTAAAGAATTTTGAAATTAGTTTGGCATTTAATTCTACTTCTTCTCTGCTTTTAGAATGAACAGCAACTTCAGATAAAGCATAATAATATGCATGGTTAATTAAGTGAATTCCCATATCGGTTATTACACTACCGACACCATCTTCACCATAAATCATGCTTAATATTTTGATGTGATTTTTATCTTCTATTTCCACGAGTTCATCTAAAAAATTACTGTATTTTGTTCCATAAGAACCAAACACTAATAACTCAAACGCATCTTTATTTTCAAAAAAATACAAGACCATCTTAACAGCACCATGTGCTTTAGAGTCTAAAATTTTATAAATGGTTTCTTTCCCAAGCGGAACTTCCTTTTTATATGTCTCAAAACTCTCATCCTCATACATAGCATAGTATTTTCGTATTTGGCTTACAATCGGCTCAACTAACTCAGAAAAAAGTGCTTCCTTATCCTCAAAATGACCATAAAACGCCCCAGTAGTAACACCTGCTTCTTTGCAAATAGCTCTTAAATTTGCCTTTTCAAATCCTTGTTCTTTGAAAATTTTCTTACCGCTATTAAGAATCCTATTATGAGTTACTTCATAATCTCCGTTTGCCACGATTTGCCCTCCTTTCTTCAAATATAACTTAGTTATATTGTAGCACATGTTATATTTGAAAGTCAAGATGTTTATACACATACATTGACTTCAACTCCTGACTTGAGCACTATCTTTAGTTCCTCATCATATACAACTACCTTATCTACAAGTTTCCTTACCAAGTCTTCATCGTAGCTTTCTATTTCCAATTCCTGATTATCTAAAAACTCTTCTAATTCCTTTAGCCTGCTTTGTTCATTCTTCTCTTCCGCTAAATCTAGAAGTATCTTTTCTTTTTCATTCCTTAATTCTTCCACTCTGCCTGCAAGGTCTGTGTAGTCTTTCTTGGCATTGGCAACTTTTAAAAGTTCTTCTTGCACTTTCAACATTTCTTTGTCTATTTCTTCTATTCCACTACTTCCATCACCTGTGATGGCTTTTTCTATATTCTCTTTTATTATTTCTTTTAATTCATTGCTTTCAGATATAAGTTTATTGATGGCTTCTACGACTGCTTCTTGTAGGTCTTCTTCCTTAATAGTTCTAGCATGGCAGGCATCTGGCCCATGGGTTACTCTTGTACAACATCTCCAAACTGTATATTTTTTCCCTCTGTTGTTCCATGCTATTCTCCTGTAAATATCTCCGCATTTAGAGCAATAGACAATACTTGAAAGGGCGTATTTGCTGGAATAAATTCTTCTTTTCCCTTTGCCACTTACCATATTAGCTCGTCTGTACATTTCTTCTCCAACTCGCATGAAGATTTCTTTAGGTATAATGGCTTCGTGGTTATTTTCTACATAATATTGAGGTGCTATTCCATCATTTTTTACTCTTTTCTTATTTAGAAAATCCACTGTATAAGTCTTTTGTAAGAGAGCATCCCCCATATATTTCTCATTAGTTAATATTTGATTGAGGTTTGACACATGCCATTTCTTATTTCCTGCTCCATTTACTATCTTATCTTTTTCAAGCCCTTCTTTTATATCTCTTAGGCTTGCTCCTTCTAAATATTCTCTGTAGATCCTTTTTATAATTTTTGCCTCTTCAGGAACGATGACAAGTTTTCCGTCTTCGTCTTTTGTATAGCCTAAGAACCTATTATGGTTTACTTGGACTTGCCCTTGTTGAAATCTATATTGAAAGCCTAACTTTACATTTTGTGATAAAGACTGACTTTCCTGTTGAGCAAGAGATGCCATAATGGTAAGGAGAACTTCTCCCTTGGCATCCATGGTGTTGATGTTTTCTTTTTCAAAATAGACTGGGATGTTGTTTTCTTTTAGTTTACGAATATACTTTAAGCAGTCTAGTGTATTTCTGGCAAACCTCGATATGGACTTTGTAATGATATAGTCGATATTTCCTTCCATGGCTTCTTCAATCATTTTGTTAAAGCCAGCTCTTTTCTTTGTGTAAGTTCCACTGATTCCTTCATCAGAAAAAACTCCCGCAAATTCCCAATCTGGATTTCTCTTTATATAATTTGTGTAATGGTCTACTTGCGTGTCATAAGAAGTTGCTTGCTCATCACTATCTGTTGATACCCTCGCATAGGCTGCCACTCTCAGTTTCTTCTTTTCTGATTCCTTGATGGAATTTCCTTTTTTCTTTTTCGCTGGTATGACTATGACCTTGTTATTCATCATCTATCACCTCGATTAAATTGTACTGGTGGCTTGCTCGTTCAAAGGGTTCTAGTGGTAAAACTCCTTCTTCTTTATATCTAAACTTACAAGGAACTTTAATAATCTCTTCTTCCTTTTCCCAAACTCGTCCCATGGCTACTGCCCTTTCCTTTAACATTTGACCTGCCTTTTCAAAACTCTCTCTATCTATTATCTTGGGATAGATTTCATTTCCTAAATATTTTTCATTAGTCAACATTCTTTTGACACTGGAGCTGTTTTTCTTCAAGCCTGCAAGGTCTGCCGACTTTATAAGAGCGTTGCCAGCAAGATAATTTTTAAAGATTTTTCTTATATTCTCGGCTTCTGTTTCTTGAACTTCTAATCTTCCATCTCTTATGGTATAGCCATAACATAGTCTAGACATCTTCTTTCACTTCCTCTCTTAGTACAAGTCCACACTTTAAATGAAAATCAAGAGTCTCTCTATTGACAACTTGAATGTGGACAATGATTTCTTCAAATAAGTCACCTTCAAAGTGATCTAGCATTTTGCTTTTTCCCAAGATTCCTATTAGCTTTTCAAGCTCTCTTATTTCTTCATCATTTCCAAGAATGGCTTTTTTACTTCTTTCCTTTTCTTTGAGTAAATAACTTTCTTCACTAGAAATTTCACTGCTTTCTTTTGCGTAAACACTTGCATCTAAAACTCCCGAAGTTATTAGTTTGCTTAGAACCTCTTTTCTTTCCTTTAGTTTTTCTAAGCCTTCTTCTATTTTATTTATCTTCTCGACTTCTTTCTTGCTGTCCACTCTCTTTAAGGATTCTAAAAGCGGTGTAAGGATACTATCTTTTCCAAAGACTAGCTTGTTTACTAAAGTCACAAATGCTAGTTTTATGTCCTTGTCTTTAATAAACTTCATGGAACACTTATGAATATCTTTTAGGTGCTCACTACAAGTCCAAGCTATATATTTTTCTTTTCCATTATAGTGATGCCTTCTTTTAAAGGTTGAACCACACTCGCCACACTTGATTTTCCCCGATAGGCTATATCTATTTTGATATCTTTTGGTGTTTTCTCCATTTCCTTTTGCTATAGCCCTTATCTTTATTAGGTCTTGTACTTTTTCAAAATCCTCTCTACTTACAATGGCTTCATGGTTATCAATAATCTTATACTGGTCTTCTTCTCCCTTATTCTTGTGTCTCTTATAACTATCGTCTGTATAAGTTTTTTGGTAGATGACATCACCTGTATATTTTTCATTTTTTAAGATGCCGTTTATAGTCGAACCATGCCAGCTTGCTCCTTTTTGTCCTTTAATCTTTCTTTTATTTAAGTCATCTGCTATTTTGTGAGTTCCCTTACCTGAGAGATACTGTTCAAATATTTCTTTTATTATTTTTCCTTCTACTTCATTCACTACCATCTTTCCGTCTATGTTCTCATAGCCATAGGGTGGGCTTGATATAATAAACGTTCCATTTTGAAATCTTTTCTTTATGGACCATTTGTTATTTTCTGATATAGACCTGGACTCACTTTCTGCAAGGGATGAAAGTATGGATAACATCAACTCGCTTTCCATTGTCCTGGTATCAATGTTTTCTTTTTCAAAATAGATACCAATATTTAGGTCAAGGAGTCTTCTTACGATTTCCAAACAATCTGTTGTGTTTCTTGCAAGTCTTGAGATGGATTTAGTTAGGATAAAGTCTATTTTCCCGTCTTCACAGTCTTTTAGCATTTTTAGAAGTCCATCCCTACATTCTTTCTTTGTTCCAGTTATGCCTTCGTCAAAGTATAGACCTGCAAAAGTATATGACTTGTTCTCTGCTATCATCTTTTCATAGTGTGCCTTTTGTGTTTTAAGACTCACAAGCTGAGCTTCCTCATCTGTCGATACTCTTGCATAGGCAGCAACTCTTAATATAGATTCTTCTTTTTGATTCGCTTCTATTTTTGTTATCTTTTTCATCCATTCAACCTCCTTTCTGCTAGTGCTATATTCCCGTACAAGTGAGTATTTATCAAGTCTTATAGCAATAATTCTGAAAGAATAGGGCTAAATTTTTTAATGTTTTCTCTTCTAATTTTTCTATATTCTTCATGGCTAATTTCATCTAAAAGAAAGAGATCCTGGATGAACTTATCTGATAGATAGAAATTAAGCTCTGCCTTTAAATCCCTTTCTGTATATTCAGTCTTTATAACTTCTTTTTCACTTTCAAGCTTTTCTACTCTCATACTCCACCTCCTATGTCACAGGCAAAGAAATTAAGGCTATTTTTAACCTTAGTTTTCTTTCCTCTATATTCCTTAGGACAAAGGAAGTGTTTTTGAGTAAAGTTTATTGCCATTAATATAAATACTGAAATAGACAGATTAAATAAAAAGAGAACAACGATAATTACTTCATGAATAATAGTAGTTTTAAAGTAATTGTCCCGCTCTTTAAAGCGTGTACTAACCCTCTCTATTTTGATGCAATTTAATTGATTGGCTTTTTAAATTAGTATCTTATGTAAATCCACACCTCTATTAAAAAGTGTTGATAGGTCAAAAAAAAAAGAGACTAGCCTAATACCAGTCTCATTATCTATCGTTTAATCAATTATTTAATTTCCATGATTCCGCCTTAGCTTTTGCATTTATAAGGTCAGAATAAAGTCCATTATTTTTAATCAGTTCTTCGTGATTTCCACGTTCTATTATTTCTCCATCTTTTAAGACTAAGATTTTATCTGCATTTCTTATTGTCTTTAGTCTATGGGCAATCATAATTACTGTCTTATTTTTTGTTAATGATTCTATTGCTTCTTTAAGTTTATCTTCATTTTCTGGATCTATACTTGCTGTGGCTTCATCAAAGATTATGATGTCTGCATCTTTTAGCATAGCTCTTGCAATTGAGATTCTTTGTTTTTCTCCACCTGATAGACTTGCTCCACCTTCTCCAATTATAGTGTTATATCCTTCTGGTAAAGCTTCTATAAATTCATGACATCTTGCTTTTTTTGCAGCTTGAACTACTTCTTCATGGCTTGCATTTTGTTTTCCAAATTTTATATTGTTTTCAATAGTGTCTTCGAAGAGATATACATCTTGAAATACCATGGAAATAGAATTCATTAAGTTTTCTATCTTATAGTCCTTAATATTCTTTCCACCTATTAAAATTTCGCCAGAATTTACATCCCAAAATCTTGCAATAAGATTACAAAATGTGGTCTTACCAGATCCTGATGGACCAACTATGGCAGTCATGGTATTTTCTTTTATCTCTGCTGATACATTTTTTAAAATTGGTCTATCATCATAGGAAAATGATACATTTTTAAAGACTATGTTGTGATTTTTTATTGGCTCTGTAATACTTCCTTCTTTCATATCTTCCATATCATTTACATAAGAATAAGAATCTAATGCATTCTCAACCATTCTTAGCATAGCCATAGCAGAGCCAGATGTTATAAGCCCATCAAATATTACAAAACTTGCTATAAGTATCATAATAGTATTGACTATTTGACTGTTTTCAACAAAATATAATTTTATTGATATAAATAACATCAAACAAATTGTTATAGCTATTATGATTTTAGCTAATAAACTATATGGCATTATAGTTTTTTCTAAATCAAAAGAATATTTACTAGCACCATCAAAGCTTTTGTCAAGTTTTTTATTATTACTTCCTCTCAGATTGTATGATTTTATAATTTGCATTCCTTGCAATGTTGATAAGACTTCTTTGGTAAGTGATACCTGAATCTCATGAATCTTATCCGCATTTTTACTGGACTTTTTTTGCATACGAGCAACAATCAACAAAAATACAATAGACCCAACTATTGCTACAATACCTACCTTATAAGAAAACAAAAATAAGGATAAGATAAAAACAATAGCATTAAGCATGCCACCGAAAACCATAATACACAAAGTTGGAACCCAAGTCTCTACATTATCTAAGTTAGTAGTCGCAATAGTTGTTAAATTTCCTAAACTTAAACTTGAGAAGAATCCCATGGGAACTTTTTTTATTTTTTCACCTAATTCAATTCTCTTGTGTCCAGCCATAAAATATCCGGCATGTGTTTGTTTGAGCATAGAGGAATTTTTTGAAATAATTACTCCGGCTATACTAATTAATAAAAATAAACTTGATATTCCTATTGTTTTAAAGCTTATATCCTTGTTTACTATCCCAAAAATCGCATAATAAATGGCTGCAAATTGTAGAGCATTAAAAATAGAACCGAAAAAATTAGCAAAGATTGATTTTTTTATATACACTTGTTCTTCAATAGAAAAATTCCATATTTTTTTAAAAACACTAAGCATTTTCTTCTCCTTTCAAGGCAGTTTCCCAAAGATCGTGATAATCTTTTGATTCCTTCAAAAGCTCTTCATGACTTCCTTTACATGAAAGTTCTCCATTTTTAATTACAAATATATTATCTACATCTGTTATTGTCTTTAAACGATGGGCAATTATAATTAGAGTTTTCCCTTTGACCAGTTCTGATATTGCATCTTGAATTAAGGCTTCATTTTCAGGATCGATATAAGAGGTAGCCTCGTCTAAAATAACTATTGGAGCATTCTTTATCATAGCTCTTGCAATTGATATTCTTTGCCTTTCTCCTCCAGACAAATGTTTACCAGCTTCTCCTACTCTTGTATCATATCCATCTGACAACTTCATTATAAAATCATGGCAGGCTGCTTTCTTACATACTTCAATTATTTCCTCATCACTAGCATTTTTATTTCCTATTCTGATGTTATCTTTAATTGACATATCAAAAAGAAAATTATCTTGTGCTACATAGGAAATAACAGTAGATAACTTTTCAAGGGACATATCTTTAATATTTACATTTCCTATACTTATAGAACCACTATCTACATCCCAAAATCCTGAAATTAGTTTTGCAATAGTCGACTTTCCCGAACCCGATTCGCCTACTAAAGCATTCACACTTCCTTCTTCTATATTTATATTTATATTGTTTAGGACTTGCTTATCTTTTTCATAAGAAAAATCTACGTTTTTTATCTCTATATTATAATTTTTTATATCCAAATTTTCATTTTTATGAGATAATTCTCTCGCAGAAAGTATATTTTTAATCTCTTCGAAAATAGTTGACATTCTTCCAATATCATCTTCAAAAGTCATTACTCTCATAATATTTTGGATAGTCCCAAAAGAAAGGATTATCAATGTTAAAAATACACCACCATCTAGTGAACCATTCATACAGAAATATAAACCAAATGGTATAATTGTCAAAATACCAACTGGAGCAATAGACATACTTATCGCATAGTCTCTTGTATTTTCTCCCATCCAATCATAATAGTAATTTGCCTTTTTATACACATTGTCCCTGTATTTTCTATAAGATTTTTCGCCTTGATTAAATGTTTTAATAACCTCTATTCCATTTATATATTCAACCACGGAATTATTCATATCTTGGCCAATTTTAACTGCTTGTGGAAACTTTACCTTCATTCTTTTCATCGGCCCTGTCATAAAAAATCCACCAATAACTAATGGAATTAAAGATATTAAACTTAGTCTATAATCTAAAATTAACATGTAAACAAATAATATTATAGGTCCGATTAAATTAGCTGTCATCTCAGGTATCATATGAGCCAATGTTGTTTCAGTATTATCGACTTGATTTACAATTATGTCTTTTAACTTACCAGTGGACTCATTCAATATATCTCCTAATGGCATATTAAATAATTTTTCCATAAGGCTTTTTCTTATATCTCGTATTATTTGATAGGCTGTTTTATGAGAAATCATTGTTGACAAAAACATAACCACTTCTTTGATTATAAGACATGAAAGTATCAAGAAAATTTTATTTATATAGTAATGAAAATCTTGGCTACCATCAATCAATGATATAATCATCTTACTTAGAATAATATATACAAAAAGATTTGAAATTACTCCAAGTATTGCAAACAAGACAGAAATAAAATATGGTGCTTTATTTCTCTTAATGTATTTTTTTAATAGATCCATAAATTTAACTCCTTTCATCATCTTTTTTCATAACATTTGTAAAATAAGTCTCTATCATTTCAGTTAGATATTTCTTATTTTTTACAAAATTCTCACGTGTGTTCAAAATTTCGCAAGCCATCAATCCAGAATTCATAATATTAATCATAAATTCAAATGTATCATCAGAAGGTAGCTCGTTAAACAAAGTAGAAAACAATTCTTTAAATGCTTGTATGGACTCTTTTTTTATTTTCACATATAGTTCTTTCAAATCATCATTTTCTTTTAACTCACATAAAAACATAACATAAAGCTTTACATAATCATTATCTGCAAGTATCTTGTCTATAATCATTCTCGAAAACAACTTCGGACTTAGTATTAAACCTTCATCATAAATTGATTTTTGAATAATATCCCTTCTATTTAAATTACCTTCTACCATAATGTCATATAAGATTTCATAGGTAGAGCCATAATGATGATACAAACCACCTCTAGAAAGCCCAGTAGCTTCCATAATGTCATTCATAACTGTATTTCTAAACCCTTTGTCCAAAAAGACTTTCATAGCCGCTTGTCGTATTTCTTTTTTTCTATCTTCTTGAGACATTCTTTGATTAATAAAACCACCTCCTACCGACACTTATGTCGGTTAATTTGATTATACATTATATGATAAAGATTTTCAATGTCAAAACGCAAAAAAGAAAACAATACATAAAATTTATGTAAAAAAGCCTGATAAATTCATCAACTAAGAATCTATCAGGCTTATATCTTAATCTATTAAATTAATTCATTTACTCTTCTCTGAACTTCTTTATAATCATATCCAGCGTTAGTCAATCTTCTTTTTCTTTCTTCTCCATTACCCCATTTCCCACTTATAACCTCTCTAGCTAATTGGTCGATTGTCTTACCAACTGGGTATGCTATCTTGCCATTAGCATCGAATACTTTTAATCCGAATTTATCTGCACATCTTTTAGCATTATCTAAATTTCTAAATGCACCTTTCTGGCTTTTTACATCAGACCAGAATTTTCTAACTCTATATAGTCCACATGTTGGTTTGCTAACAGCCTTATTGCCTCTTAGTCTTTTATTAACCTCATTTGCTATATAAGGAAACTTGCTTCCAAGATATGGTCCTGGACAATTTGTATTGGAATACCACTCATGTTTTTGAAGTACACCATCCTTACCTCCAGTATAGGTACAAGGATAGATTCCATTTCTTCTGCAGATGTCTGTAACTAAATCAATTAGTCTGTTTAAAACATAATCAGAAACTAGCCACTGAGGTCCCCTAGTAGAGTTTCCTACTTCAATTGTTACTGCTTGATTGTCACACCATCCAGACGATGTTGTCCAGGCTCTATTGGCTTCATCAACTCCTAAAACAATAACTCCGTCAGATCCTAAATTATAGTTAGCTGAGGCTTGCCTTGATTTAGGCACAAAAATTCTTGCCAAGTTCCTACCACTTATGACTCCTGCTGCGTGGTGTATAGCAATTTTCGTTATCTTTTGATTTCTTTTTCCGCTATGGTTTGGTGAGAGAATCGTTGCTTGTATTAATGAACTATTACTCATTTATTTTTCCTCCTTGAATTGTTTTAATATTTCCTTTAATTTTTCTGGTACTGGCAAGCCTAAAGCTACAGAGTTTTCCAAGATGGAAAGACCTTCATTTGCGATATAAAAAAAGATGATGGCTGTTCTTATCATTGTTCCATCACCTTTAATTAAATTTACATCGCATAGGTTTGCTATGCCTACAACTATAAAAATCATAATCTTTTTAGCTATTCCCTTGAATCCTATGGATGAGGATAGCTTTCTTTCTACTCCTGCTCTTAAAACTCCTGTTAGATAATCAGCAATTACAAACGCTAGTAGCGTATAAATAAAAGCATCCACGCTTCCAAGGAAAAATCCTAAACATCCTCCAATCGCTGTAAATAATACTTTCATTGTTTCTAAGAATTTATTCATTTTACTCCTCCTCTGTTAAGGTATAGGTTATTTTCATTGTCTTATCTGCTGTTTTTAATATTGGACTAGATAAGTTATTAATTGTTCCAAGATAGGGAGTGTGAAGAAATAATAGTTTATAGAATCTTTCCTCATAACCTCCAAAACCTATTGCAAATGGACCAATTGTCTGTGTCTCCATCATTAAGTTACCTATTCCACTACCATTATATGAATCAACATTATTTACAATTACTTGGTCTTTCTTATCAATTACAAATTCATAACCTAATATATAGTCTCCCCACTTGTAAAGATAATTGTATTCTCCTCCATATTTCGAAGAGCTAACCTCTTTACCTAAAGAAATAACTGTTATATCTACTGGATTATTTATATTAACCTTATAAATTTTATTTGTTCTGTAAGGACTTATCGAATACAGGTATCCATTTTTAACACAACTATATTTATACCTATGGCAATAACTTCTATCTTTTTCATTATAACTTCCTAAACTTCCAAGCCTTATTCCATTAAGTGACCAAGTATCTGTACTAGTAGAATAGTCATTCTTATTTATTTTTACTCTTATTAAATTGTCTCTATTGGCCCCAAATCCATACCAATATCCATCCTCTCCATCATAAAAACAACATTCATACCAGGTGCCTATCTTGCTGAAAAACTCTGATACATCAATAGTAATCCTCTCTTCAGCTTTGTAGCCTTTAGTATAAATAGGATCATTTAAGCCTATACTTGTTAATGGCTCTTTTAGTTTTACCAATTCAATTGATTTGTCATTTAATGGCCATATTGATACTATTGTGTTTGACTTGAAGTCTATCTCAATACAGCCATTATAACAATCTGAGACCTCACGCTTTTTATATAAGGATGTGCTATTTAATAATAAAAATGGGTCTTTTCCATGTGTATCTCCATAAAAGTATTTACCACCTCTGTAGTGAGTAAGTGCTATTGATGATATTCTTCCATTAGCTTGAGAAGTTGAAAAGTCCCATACAAATTTATATCCATTTTCTAGTGGAATTGTTTCTGTTAAATTAGCAGAACCTCTTCTAGGAGCATCTGTCTGATTCACGTCATTTGATGCATAGCCAATTATCTGATTATCAGATGGTGCAAATATCTTTTCTGGATTTTCTTCCAATTTATCTTCAAAAAGAAGAACGCCTCCATAGCATTTATTAGCTATAGGAAATATCTCCTTCCAAAATTCAACTTTTTTACTATCATCTATCGGGTACATAAGTCCCATAGGATTCAATCTTAATAAATCTGGGACTGCATTAGTTATTAAGTTTTCATCTTCATATATCTCCTTTTTATTTGTTCTAACATCAGTTAGTTCGATGACTGATTTACCTTTGAGCATTTTCTTCCTCCTTATCTTTAAATTCTGTAGTGATTTCTTCCTTATATTTACCAAGCATCAATCCTTGATATTTAAATCTTCCTACCTCTTCATTAAATACTAGTGGGCTTGGAACTTGTCTTTCTACTTTGTATTCAGCTTTCAATTTCCTAAGCAGGAATGAATGACTAAGTTCTATTCTCTTCCAAGATTCATCAACTTTAATCTTTCCATCCCAAGCCTCTGTAGAACCTAAAGATTGACCAGATATAGCTGCGATAGCATTATCTTTACCTATCATAGCCTTACCTGATTCAAGTCTAATAAGCACTGAGAAATTGTTCATAGTTTTCTCTTGTAGTTTAGTTAATGGATAAAAAAGATTTAGAATATGGTCACCACTTAGGTAGGTTTCTTTTGGAATATGATGTTCTATTTTTGTATCGTTAAAAATGTAAGTAACAACAAGCCTTGTAGGTATTTCTATATTTTCAATAAAGTCAAGTTCTTCTACTTCTTCTTTCTCTTCATACTTTGGAGGATTATAGGATTTTCCATCATTATTTAAAACCTCTACTTGTTTCTTGACCTTTCTTGATATCTTTCTAGTTTTTTCTTCAGTATCACAAATTATATTTAACAAGATAGATGCATTAAAAATTGCCTCCGTTTCTTTATTGGAGGCAAATTCTATACGAATTATTGGAGTATCTGTTGTTGAAATATTAAAGGCAGAATAGTTGGAGTAGGCATGAACTACTAATTTTTCAGATTCAATCTGATTTAACAGTCCTGCTATATTCTTATCATTCTTGCTTTTAGCCCTAGATAAGTATGGGTTCTTCCCTACACCAAGAATTCTATGTTTTCCATTTATCTTGTATTCAATGTCAGTAATAAGCCCCTCAATCTTTTCTTCTTCGTAAGAAATAGCTATTCTATCTCCTACATCGAGGCTGGGGTCTCCTATGGTTACCATATCAAAAGGTGTGTGGTGAATCTTACAAATTTCAGTAAGAAGAACTTCACACATTCTTTTTCTTTTTTCTGGAAGTCCTAACTGCATCAGTGGATTTATTCCAAGATTCATAGTTAGGCCATCATCATTTTCTAAAGAGTAGTATTCAGCTATTTTAGTCTTTGCATTTGTTGAGCTGATGGCTGTATATCTTGTCTTGAAATCTGATATTGATGAAGAAAATCTTTCTCTCGTTTTAATTTCAGTGGATATACTTTCTGCATACTTTTTTAAAACCAATTTACCATCACGAGAGACCTGTGCAAAAGCACCAAGGGTTGATGCTATATAGTGAATAAAGTCTCTATAGGTTTCTATATCATGGTCTTGATAAATTGCCAAAACTTCCTCACCATTTACAAAAGCTTTTACCTCATCTTCTGTCATACCTAGTTCTACCTTGCACTTTTCACATGATAATGTAAGTAATTCAAAAGCTGTACCAAAAGTATCTGTTACTGGAAAGTTCTTATCAAACCTAAGCATATAGTCATAGCCTTTTAGTTCTAAAATTTTCTTAGACCTATTTGCTTCAGTGACATCAAAGATTCCCATTGGTATAGTTTCTATCTTTTTATTCTCTAATTCTTGATGGTAAAAAAGTTCTAGCTTTGCATCCTCTAAAGAATACCTATCTATATCTAAAAGAAGGCTAATTCCAAACTCTCCAGCATAAACTGTACCTATTTCAAGTTCAGAAGATCCAGAGCATGAACGATGAATGTACCCAGACCCTTTTAAAATATCCTTATTCGTAAAATGTATGGTGCTTTCATCTTTTAAGATGAGATTTCCCGTCCAGTAAAATTTACGAGAATTCTTTTTGATTGCTGTTTTATATTCATTGCTTGTTGGATACATCAATATTCCTCCAATGAAAAAGATACTTCCCACAATCCTTTATAAGAAGTATCTTTTATTAGTTTGACTTTAAACTTGTCTAGATACATTTGTGTCTCTTTTAGTTCCAATGTTTCTGTATCTAAGTATTTAACATTAAGATTAGACTTATTAGAAAAACTACTCAATGTCTTTACAAGTTTAGGACTGCAAGAAAAACCTACAGAAATACTTGCTACTTTGTTTCTAACAATATCCCTCTGAATAGTTCCTGCCTCTGTCTCTCCTCCAGTATCTGCCTCGATATCTCTAAACTCCAAATCATAAGAATTTGGTAAAGGTAGGTCTACTCCTTCAATAATTAAATATGATTGATATTTCATTACCTACCTCCACTTCTTAAATTCTTGCGCATAGATGCATTGACAATAACTTCATCAAGGAGAGTACCTCCAAGATAAACTGGGATGACTATATCGCCAGTATTTTCTGATTTTAAATTAATATTTGCAAGTGCATCAGATATTTGTCTTCCTATATCAATCCCATTTACAGCAGATTCCTTATCATATCCTCCCATACCGACTGCTGATATATTTGGATTTAAAACCATATCGCTTGCTACATTCTTCATAGAAGATTGAACTAATCTCCTACTCTTTTCTATCCCCTTAGATAGACCTTCCATAAAGTCTGGCATCCATGATTCGTAGTCGGTAAGTGGACCAACATCTGGAACTGAAAAGTGCAAGTAAGACCTAATAGTTGATGCCACATTCGATACAGCAGATATTACATTACCTATTGCATTTGAAATTCCCCTTGCAATTCCATTAATCATATCGGCTCCCCATGTGTAGGCTTGTGATGCTAGATTTCTAATGAAGTTCACTGCATTATTAAATCCATTTCTAATGCTATATAAAATATTCGACATACTAGAAGAAATAGCTGACTTCATCGAATTAAAGGCAGATGTGACTGCTGATTTTGCAGAATTCACTGTTGATGAAATAGTAGATTTGATACTATTCCAAACATTGGACACTAATGTCATAATTCCATTTAGAACTCCAGATATAAAGGATTTGATGGCATTCCAAACATTCATAACTATTGATTTAATAGTATTTAAAACTGTTTGAATTACTACTTTTATATTGTTCCATGATGTGGATATAAATGTTCCTATGGCAGTGATTACTGTAGTCAAGAACGTTTTTATCCCATTCCAAATAGTCTCAGCCTTTACTTTAATAGCATCAAGAACAGTTGAAATTAAAGTCTTTATACCTTCCCAAGTAGTCCTGATAAACTCTCCAACTGCTGTAAATACTTCTGTAGTTATAGTTGAAATAGCTGTCCATATATTTGTAAAAGTTGTTTGAATTCCCGTCCAGAGACTTGTAAAGAATTCTCCTAAACTTTGCCATAGACTCTTGGCTCCCTCAATAAAGGTATTCCAAGATTCAGTTAGAAAAGTTGTTATAAATGTCCAAATACTGTTCCATCCTTCAGAAAGTCCATTCCATAGATTGGCAAAGAAGTCCTTGATGCCTTTCCAAGTATTCTTAACTCCTTCAATAAATCCAGACCAAAATTCTGATAGAAAACTTGTGATTTCAATCCAGGTACTTGTCCAAGATTCTGATATTCCTTGCCAGAGGTTTACGAGGAATTCTTTTATTCCATTCCAAATGGCAACAGTTGATTCCTTAATAGTTTCCCATATGAAAATGACTCCTTCTCTAAACCAGTCGCACTTCTTCCATAATAGAACAAGACCAGCTATTACTGCACCAATAGCAATAGGAACAATACCAATGGCTGATACTACTGCAGTTATTGCAGGTATAAGTGGTACCTGTAAATATTCCAACTATCTTAGTAATTCCTCCTATTATTAGAGGTCCTTTAGTCATTATTGTTCCTATTGACCAGACAAGCTTTCCTATAATCATAAGAACTGGACCAAGAGCAGCTATAAAAACACCTATTCCTGCAATGACACCCTTTACTGGAGCAGGAAGTGCATTAAGTCCATTTACCAGTTTAGTTAATATATCAACTACTTTTCTAACAGTTGGCATTAGGAGTTCACCAAAGGATATGGCTAATTCTTCTAAGGCCGATTGTAGGATCTTTAATTGACCACCTAAGTTATCCTGCATAGTAGTTGCCATTTTTTCTGCTGTTCCATCTGCATTATATATGGCATCACTTAAACTGTTGTAGTCTTTTTCACTGGCATTTATAATTGCAAGCATTCCAGACATGGCATTTTTACCAAATATCATGGATGCTGCTTGTGCTTTTTGAGTTCCGTCTAAATTAGCAAAGGCAACTCTAAAGGTGCTTAAAGTCTCATCAAGTGAAAGGCCCTGTACATCTTCAATAGATAAGCCCAACATGGACATTCCATTAATAACTTCTTTAGTTGGTGATGCGAGTCTTGTTAGTCCAGACCTTAAAGCTGTCCCTGCTTGTGAACCTTTTATTCCTGCGTTAGCCATTAAACCTATAGCTACAGCTGTATCTTCAACTGAATATCCAAGTGTACCAGCAATAGGTGCAGCATATTTAAAAGTTTCACCCATTAATGAAACATTGGTATTGGCATTAGATGATGCAGCAGCAAGAACATCAGCGAAGTGAGAAGAGTCTTCAGCTTTTAAACCAAAGGCTGTAAGGGCATCTGTTACGATATCTGAAGTAGTGGCTAAGTCCTCACCACTAGCCGCAGCAAGGTTCATGACTCCTTCAATACCACCAATCATGTCTTTACTTTTCCAACCAGCCATGGCCATGTAGTTCATAGCCTCTGCCGCTTCAGATGCTGAGAACTTTGTCTTGGCTCCCATTTCACGAGCCTTTTCCCTTAGTGCATCAAAGTCGGACCCTGTTGCACCAGATACTGCTTTTACCTTTGACATACCAGAGTCAAAATCTGACGCAGTCTTTACAGCTGCTACTCCAAGACCTGCTACTGCAAGAGATACTGGCATCATTTTTCTTCCTACATTTTCTATATTTTGCCCTGTGTTTTGCCATTTTTCTCCAGTAATAGCTATATTTTGAAGAGTTTGATTAGTAGTTGCCCCCTGCCTCTCTAGAGACTTTAAGGCTTGTTCTGTTTCAATAATCTCTCGTTTAAGGGCATCATATTGTTCTTGGGAAATCTTACCTTCTGCAAGAGCCTGTTCAGCTTGTTTCTGCGCCTCTTTTAAAGAGGTTAATTTGTTCTTTGTTTCTTCTAAGGTCTGTCCTAATAGCTTATGCTTTTGTGAGATAAGTTCAGTGTTGCCAGGATCAAGTTTAAGAAGTTTGTTAACATCACGAAGTTCAGATTGAGTATGTTTAATCTCCGTATTAACTTGTTTTAGTGCAGTCTGCAATTTGGTAGTATCTCCACCAATTTCAACAGTTATCCCTTTTATTCTATTTGCCAATATCTCACCTCCTTAATTTTGAGCATCAAAAAAGCACCTACCTTTTTGATAGATGCTAAAAATTAATATTCACTATAAATATCATCGTCAGTGTAAAACCAAAATTCTAATTCATCATTAATCGCCTTAATAATATCTGCTTGATTTATTTTGTCTTTTTTGTTTTTTCTTCCACCAATAATAAAAAAGATATTTCCCTCATCAAAGTTTACTTCTCTTTTTTCGATTGAAGAATCTATAGCCAGTAATGTTGATTCTTTTTGATTGTAATATATTCTTACCGTTTCGGGAGACCTATTATATTTTCTAACAGCCTCTTCTCTGTCACTTTTTGGAATTTCGTTGATATTGATTTTTGGACTTCGACCTTTGTTTTTCTTCTTACCCACTGTATCACCTCTGTTACAGTGATTATACCATAAGTAGATTAAAATTTATCAAAGTCTTCTTGTGTAGCTACTTCTTTGTATTTATATTCATCGTTATTCTTTTCTGTGAACATATCATTTACAAGTCCAATTGTTAATAGGGATAAATCAGAAACAGAAAGACCCAATTCTACAGCCCTTAATAGAAACAAGGGTGTGGTCATTAGTCTTTCTGTTGGTCTTACTTTTTTTTAGGAACTTCTTCCGATTTTATATTAAGTCCCCATAACTCAATTAGCTGAGGTAGAATTTGATAAATTGAAAAAGTTGAGAAATTATCCAACCATTCTTCTGGACTATCTGGAACAGATTTATCTCCATGCTTTGCCATTACATAAGCTATATTTTCAAATAACTCAAGTGAACCTATATCAAGATTAGATTTATCTTCATCATTTTTCTTCATGGACTTTTCAAGTTCCATCAAGTCTTTGAAGATATCTCTACCAAATTTAAGTCTATAGATTCTTGGGATAGCTGCTGATGCACGGAAAATAACATCTTGCCCGTCAATTTGAATTTTCTTTGTTAGTGCCATATTTATTTACCTCCAACACTTACTCTTGAAGGTGTTACTGTCGTTTCTGTTGGCATATAGACTGACTTATACCAACCATCATAAGTTTCCTTCGTAGTCTCTTCACCTGTTCTAGCCTTTACATTTCCATTTGGAAGTGGTCTTGCTTGGATAGATAAGGTTTCTGGTTGGACTTCTCTTGATTCTTCATTAGTTTCTCCTTCGAGAGTAGGTCTTGCTGCTGAGCAGTTATACATGACATGACGGATTTTCTTTTGATCACCATCAAACTCAAAAAGAAGTGCAAAGTTTGCTGTTTCAGAATTTGAAGATTCAATAAGAACTTTATTTGAATCTGATTTTTCCATCAAAACATCAGTCCTAAAAGATTCTGGAATAAGGGCGATTTCTAAATCTCCATCATAGCCCATATTGTTTGAAATAGTGTAGTATTCAATTCCATCTGCGTAAAAGCTTTCAGGCTCTCCATTTGGATCTAATGAAATTGAAACAGCACCAGGCATTGGCACTGGTGTTTTATATTTAATAACGCCCTCTTCGGTTTTATCAAAGAGAGCGTAGTGTACGTTACAAATATTAAATTTAACTTTATTGGCCATTATTATTTACCTCCGTAATTTTTAAATTAAGTGTGAATTCATACAAAACTTCATAGAGTCTTTCTGATTCAATCCAAACTTCAGATTTTTCATAATAGATTTCTTCTCTATCAAGTATCTCTTCTATTTTTTCTTCTAGTTTTAAATCTTTCTTATCAGTGTAAAGTTCTAAGTCTATCTGGGTGTTTTTGTAAAAAACTACTCCATCTGCTCCAAAGTGTTTATTCTTTGGAAATAGATAGACTATAAATGGTGGATCTGGACTTTCTCCTTCAGCAAAGTGCGAGTATGCAAATGGAAGTCCTATTTTTTCAATTATTTTTAATAGCCTATCCATCGTTTAGTTTCCTCATAATATTTTCTTCCAATTCTCTGATTCCTTTCTCCTCAGCTGGACCAATGTGTGGCTTAGCAGATACTCTTCCTCCCTGCCTAAGAACATGACCTTTTTCAAGTAGATGAGCCAGTTGATATCTATTTCTTGAGTGAACTACGAGTTCTATTGAGTTTGATGTTTCTTTCATAGTTTTTACAGACCAGGACTTAGAATATTTCTTTGTCTCCCCTACAGGTGCATTTTCTTGTATGTCTTTTCTAATATTGCTACCAGCCTTTTTAACTTCCTTTTTGACTTCATCTGTTGCCATATCAGAATATTCTTCTAAGCCCTTCATTATTTCACTGGCTAGGTTTTCAATTTTTACATTCATCTACTCACCTTCCTACATCTAAACTTTATAAGTCTATTTTTATAGTTCATAAAGTCAATTGAGATGATATTGTAAATTTCATCATCAAATAGAATTCTGTACTCTGAAGTATTAATGTTCTTCAGACTATTTTGAAATCTTACAGTAAAAGAAATATCTGACCTGTCTACTTCCATCCCAAGAAATATTTCTTCTCCTTTTCCTTGAAAAGATATATAGGTTGATGTTGTTAGATAGTCCATCCATACTGATTTATGGTTACCAATTTCATCTACCTCAACATTTTTATTTTGAAAGGTTATTTTTCTATTTAAATCCGATATCCTCATTAGAACTCAGCCTTTCTCATTCCAAACAATAAAGCCCTTAGAGTTAAGTTTAGTTCAGAATAATCTGCCTCTTCTCTATGCTCATAAAGATACGCTGTCATATATAAGACAGCTATCTTTCCATTTGGATTTTTAGAAAGTTCTTCCTCACTATCAACTCTAGCTACATCCATGGAGTGCTTTATTGATGATTGGATGAGAGATTCAATCATCTCATCCTCATCATCAAAATCCACCCTTAAATAGGACTTTGCCTCCTCAAGAGTAATCATAATTTACTCCTTAGGCAGTAGTACCGATTTTTAATAGTTTAACTGCTTCTCTTAAAACTAAGATTCCATCAACTCTTTCTTTACCTAAGAAACCAACCATGCCATTACCAGCAAATAGTTCTTTTAAGTCTTGGAATGACCTATTTCCTCTATCTCCAATCTTGTAGTATGAAAAATCGCCAAAGGCTACAGCAAGTTTTCCTTTATCAGCTTTTGGAGCAAAGGCAGATGTGTAGGCAGGATATCCTAAAAGTCTATCCGGTTCTCCATCTTTAAGTGATGGTTGCCAAATATATGCACCATTAACATCTTTAAGTTTTCTAATTTGAGCAACTGTTGCATCATTTAAAATGAAGGCTGCTTTCTTTCTATAAGGTCTGTCTAAGGAGTAGACTAAATCAATTAGTTCATCTGCAGTAATTGTTTGAGCCTTTGTTGTACCTCCAAGTTCTCCACCTTTTTTAGAGTCAAAAATTCCTGTAGGCTTATTTACTCCATCGCCATTTAAGAAAGCATCCTCTTCAGCATTTGCTAGTGCTCTAGTAAATTCTTCAGTGATGTATTTTTCTAAATTAAAGGCTGCATCATAGAGAAGTTCTTCAGTAACTTTAATACCAACATGGAGTTTATGTGCATCAAGAGATACTTGATCGAATGTACCATCTCCAAAGGTAAGTTGACCACCTTCTTCAACCCATAGGGCTGCTGGTTTAGTAGCTGCAATATTAATTTTATGAAGTCCGGAAGTTTGAACTTTTGTAGCTAATTTTCTTACAATATTTTCATCTTCAAGACCATTTACAATATCTACTTCCATTTCTTCTGGAACTAAATATCCACCACTTTCATCTGTTCCTACTTTTAATTCATTAGAAATATCTCTAAAGTTAGTTCTTAATGCTTTCATCATAGACTTCTTATAGACATTTCTTGCCCTCATTGGCTTTTCTTCTTCATTAAAAGTAGCAGGTTCATTTGTTAATGCTTGAGTAGTAGGTTTTTCTAAAGTTTTATCCATTTCTTCTTCCCTCTTCTTTCTATCAATTTCACGAGTGTAATTCTCGATAGTTCTCTCCATCTCTTCATATGTCTTAAAGTCTTCATCAGACATTAGACCATTTTCATCTTTCTTAGATTCGGCAAATGCCTTTGCCTCATCCCAAGCTTTAGTTCTCTTTTCTAAAAGTTCTTTAATATTCATAATTACCTCCAAGTGTTTTTAATTTTGTTTAATCTTTCATCTACTTCTCTCATTGAGTGAGTCTTCACTTCTTTATTTATCTTTGTTAAAAGTGAGTTTGTAACTGCTCGCCTTGAAAAGACCATGTTCGTAACTTTTTCATCTTTTCTTTTATCGGTTAGAGTTCCATCACAAAAACCCATCTCGATGGCCTTATTCTTATCAAACCAAGTCTCTCCATCCATTAGATTAGAAATTTCTTCTCTTGATAAACCTGTCTTAATCTCATAGGCATTGATGATTGATTCCTTGACTTCCTTTAACATGTCCATAGCTTTTTGCATTTCTTTTGAGTCACCAATGGCTACAGTTAAAGGATTGTGAATCATCATTAATGATGTAGGACTCATCAATACTTCAGTTCCTGCCATAGCAATAACTGAAGCTGCTGATGCTGCGAGTCCATCAATCTTTATGGCCACATTTCCCTTGTGTTCTAAAAGCATGGTGTAAATTCTTGATGCTGCGATACAATCTCCACCAGGGGAGTTGATCCACACAGTTATGTCTCCACTTTTATTTTTTAATTCTTCAAAAAAGAGCCTTGGTGTGATTTCATCATCAAACCAAGACTCTTCTGCAATAACTCCATCTATATAGAGTTCATTTGAATTCTTATTCCAATTCCAAAATATTTTATTGTTCTTCATTAGTATTTATTTCTTCTCCTTTCTGCTGATAAAAACTACCTGCTTTATCAAGTGGTAGCATATTTCCATTTACAAGGTATAAGTCACCACCTTCTTCAGCTGATATCCTATCTAGGTTTTCTAATTCTCTTATGTCATTTGCACTCATCCAGCCATTTTGTCTTCCTACAGCATATCCATTCATCCTTGATTCATAGTCTCCCCTCAGAAGTCCATCAAGATTAAATTTAATAAAGTAGGATTCTTTTTCTTTCTTTGTTAATAGTGCTCTTTCCAAAGATTGCTCCCAACGAACAATCCAAGGGTCAAGAGTGTATTTAACAAATTCAAGCGACTGCTGTTCTATATTTGAAAATGACGACTTCTCCAAGTCTCCAATCATGTGAGGTGGTATTCTGAATATCCTTGCTATCTCATTTAATTGAAACTTTCTAGTTTCCAAAAACTGGGCCTCACTTGGTGCGATGGCTATTGGTTGGTATTTCATCCCTTCTTCAAGTACAGCCACTTTATTGGCATTTTTAGGCCCTTGAAATGCAGCATTCCATGACGCTCTAACTCTTTCTGGGTCTTTGATGATTCCTGGATGCTCTAAAACCCCACCAGGCTGTGCTCCATTTTGAAAGAATGACGCTCCATAATCTTCGCAAGCCATAGCCATACCAATTGCATTTTTTGCCATTGTAATTGGTGAGTATCCAATAAGACCATCAAAACCAAGTCCTGGTATATGAAGGACATCTTCTTTTAAAAGATAAACTTCTTCTGATTTATGACTGTATTTATAGAAGATTTCTCCATCTTCACTTCTCATAACCGTCATCTTATTCGGCATTAATGGGTAAAGTCCTATGACCTCATTTCTTCCATTACGAATTATCTGAGCGTAGGCATTACCCCAAAGTAATAGATGGGTCATTAGTGTTTCTCTAAAAACAAATGAAGTCATCTCTATATTTGGTTCATCGTGCAAAAGAAAATATATGGCATGGTCTTTTGCTTTTTCCTTTGAGTTTGAATCTCCTCTTTTATATAGATGAAGAGGAAGTCCTGCTAAGGTTTCAGCAAGCACTCTCACACATGAATAAACTGCAGTCATTTGCATAGCAGTAAACTCGTTTACATTCGTACCTGCTGTTGTCCTTCCAAATAAAAAAGACGATGAAGATATCCTCTCCCCGTCTTTAGGTTTATCTCTCGACTTAAATATTAAATTTAAAATGTTTATATTACCACCTCCTAAAAGTTGGTATGAAAAAAGCACCTACTAATGTAGATGCTAAAAAAAATATCATTAATAAATATATGTTAAAACCACTTTGACTTTTCTTTTCTAAATTTAGGAATCTCTCCATAAGCATATGGATTATAATTATCTATATTACATCCAAATTCTTTTAATTCTATTATTTTATTATCAAAATCCCATTTAACCAAAGAAATTCCATTAAATTCATCAATTTTCCCATTATTCATCACTGATTTAAAATGCCATTCCACAATTGATTGGTCTTTAAAGTCTAAAAATTGTACAATATCCCATGTTTCAACTTTTGCACGACTGTTCCATTCTTTAAACCATAACTCGAGTGTACTGCGATTATTATACTTTGGCCCCCAACTTTCTGTATACACAATATCATTAGCAAAAATATCTTTAATTCCTAAGTCTTGTTTTTTTATCCACATATCAAACCATAAACGAATAATATCTTCTCTATTCCTCATGAATATCACCTCAAAAATGTTTCTATTTTATTTATATACCCATATTAAAAAACAATCAATCCCCTATCATCATAAACCGATTCACTTGTATCATTACCACATCTTATTGCTCTATCAAGGGCCATGATTGTAGCAATAACTCCATCTATTTTTTCTGTAGACTTTTCTTTGTCTGCCTTAATGTTTCCAGCAGGATCAGTTTTTATAAAAATATTATCCATCATCCATCTTAGGACGGGATGTCCTCCATGGGCTATTTTTCTTTCAAGTGTTAGTTTCATTAATTCTTTTGTTGGTGGAGACATATCCTTAAATCCTTGACCAAATGGAACTACTGTAAAACCCATGCCTTCTAAGTTTTGAACCATCTGAACTGCTCCCCACCTGTCAAAGGCAATTTCTCGTATGTTATATATCTCGCCTAAGTCTTCGATAAATTTTTCAATAAACCCATAGTGGACTACATTTCCTTCTGTTGTCATAATATAGCCTTGTTTTTTCCATAGGTCATAGTTTACATGGTCTCTTTTTACTCTTAGGTCGAGGTTATCTTCTGGTAACCAAAAGTAGGGTAATATTTGATATTTATCATCTTCGTCTATTGGAGGAAAGACTAAAACAAAAGCTGTAATATCCGTTGTGCTTGATAGGTCAAGACCACCATAACAGACTCTGCCCTTTAGTTCTTCTTCATTAACAGCAAAGTTACATAAATCCCATTTTTCCATAGGCATCCATCTAATTGCTTGTTTGACCCACTGATTTAATCTTAACTGCCTAAAGGCATTCTCTTCAGTTGGATTTTGCTTAGCCGATTCACAGGCTTGTCTTACTTTTTCTATTGGAACTGTAATTCCTAGAGAGGGATTTGCCTTATGCCATACTTTTTCATCTGTCCAATCATCTTCTCTGTCTGCTCCATAGATTACAGGATAGAAAGTTGGATCCGTTTTTCTTCCTTCAAGTATGTCGACTGCCTTTTGATGCGTTTCGTAGCAGATTGATTTCGTATCTGTTCCTGCAGTTGTAATAAGAAAATATAGAGGTTGGGTTCTTGCATCACCAGACCCTTTTGTCATAACATCAAATAATTTTCTATTGGGCTGAGTATGAAGCTCGTCAAAGACCACACCATGAATATTAAATCCGTGTTTAGAATAAGCCTCTGCAGATAAAACTTGATAGAAAGAATTGGTCGGCTTATATATCATTCTCTTTTGAGATGCTAGAATCTTTACTCTTTTAGATAAGGCTGGACTCATCCTTACCATATCAGCTGCAACATCAAAAACTATAGTTGCTTGCTGTCTATCGGCGGCACAACCATATACCTCTGCTCTTTCTTCTCCATCACCACAAGTAAGAAGGAGTGCTACAGCAGCTGCAAGTTCTGACTTTCCCATTTTCTTTGGTATTTCAATATAGGCTGTATTAAATTGTCTATATCCCGTATCTTTCACTATGCCAAACAGATCTCTAATGATTTCTTCTTGCCAGTCAATAAGCTTAAAATCTTTACCTGCCCATCTACCTTTTGTGTGTTTAAGACATTCTATAAAGGTGACGGCATAATCTGCCTTGTTTTTATCATAATGAGATGTAGGTAGCATAAATTTTGTTGGTTTATATTTCATTTGACCTCCTTCCTTGAAAAATAGGCATAAAAAATAGCCACTTGCTAGTGACTTCTACTACAACAAATAGAGCCTAAACTCTATTTGGAATTTTTTTATCTTTGTCTTGCTATGTTTAATTCTTTGTAAGCTTTCTTTAATTCTCTTTCTAGTGTTTCTGATTCTGTAAAAAGTTGGAATTCTTCATCTGTTAAATTTCCTTTTGATACTTCCCAAAGTTCTTCATGAACTTGGTCTGCACATTTCTTTGCTGTTCCTGCTATGTCTAAAAGGTTAATGGCTGCTCCAGTCTTGCCTTCTTTTGATTTTTTTATTGAGCTTTCTGCGTATCTTTTGCAAGCTTTAACTTCTGCTTCTAATCTTTCTAAAAGGTCTTTTTTCATGGTAATGTTCTCCTTCTCTTTTGTTGTACACATATTCCCGTACAAGAAGAGATAAGTCAAGCAATTATCTTGCTCAACTCTCTATTTTTATTATTAATTTCTCTTGAAAAGGAGGGCTGGTGCATATTCTTTTTCCTCTTTGCTCTCTTTGAAATTCCAATTAGTCCTTCCTGTATCTATTTCAATTAAGTCTATAGGAAAGTAACCTTTTCTTTTAAAACTTTTTAATCCTTTCATAAGACCTGTTGACTGGTCTGAAATTGTAAATTCTTGTATTCCAAATCTTTCAAGATTCTCTATCATATCTTCGTGATTATCTACAAATCCAATGTCATCAAAGTTTATGATGTCTCGCCCTATCCTTTGGGATTCCCTATATGCCCAATAAAATCTGTAACTGATTTTATTTTCTTCGAATTCTTCTTTTTCTTTAATGTTTTCTAACAATTCAATCTTTTTCATTTTTGTACCTCCTCTTTTGTTGTACACATATTCCCGTACAATAGAGGAATAGTCAAGCAATGTATGGTTATTTAATTAGATTTTTCAATAATATCCTCCCTAAAAATTACATTTAACATCGAACCATTATCCCATTTTACTAGGATTGATCCAAGGGCATCTACTCCATAAACTGTACCTAAAGTTCCAACTGGAGGTGCTTGGTCATCTTCCATTTGGATTAGTTTCACTCTTGTACCTACTGGATACGTCTCTTTCAATTTTTGTATAATTTCCCTTGAAATCATCTAATCACCTCACATACATATATCACTCAATCTAGGATTTATATCAAGTCAGATTAATAACATCTTCATACTTATATTTTTTTCCATCTCTTAAAAGGCTTATATCTTCATCACTACCCACTAAATTTAAATATCTTTTTACTGCTACATCAACAAATTTAGGTTCTATTTCTATTCCATAGCAGATTCGATTAAGCTCCTCACAGGCAATTAATGTAGATGCACTTCCTAAAAATCCATCAAGGACTAAGCCATTTGTTTGAGTTGATTGCTTTATTAAATAAGCAATAAGTGGTACTGGTTTTGATGATGGATGACCACATCCTTCTTTTTCAGAATCTTTAATTCCATCAAATTCAAAGACTGCTGTTTGCTTTTGATCTCCATACCAGTTATGTTTTCCATCTTTTCTCCAACCAAAGATAATAGGCTCCATATTAAATTTCCAATCTGTTCTCATGAAAGGAGCTCTTGGTTTTTTCCAAATCAGTCCTGCACCAACTTTAAATCCAGCATCTTCAAAAGCATCATAGAAAACTCTTGCCTTCATCGTTGCATAGAATTCATAAATAGATGCATCTTTGGCCATTGCATCTTTGAAGTTAGTAAATACCTTCATTAAAAATTCATAGGCTTCCTTATCATTAAGATTGTCATTTTTAATTGTTCCCGATTTATTTTTCAAATCTACAAAATATGGTGCATCTGTACATACTAAATTGACCTTAGTTTCACCTAGTAACTTTTCAAAAGTATCCCATAGAGTAGAATCTCCACAGATAACTTTATGTCTTCCTAGAGCCCATATATCTCCTTCTTTAGAAAAAGTTGGTTTATTTAGTTCTCCCTCAATATCAAAGTCATCTTCTTTTGCTTCACTACCTAAATCAAAAAGCTGACCCAGTTCTTCTTCCGAAAAACCTGTCAGCTCTACGTTAAATCCATATTCTTCTAATGATTCTAGTTCGATTTTTAGTAATTCTTCATCCCAACCAGCATCAAGACTTAACTTATTATCAGCAAGAACATAAGCTTTTCTTTGTGCCTCTGTGAGATGATTTTCTAAAATACATGGAACTTTCTTTAGTCCTAGTTTCTTAGCCGCTAGAAGTCTGCAATGTCCTGCTGTAATAACATTCTCATCTGAAATTAAGATAGGATTTAAAAATCCAAATTCTTTTATAGATGCAGCTACCTTATTTACTTGTTCGTCAGTATGCGTTCTAGCATTACTAATATATGGGATGAGTTCATCTACATTTTTTAATTCATATTGTAATAGTCCTTCTTTCATTAGATGAGCCCCCACTTTGCAAATTCCTCAAAACCACCAATAGATTTTACATAGTCTTCGGCAATTTCTACTATTTCTTCATAGGCTTTATCACCAACAAATTCATCTCCAATGGCACAGGATAATTCTATATCCCTATTTTCTTTTTGTGCTTTTAGGTGGGCGTAGATATTGACCGATACATCTGCCTTAGATAGGTCTTTACCATGTAGTCCACCACCAGTTACAGCTCGACCCATATCTGAACCTAGCTTTCTATTGGTTGCTCCAGTATCTACATTAAATCCTCCAGTCCAATCTCCTAATGGATTTACAATTGCTCTTGGATAAATTGATTTTAAAATTTCCGTAGATACATTTGACTGACAAATAATAAGTTTATCCCCATCGAGAATATATTTCCCATCATATGGGTAGTCCCTATAAATTTCTCTGGCTATAGTTGAGAGTTTCTTTTCTTCTTCAGATGTAGGCACTCCTTTAAATATTCCATTATCCCCACATCTAATCTTTTCTTTTTGATTGTTCGATAAGTGAATGTCTTGCTCTACAATTTTTACATCGGCTTTTACTTCTCCTGCTATTCTATTAATAGCTGATTTGATTTCTTCAACATCTAACTTGCAGTCCGTTTCTATAATCACATGACAGTCTCCATGTCCCAGTAAAACTTCAACTGCTATTTTAGGATTATCTTTTTCTTTATATGCTAAATCTACAATTGCACCAGCAATACAATCTGCTATTTTATCAACGTGTGATGGATTCACTTTTTCAAACATATATTACACCTCCATGTTTTTTATCCTTCCAAAATTCCAACCATTAATTAGAAAATTGTTCAACGTATTCTCTTTTACACATTTTTCTAATTTCCCGTTATTTATCCATTTCCTATTTTTGCTATTCTCAGAAAGTTTTTTTCTACTTTTTTCAGAAATCACTTTTCCTTTATGTGATTCAGATATTTTCTTCTTAACATCTCCATAATTCATATTGTATGAATGAGTACACCATTCTAAATTTTCTAATTTGTTATTAGCTTTGTTTTCATCAAGATGATTTACTTCCTCATAGTTATTTGGATTAGGCAAAAAAGAAAGAGCCACCAATCTGTGAACGAGCAAATTTTTTTTGCTACCATTCTTCCAGAGGTAAACTCTTTTGTATCCATTAGGTTGAAAATCTCCCTTTAATATTAAATTATTACTTTTTATGCTTCTAATATTACCTAGAGTAGATGCCTGATATTCATCTTCATATCCAGGAATATCTTTCCATACTTCTATTGAATTCAATGAAACCTCTTACTTTCTACTTCTTAGAAGTTTTTCCATCATATCTTCTCCATAATCTTCATATACTTCCGTGCAGTTTTCTTTAACTATGTCATAAATCTCGTACCATAGAAGATTGGCCGTCTTTTGAAATTGTGAAGACATCTGTACAAAGGGAGAGGCAATAACTCCACCAGTTGTAGGATGCTTTCCTAAAAGTCCAAATTGACTTATTGCCTCTTCACATTGAATGTATCTTGCAAAAGCCTGGGAGTAGGATTCTAATAATCTTGGATTTACTAAGTTTTCACAGTTTCTCTGTTTTAGCCATCCCCAGGTCTCTTTATATATTTCATCAGCACCAAGTGGTATACCATTTTTTTGCTTTGCAGATAGATAGTCACTAGGAGCTGGCATATCCGTTCCATCAAGAACAGCACCGTCTGGTAAGTCAACTGCATCTATTTCTTCTGGAGTAAATGTTGGAATATCATTCATTAGTATTTCTACTTTTTTACCTTTTTCTATTTTTTCAGCAGCAGGCTGTGGTTTCCCTCCTGCTTTTACTCTTCTTCCACCTCTGTATGTTCCGTCTTTAGCGATAGTATCACCTCCTAGTTTATTATTTTCTTTAATAGGGCCTTTGAACCCGTTTTTTTGTGCGTGAGAGGGCGGCACCGTTGGTATGGAAATCAGCTTTTAAGGTAACGACTCCCCCTCCCCACGTAAAACTATCCTCCAAACCTATCTCCACTCTTTGCATGAATCTTTGAGTGACAAGATTTACAAAGACTCATAAGATTGTCTTCGTTATTAGTTCCACCACGAGAAAGAGGAAGTATGTGATGTACTTCCTCTACCTTTGTCATTCTATTCTCTTTTAAACACATCTCACAAAGTGGATGCTCTGCTACATATCTTTTTCTAATAATTCTCCACGTTTTTCCATAACGCTTATGAGTTTTAGGATCTCGTTTATATTTTTCATAGTTTCTGTTGTATTCTTTCTCATGTTTCTTACAGAATCGTCCATCAACTAATTCAGGACAACCTGGATGTGAACATGGTCTCTTAGGTTTTCTTGGCACTTTATCACTCCATAAAGAAAGCCCTGAAGATTTTATCTCCAAGGCTCGTTTTATTATTCTTTTGCTATTCTAACTATACTACAACTACTTACTCTCATTCTATCAACTTTACTCTCCACTTGACTTTTTTCTCAGAAGAAAATATAATTTAGTTAGAAAGTATGAATTTCTAACTAAGGAGGTTTTTTATGTTAGTTGAACTAAAAGCTAAATCACAAGTTACTATCCCAAAAGACATAGTAAACTCTATGGAATTAAATCAAGGCGACCAATTTGAAGTCATAGAAGATAACGGAAAAATTGTACTTGTTCCAGTTGCAATCTATCCAGAACACGTCATAAAAAATTTAAAAGCTGAAGTAAAAGAAATTAAAGAATCTATAAAAAATGGGACTCAACCTGTTTTTGATTCTATCGACTCTCTATTCGAGGAGTTAGACAAGTAATGTCCTATAAAATTACTTATTCGAAAGCCTTTAAAAAACATTACAAAAAACTATCTGATACTGAAAAGAAACAAACGAAAAAGAAACTTAAATTTTTCGTAGAAAATCCTACCCATCCATCTTTAAGAACTAAGAAAATACAAGGTACAGATGGAATATGGGAGTCCTCTGTTAACATGGATATTCGCATTATTTGGTTCTATGAAAACAATGAGCTGATATTCCTTTTAGATATTGGACACCATGATATCCTGGATAAGTTTTAAAATTAGTACTATAATAAAAACACGAATTGAAAACGAAAGTTTTGCGGGTGATGCATTGATGCGTCACCCGATTTTTTTATATCTCTATATTTTTCAAAGCCTTACTATGAAGTCTAAAGATATGTTGAATTGAGTAATTCATTTCAACTGCTATCTTCTCCCAAGATTCAAAACAAAGATATCTTTTTTCTAAAACCACTTGAAGTTCTTTATCTTCAATCTTTTTTATTGTTCTTACGATTTCTTTTTTCAAGTCTACCAACTTATCTATATCCCTATTGATTTCTTCTTGGAGATCTACAATCTTAATAATAGTATCCTCAAGTTTAGATGTTCCTCTATTAGGACTCTTAGGCATATCGGATAAGGTTGATGTAGCTTTTGTAGCTAGTGCATTGAGTGACTCAACTTGCTCCAGCTTGCTGTTAATTCTTTTGTCTAAATAAAAAGCTTGTTTTAAATATTCTTTTGCATTCATTTCTTACCTCCATATATTTTGAGGTAAGTTCTCTATAGAACCTCTACTCATTTTAGATTTGCTTTTACTGCATCTATAAGTGCAGCTTGTGTTTTATTCTTATTTTCCAACGCCTTCATCACATCTTCATCAATAGTTCCTTTAGCTAGGATATGATGAATCACAACTGTTTCTTTCTGACCCTGCCTATAGAGTCTGGCATTGGTTTGTTCATAAAGTTCTAATGACCATGTAAGGGAAAACCAAATAAGTGTTGAACCTCCAGCTTGTAGGTTAAGCCCATGACCAGCAGAAGCTGGATGAATAATGGCAACTGGAATATTACCTTGATTCCATTCTTTTAAGTCTTCACTTGCCTTAAGTTCTCTTACATCAAACCTATCTTTTATTCTTTTCAAATCTGACTTATACCAATAAGCTATTAATACTGGTTTACCATTTGCACCTTCTATTAAATCTTCCAAGGCATCAAGCTTTCTATCATGGATATGAATCATATTTTTATCTTCATCATAAACAGAACCCGATGCCATTTGAAGTAACTTATTAGAAAGGGCTGCAGCATTAACTGCATCTATATCTTTATCCTTAATACTAACGACCAAGTCTTTTTTTAAGGTTTCGTAGATATCTCTTTCTTTATCTGATAGATTTACAAAGACTTCATTATTTATCTTCTTTGGCATTTTTAGGTAATCTTCAGCTTTCATAGAAACTGTGATATCTGATATCTTTTCATAGATTGCATCTTCAGCAAAAGGAAGTGGCTTATAGGAATAAATGATTGGTCCGTTTCTCTTATCTGGTTTGAAGTATATTTCCCTGTACTGACCAATAAATCTTCCAAGTCTCTCTCCCATATCAAGCAGTCTAAACTCAGCCCATAAATCCATTAGACCGTTAGATGATGGAGTTCCAGTAAGACCAACTATTCTTTTTACCTTTGGTCTAACTTTCATCAAAGCTTTAAACCTCTTTGACCTATGAGATTTAAAGGATGATAGTTCATCAATTACGATCATGTCGTAGTTAAATGGTAGTTCGCTCTTATTTATTAACCAGTCTACATTTTCCCTATTGATTAGATAAATATCTGCTTGTTCTTCTAATGCTTTTATTCTTTCTTTTTCACTTCCTATGGCTACTGAATATTTTAAGATATCAAGGTGAGACCATTTTTCTATCTCTTCCTTCCAGGTATCTCTCGCAACCCTTAGTGGTGCTATGATTAAAACTTTAGAAATTTCAAAAGAATCAAAGAGTAAGTCTTTTATAGCCGTTAAGCTTATAACCGTCTTGCCGAGACCCATGTCCAGTAGAAGTGCTGATTCTTCATTTTCTTTAATAAACTCAGTAGCATATTTTTGATATTTGTGTGGAGTGTATTTCAATTAGTCACCTCCAATCCTCTTTATTATTTCATCAATGTTTTCTTTGGAATCAAGAACATAAACCTTAAAACCTAAGTTTTTAAATTGCCTTATTCTCTTTTTCTGGATTGGTCTTGGTTCTCCTCCAGGTCTTTTTGTTTCAACAAATCCAACCTTTCCTTTAGGAAGAAGTATTATCCTATCTGGTATTCCCGTCATTGAAGGAGATGTAAACTTAAGACATAGACCCTTATTCTCTTTTACTCTTTTAACAAGGGCAGATTCAATCTCTTTCTCTCGCAATTTTCATACTCCCTCCATGCGTTCTCAAAAGTCATCATACAATCATAACAAGCACCCTGGCTTTTTAAATAATTTTTAATCAGTCTTTTCCAGCCCTTAAATTTCCCTGTTTTATTTTTAGGAAAGTCTCTATCTTGCTTCATATCTCTTGCTAAATCTCCTCTTGGAGACTTTTCATTTAAGTGATTTTTCATCATGTAATTATAGAAATTCATAAATCCTCCATTTTTTTAAGTGTTGTATAGTGTAGCTTTATATAAACCTTTTACACGAGAGAATAAAAATAATATATAAAAGAAAGTAGGCTATAACTATTCACACCATACAAAATGCGTATATTAAGCCATTTTACTGTTAAGTCAAGTGTAAATAGTCATGTCTTTTTGTAGTTTAGTGTATACATTTTTCATTAATTAAGAAAAACTTTTTTCTCTACAATCATCTTTATTTAGCCTATAAATGCTACACTAAGATGCATTTATAAAAAGTCGTCTTCCGACTCCATTAAATCATTGATGGTTATACCACCCCATTCAATTCCCCTATTTGTCCTTTTCTTTTCATAACCTTCTGCTATAAGGGCTCGTGAAAAATCTCTATTATTCCTAATGTATTCTCCATTTGAACCAGCCCACTCACGATAAACTTGATATAACCTTGCACTCATTTCTTTATAATTTGTTCCTTTTATGCATTTATCTGAAATAAAATGGTTTATCCAGTCATTTTCTTCTTTATATGATTTTTTTGCATCATCTACTACATTACACTTTGGATATTTAAAGCCTGCATCTATATATTCTTTTGCTCCTTCAATCATCCACTGTAGAATTGCCTCACCTGCTTTTTCTAGGAGCTTATCTATATAGTCTGTCTTAGGATTTTTAATGGCGACAGAAAATGGAGCCACCACAATTCTTCTCCAGGTACCTCGATCATTAGATCCTACCTTTGGTAAATGATTTGTATAGAGAATAGTAGAATGCGTTGGCGTAAATGAAAATGGTGCATAGTATTTTCTTTCTGCTGAAATATCATCAACACTTGCTATCTGCTTTAGCATTGAACTTGACAGTCTTTGACCCTCTTCTGTTTCAGAGGCTAGAATAAATCTCTTACCACATAACTCTGCAAGATCAACCTTCACATTCTTTGCTCTTGTTGTTAAAGACTCAGCTGGGATTTTACCTGCATAGTCTCCAAGAACGTGAGCCTCTGAATTAAAGACTGTAGACTTCCCATTTCCTCCATCTCCATAAGCTATAAGGAGTGCTTCTTCATAAACATGACCTATTAATGTCGACCCTGCATGGAACTTTAAGAAATTAATAAACTCATCATCTCCACCAGTTACATCCCTTAAAGTAGCTATCCACATATCCATATTATCCTTACTTGGAGCTAGGGCAGTAATCTTCGCGCAATAGTAAGATGGGTCATGCTCTTTTATTTCACTTGTTTTTAAATCAATAACTCCAACAGGTGTATTTAAAATAAAAGCATCTGCATCAAGTTTTTCATTTTTAACTTCTAACAAAGACTTAGCTAGTTTTAATATTCCAGATACTTTTCCGTGGTCGTTCATTTTTTTAGCAAAATTGAGATAAGCTTTTGCACTATTTATTTTTAATTTTGCTTGTGCTTTTTCTTCCTTACTTCCCATCATTTCAGCATCTGCTAATTCTTGATAGGTCTCTTTAAATTCAATGCTTGCATTTTCTAAAACTTTTTTGGCAGTCTCCATATAAAGACTCATTACTTTTAGCTCAGAATCTTCCCACTTCTTGCCCGTCCAATAAAGCCAGCCTTGAGATATCGTGTAGATAGCTTTATCTTTGTTATGCTTAGTAAAGATTTCAGCCATTGCTATATCTGTAAGTTTCTCTGGCTTATATTCCTCATATCTTTCATTGTATTCTTCAGGTGGCACATAATCTTCACTTGCCGCCACCTTTTTATAGAACTTACAAGCTGACCTCCATATTTGTTCCAGTTCATCATCTGGGAGTGGTGGTGAACAAAGACTAGCTTTTTTATCAAATAGTTCTCTTGCCTCATCTGTATTTCCATATCGAATTAGAATCCTACCAGCAAAATGGTTCATAGTTGAATTTCTAGAGCCTTGCTGAATCAAGTCTTGAGAGTTATCAAAATCCTCAAAGTCGTCTTTTAGGATTTCTGTCACATATTTTCTCCCTCTAACTATTTCAACGGCAGGATTCTTAACTCCAAAGAAAAACCTCGCTCCATCTAAGGCATTCCCATCAAAAAAAGTATAAGTCTGCGCCAGCCTTTCTTTTATTCCTACATATTCAGCTAAATTTGTGATCTTAGGAATTGGGAAATATATGTGCATTCTTGGTCTTGCAGCTTTTCCATTTTTTTCTTTTCTATGGTTTCTGCTGTAAACTATGGCAAATTTAACTCCGTCAAAGATTCTTTTTAAATCATTAGCTGAAATCCAGTCATCTGGATTTTCTGAATGATCGTTGTCTATATCCATGGGAACACATTCCGACTCTATAAAATTATCATTGGACCTGTAGGAGTTTTTATACTTAGCCATTACATGATCAAAACTTGCGGCTTTCTCAAATGACCTAACATCTACTGCATTAACTTCATTTGGATAAACACAGTTTGACTCCACTCCCATTAAGTTTGAGGTGTATATTTTCAATTAGGATACCTCCTTTATATAACGAATCTTCATTTTTCTCTTCTTAGCAATTTTTATTTCTTCTGCCATTCCAGGACTTATATGATCACCAAAAGCCCAGACTTCTTCACATTTTCCAAGAAGGACATAATTAAAATGCATGGCAAGTCTTCTCTCACTTTCATCACTCATAAACTGAGGAAATAAAAGATGTGGTGCTATGGGAATATTTCCTTTATCTAAGGCATATCGAGAATACTTCTGTGCCTTGATGACATTATTTTCTAGATCTTCAGAAAATGGACTGCAGATATATACCAGGGGATAGTATCTCTTCTCTGCATTTTTAATTGCTTGATAAGGAGTGGGATCCTTGCACCCACTCCCGTTGTATAGTTCCTTATTCATAAATATCCCTCATTGTTTCACTACAAGTATTACAGCAAACTTGAGTAGAAAATAAATCGCCATCTTCCAATACTTTATTTAATTCTACTCGAACTTCTTTTCCACACTTTGGACAGGTGCAAAAGACATTCTCATCATTTATTTCAATGCTTATTTCCATAGAATCATTTATTTTTTCTTTAACATAAAACATGAATAACCCTCCATTAGTCTTTTTTATAAAATTCACTTTCAAATCCATCTGCATCTAAGATAAGTCCAGGTGCCCAACTAGGAACTAAAGACATAATTTGATTTATTTCTTCGATACTAGATGAATCACTTTCTATTACAACTTCATCATGAATATGCATGACGATATTAAATCCTTTTTTCTCAAGTCTCATCATAGCCTCTGCTAAAATATCTCTGGCTATTGCTTGAACTATATTTTCTACAAATTTTCCTCCGTAGGATTCTATCTTGTCCCACTTATTTCCTACTACGATTCCCTCATAGACTATTGACTCTCCACCAAATCGATTCGTCCCTATCTTTGCCTTTGGATAAGCAAGTCGTCTTTTTGAAGGAAGTTCTATGAAAAGAATGCCTTTTTCATAGCTAATAACTAGGCTCTTATATTTTTCTTTAGTTCTAGTCTTTACAACTCTTTTTACGACTGAATCTATATCCCACCACAAGCTTACGATGTTAGGATTAGCCTCTCGCCAGGAATCAACTATTGATTGAAGTTCATCTTCAGACAAACCCATCTCAATACCACCCATTGCTTTAAGAGCACCTAAGGCCCCTTGATAACCACAAGCTAAAGTCGCTATCTTTCCTTTTTGCCTGAGATGTCCATTAACTCCATGTTTTTCAACTGGCACTCCAAACATCCTCGATGCTGTTCTACAATAGATATCTTCTCCATTTTCAAAGGCATCCAATACCCATTGTTCTCCTGCAAGCCATGCAAGGACACGAGCCTCTATTGCTGAAAAGTCTGAAATAATAAACCTGGTGCCTTCTTTTGCTATAAAGGCTGTCCTTATTAATTGGGATAAAATATCAGAAGGAGATTCATAGAGAATTTCCATAGTTTCGTAATCTCTATTTTTTACAAGACTTCTAGCTAGGTCTAAATCTTTTAGATTGTTTCTCCTTAAGTTTTGAACTTGAATAAGCCTTCCTGAATATCTTCCAGTTCTATTTGCACCATAAAATTGGATCAGCCCTCTTGCTCGATTGTCTTTTCCTTTTACATTTTTCATAGCATCATATTTTCTAACTGAAGATTTAGATAATTCCTGTCTAAGTTCCAAGACCTCTTTTATATCTCCCTCAGTATTTTTAAGAGCAGATTCTACATCTTTTTTAGCTAAGGAGTCTATCTCTAAGCCTTTTTTATTAAGCCATTCTTTTAGCTGTAATGGAGAGTTTGGATTTTCAAGGCCAGTTAGTTCTATGGCTCTATCCATGTTTTCTTCTCGTAAGATTCCGTCAAATTTAATAGCTGAATCGACTAAAACTTCATCAATTAAAATTCCTCTATCGTTGATGTTTTGATCTATCCAGTAGTTTTCCCATTCTGAATGAGACATAGGAAAGGCTGATAGTTTTTTCTTAATAGCCATTTCTGTTTCCACATCTCTTTGGTTATATTCCTTAAATGTAGACCACTTTTCTAAATCATGATGTGATAGATTTCTTATCCTCATACCATTAGTCTTAGTTGGTTTGCAGGGAGTAGAAAAATATCTAATAAGGGCCTTGCCTTCATTCATCTTTTGCTTATCAAGTTTCAAAACCTCTCCTACTTTTTCAAGCGATAGAGGTAACCCTAGATAGGCTGACCAAATCATAGTGCAGTACCAACCTTGAGGTTTTAGTCTCTTACCTAAAAACCTAGATAGACACACCCTTTCAAAATTTGCATTAAAGGCCCACTTTTCTACGTTTTCATCACTAAGGGCTGACAATATTTCTTCAGGAATAATCTCTCCATTTGCCAAATCTATGACCTTAACTTCTCCATCATTAATAGAATAGGCAAAGAGGAGGATTTCAAAATCCTCACTCTCGGCATATTTGTATACACCACTTTTGCCTAAATCAACTGAAGAATAGGTCTCAAGATCTATGGACAATTTCTTCATAGCTATCACTAAGCTTTGTTAATTCTGCTAAATTATTTTTTCTATCTTCTTTTATTTGCTTTTCTATTTTTCTGATATCTCTATCTAGTTCTTTTAGCTGAGCTTGTAAAAATCCAAGCTTATACCATAAAAAGGACCAAATAGCTAAAACTATTGCTGTAATTAAATAGTCCATTTCTACCTCCTATGCTAAGAAATCTTCATCATCGTCCATAGCATCAAAGTCATCTGCTGCATTAGACCTATTTCCTAAAGGTTGACCATCTCTTAGTTTTTGAATATTTCCAAGGCCAACGGCCACTCCTTTATTACCATTTACATTGTAGGCGTAGAAGTTAAGAGATACCCTCGCATAAACTCCTGAGTAGACTTCACTTCTATCAAGAATAGGTTCTACATTTCTATCCACAATTTGAGGTGCTGTCATAGAGTTGGCATTTAAGAAGTATGCATCTGCATAAGCCTCATCATCTTTTTCTGTGTCACCATCTCTTAATGGAAGTTTGATAGCTTTCTTATTTGGTTTCTTTCCATTGAATTTAGAAAGTCCTTCATCAATAGCAGCATCTACTGCTTTTTCAATTTTCTCAATTGTCTTTTGGTCGCTCTTTGGGATAATGACAGATACTGAGTATCTTTCTTTACCACCATTGATTGACTTTGGTTCCCATCCGTTAAAATATGATAATCTAACTTCACCTGTAATTACTTTTGTTTTATTTTGCATTATTAAATCCTCCAAATTCTTCTTTCACATTTTCAATTACAACTTCTTCTCTTTTATCATTAATGTTCACTAAGGTAAGTTTGCCTTTTGGTTTTTCTAATAAGTCGCTGATATTTTCATCAAAGACTTTCTTACCTAGTAACTTAGTCATAGCTGTAATGCCAAGTAACTTCTCTTCAAAGGGATTAAATCCCAGTTCTTTTACTTTTTTTACAACTTCATCTTCATCTCGGTATTTTCTATTAGACCTACCTTCGACAAGTTTTAGATCCTTCCATCTATGACCCTTCATTGCTCTTTCTAAAGCGTAAGCCTTGATATCTTTGACCCATTGTTCCAGTTCGTCTAATCTTGGTAGAATCTCTTCAATTTCATCATCAGATAGTTCTGGTGGTAGGATAAATTCTTCTTGTGCCAGTTTTAGGTTTTCTTCTGCCCTTTTCCTACATTTATTCTTAGCTTTACAGAAGATGCACCATTCTCCACAAGAGAATTCCCCCTCGCCTTTATATGCTTTCTCAGCAATCTCTCGTACAGATTCTCCCCACTCATATAGTTCTGTCTTTTTAATTTCATAAGTTGATATGTTACATCTTCTTGGTTGATAGATGTGAAGTATTACATTTTCGATATCATAAATTCCATCAAAGAGAATTAGAGCACCAAGCCCATATAACATTAGTTGAGTATTTTCCCTAGCATCTACTAAAACTCCCTGACCATACTTTAGATCTATTACATGAAGTTCTTTTCCTCCAACAACTACACAGTCAGCAGTTCCAAAGGACTCCTTAACATAGTCTGATAGGTCAAGTCTTTCTTCCACAAAGACGGCTGGGCTTTCGTACCTACTTATTACTTCTGTCACATATGAAGCATATCCCTCAGTTAGCTCATCCATTTCCTCATCATAAAAATCTAAATCCTCTGTCGGGTCTTTAGTATCTAAACCTAATAACTTCTTTAGTTTATATTCTGCTAAGGCATGAGCCGATGTGCCTTCAAGTGCATAAGGACTAACCTCATCTTCATATTTTTCAGAAAGCCTAACGCTTGGTGGACAGTGAATCCACCTATTAGAAGATGATGCTGATAGTATTGCGTGAGCACCCATTACAACTTCTCCACGTCTGCTACCAAGTCTTTATAGTTACTTGGTTCAATCTCAGATAACTTTTTAGCTCCATACTTTTCTAAGAGTTCTCTTATCTTAGCTGTATGGCCTAATCTTGATTTGTCGGCTAGTATCTTTCTAACATCTTCAATCTCATAGGTCTTTTCTTCTTGTTTTGCCTTCTCTTCTTTAGGTAGTTCCTCATCACTTTCTAGTGCTGTTAGAAGGACACCTATACTAGATGCAAGATTCTCTGCATCTTCTTTGATTTCCATTAGTAGCTTTATTCTTGGCACTTTTTTCTCCTTTCTCTGGTTGCATTAATTCCATAGCTATCTTCTTGGCAACAATTGAGATGGCTATTAAACTTTCTGCCATCTGTTCGTTTTTTACTAAGTCCACTTTGTTCCTCCTTTCATACTCCTTGGGACATTCATTAAATTTTTGAGTAAGATTTCTCCTCTCATACTCCTTAGGACATTTGCCTTCATTTTGAGTAAGTTGTATCTCCTCATACTTCTTAGGACATCCTGTTTGTATTTGAGTAAGACTTCTTCCCTCATATTCCTTAGGACATCTAGTAAGTTTTTGAGTAATTATTTTTTCCAGGGTCTTAATTTTTCTTGAATCTTTGGTAAATGCTTATTTTTGATGTTATTAACTGTTTTTTGGGATATTCCTACTACTTCTGCGACTTCTCTTTCTTTCATTTCGTAGAGGAAAAGTAGTTTTAGAACTTTTTTATCTCTTTCAGAAAATTCACTAATGACTTCTAAGAATGCTTCTTCTAAAAGTTTGTACGTTACTATTTCCTCAGTATTTTTAACGCTAGTTACTTCAAAGTCGTATTCTTCTTCAGCAACATCAAGGGATAAGGGAAGACCATATTCTTTTGTTTCGACAAAGCCTGTTTCTAAACTTCCTGCTTGGACGTAGTTTCCATTTTTCTCAGCCACTGTTTTAATTCTGTCTTTATCTTGTAGTTCTTCTAAATTCTTGTAGGCTCTTTGGATTCTCTTTTTTTCTCTCCAGATTGGTTTCATATATTCTTTGTAGACTTCTTCACTAACTTCGATTTCTTTGCCATTTATTTCTAAATATCTTTTCTTTGCCATCTTTTGCCTCCTTGCAAAATCTCTAGATCCGCAAGAAGGCCATCCGTAAAAACAAAAAAAGACGGCAATAGAAAACCATGATTTGGTTTTCCGACTGCCGTCTAGCGTTCTTGCGGATATCTTTTACTTATTTAAAATTTTAATTTCGCCTTTAACTACATAGGCTATGGTTGTACTTTTACCTCGCCTGATAGTTAGCTTTTTCTTGTCTTCACTAATATCACAGACTCTTTTTCCTTCTTTGTTTCTTATTTCTATAGGATCACCTCCTTAATATAAAAATAGCCAGATGAGTTTCCTTTTGAATACTCATCCGGCCATTTGATAGTTACATTTACTTCTTTGCTCGGTATGGTTTTTTCTTATTTTTGTTTGATATTTCCAGTGTTGAGATTTTCCCACAGTGTGGACATTTTGCTGCTATCTCTATTTTCTCTAAAGGAATTCTTGATACATCAAAAAATCTCTTTTTACAGACTGGACATGCCATTTGTTCCATAATACCTCCTTATCTTTCCTTGTTAGCTTCTTTGCTAATTTCTTTCTTAAAAAAATATAGCTAAGCTATATTTTAAAAACTAAATTCGTTATATAGTTCTTTTGTTAATTCAAAGTCATTAGGTGCATAGCCTAATACTTTTAATCGAACTAATGCTGCTGTTTTTGATACTTGGAATTGCTCTGATACTTTCATGATGAAATCAAATAGATAAGTCTCATCCTTAATGTGCTTATCATAACCTAGATAGTATAGATACTTTATAATCGCTTTTTTATTCATCAAAAGACAAGAAGCAAATGTGTTTGCCTGCCATTCTATTGTATCCATAAATCCCCAGCGTTTATTTTTCTTCTTATTAACATCGCCAGTTCTACAAGCTAGTGACGCAGGCTTTTCTTCTTCATTAAAAAAAGTTAGTTGGTTTGGATCTCTATAGAATACACACGGATGAATTACACCATGGCCACATTCATGAGCTAGGGTAAATCTTCTAAATCCTTTATCTCTTGGATTGTCCAATTGCTTATCTATTAGAATAGTATTGGCTCTATCTGTAAGATATTCTAGTTCCCATTGCCCAGTTTCAACATTTGGTATTAGGCTTTTCATTGTTCGTATTACTTGGTCATCATTAAAGACCATCATCCCTGCATAGCATCCGTTATGAGATAAGTAGGCATATTCAACATTAAACCCTAAATCAAATTCTGCCAGTCCCTCAATATCTACTGCTTCAAAATTCTCGATTGCAGAAGGACAATATTTATTGAGAATTTGCTCGGTCAGTGATTCAATTTGATCTAAAGTGATAAATGGAGCACCTGTACTTGATTTGTTGAAGTTATATTGATACATGCCTACCTCTCTTTTTCAATTTCTTCAATGAATTTTATCCACTCTTCTTCTTTAACATCTAAGTCTCTAGCCTTTCTCAAAGCTACGCTTAAGCCTTTAGTCTTTAAAATATACTCTGGCAAATCAGGTGCCACCGTATTTCTTTGCTTTCCAGCTAAATCCATCATAATGGATGATTCTTCTTCATCCAAGTTTAATATTTTAGCAATTTGGTTCAACCTATCTAAGTCAAAAGAATCTCTTTTTCCTTTCTCTACATCGCTTAGATACGGTGAGGAAATATTAAGCCTGTCCGCCATATCCTTTAAGGTGATTCTTAAATCCTTTCTCTTCTGAGAAATAAAATCCCCAAAAGTCAGTTCGTGATTGTTCATGATTACCTCCTATTACTTTATTAGCTAATATGCTAACTTGTTTATATTTTACAACTTATTAATTGATGTGTCAAGTCCTAATATCTATTCTGTTCACTCTCCCTATAAATATCTATCCTGCCTACACACCCCTACGATTTTTACTATTGATATGTTCCCACAAGGTGTTTTCCAAATAAAAAAATGGCTTTTAAGATTTCTTCTAAAATCCTAAAAGCCATTGATTTCAACAGTCTTATAGCTTGTTATTCTATTTTCTTGACATCAATACTACACTCTCCACGTGCATTGTCTTCGCGAACATATCCACCAATTTGACATCTATGACTGCAAATCCGTTTTCTGTTAACATCTTCAAATCTCTTGCTAGTGTTGCAGGGTCACAGGAGATGTAGACGAGTTTTTTTGCTGTGGATTTTATTATTGCGTCGACTACTTTCTCGTCCATTCCTTTTCGTGGTGGGTCGACGAGGATTATATCGAAGTGTTCTTGTGTGAGTTTTCCTACGACGTTTTCTGATTTTTCTTCAATAAACTGAATGCTTTCCAGGTTGTTTAGTTTTTTGTTTTCGTTAGCATCTTTTACTGCATCTTTTACGACTTCGACTCCGATTGTGTTGTTGCCATTTCCAATGTACATTGTTGTGGTTCCGATTCCGCAATATAAGTCCAATATTCTGTCATTTGCCTCTGCATTCATCATTTGTTTTGCTGTGTCGTAGAGCAAACTTGTGTTGTATTTGTTTACTTGGAAGAATGATTTAGGGCTTATTATGAATGATAAATCTCCAATTTTATCCACAAATTGTTTCTTCCTATAAATCAAATCAAAGTTTTTATTTTTCGCATAAATTTCTACGATGCTTTCTACAGATTTTAAATTTTCTAGCAATTGATCTGATAAATAATCCATGGAGATTTGGATTTCGTCGTTGTAATTGGATCTGATTTTGATTTCCGACACGCCATTCAAATCCTGATTTTCCAGCCAATTTATCATTTGATTGATTGCTTTTGATGCGATTTTGCAAGTGGATATTTGTGTTAGGTTGTGTGTTTTTCTGTTGTAATATCCAAGTTTTCCATTTTCCACTTTCAAATCTACTTTATTTCTGTAATAATATTCAGCGTTTGTGAGTATGTCGACATCTTTTACATCTAGTTTCGCGATTCTTTGCAATTTGTTGAGTACAGAATTTTTTTTGATTTCCAACTCTTTTTCATATGTAATGTCTTGCATGCTGCATCCGTCACATTCGTAGTAATGTGGGCAGAGCGGTTCTTGTTTATGAGGTGATTGTTGTATTGTTTTTGTTTTTGTTGCAAATATCAAATTCTTTTTTTCTTTTATTTTCTTTGCTTCGATTATTTCTCCGACACTTCCTCCATCTACGAATACTGTTTTTCCTTCGTATTTCGCGACACATCTTCCGTCATCTATCATATCTATTATTTCTAATTTCATTTAATCACCTCTTTATCTTTTTATTATATCAAATTTGGATGTAAAAAAGATTGGGACCAATTAATCCCAATCTCTATTTTCGCTATTTTCTTTCAAATTGCGCGTTGTATAATTGTGCGTAGAATCCGTCTTGTGCTAATAATTCGTCATGTTTTCCTTTTTCTACGATGTCTCCGTCTTTCATTACAAGTATCAAATCTGCGTTTTTGATTGTGGATAATCTGTGCGCGATTACAAATGATGTTCTTCCTTTTGCAAGTTCGTCCATTGCATCTTGAACGATTATTTCAGTTCTCGTATCCACGGAGCTTGTGGCTTCATCTAGTATCAACATTGGCGCGTGACTTACCATTGCACGTGCGATTGTGAGTAGTTGAAGTTGTCCTTGAGATAATGATTGTTTATCGTTTAAAATAGTGTCATATCCATTTGGAAGTGTTCTGATAAAGTGATCCAAGTTTACGCGTTTGCACACGTCAATCAATTCTTCATCAGTTATATCTTTTTCTCCGAATGTGATGTTTTCTCTTACACTTGCTTCAAATACCCAAGAATCTTGTAATACCATGCAGAATTGGTCTCTCAAATTCTCTCTAGATAAGTTTTTCGTATCAATTCCGTCTACCAATATTTGTCCGTTGTTTATTTCGTAAAATCTCATTAATAGATTTACAATCGTAGTCTTTCCAGCTCCAGTTGGTCCAACGATGGCGATTTTTTCTCCTGGATTTACTTTTACGCTGAAATCTTTGATGATGATTTTTTCAGGATCATATCCAAATCTAACGTCTTTGAATTCGACTTCGCCTTTTGCTCTGTCGAGTTTTTCAGTTACGTTTTCTTCTTCTAATTCTTTTTCGTTCAAAAATTCGAACACTCTCTCCCCTGCCGCTGCAGCTCTTTGCAATGTATTGAAGCTTTGTGCGATATCTGATAATGGATTGGTGAACAATCTCACATAAATCATAAACGCTACTATTACACCGAATGATATCTTGCCATTTATTGCCAATGCGCCACCGACTATGCAGACCATAACGTACGAAAAGTTTCCTGCAAATTGCATAATAGGCATCATTAGTCCTGACAAGAATTGCGATTTCCATGCGCTTGTGTAAAGTTGTGTATTCATTTGTTCAAATTCATCTATCACACGTTCACCAGCGTTGTATGCTTTGATTACGTTGTGACCAGTGTACACTTCTTCGATTTGTCCGTTGATATCACCTAAGTTTTGTTGTTGTGCTTTGAAATATTTTTGTGATTTTTTCATTATTATTGTGATGAACACAAACCCTACAAGTGATGACAATATCGTAGTTATCGTTAAAATCCCTGAATTGTAGATCATCATTACAAGTGTTCCTAAAAGCATTACAATACTTGTCAACAACGTTCCTATTGATTGGTTCAAGCTTTGGCTGATGGTGTCGACATCATTTGTAACCCTACTTAGAATGTCTCCGTAAGTTGTGTTATCAAAATAGCTAAATGGCAATTTGTTGATTTTGACTGCAATTTTTTCTCTGAATGATTTGGAGATTTTTTGCGTAACATCTGCCATGATAAATCTTTGCAACAAATTCAGCAATAAAGACGATCCATAAAATATTACAAGCATTATTGTAATAGATTTGACATTATCCATATTGATTGAAGCCAAAACAGGCTTTCCTTTGACCATTTTAGGAAGTCCTTTTGTGATTTCGTCTGTAATGAGTTTTAGCTTATCTGGTCCAATTATTTGCAAAATCGTCGCTATTACGCTTGCTACAACTGCTATCAATATCAATGGAAAATAAGGTTTCAAATACCTTGCCATTTCTTTTAATGTTTTTTTGAATTTTTTCGGTTTTTCATTTACAGTTTGTCTAGGCATTTAATTCCTCCTCTGTTAATTGCGAGTAGGCTATTTCCTTGTAAACTTCACAATTTTGTAATAAATCCTTGTGTTGACCAATTCCAGCTATTTGTCCGTTTTCAAGTACGATTATTTGATCTGAATCCATGATTGATCCCACTCTTTGTGCGACAATAATTGTCGTGGCATCAGGGTTGTTTTCTCTCAATTGATGTCTAAGTTCACTGTCTGTTTTGAAATCAAGAGCGGAAAAACTATCATCAAACAAGAATATATTTGGTTTTTTGTAGACTGCCCTTGCAATGGATAATCTCTGCTTTTGTCCACCAGAAACATTCTTGCCTAATTGCGCGATTTCGTGGTCAAATTTTTCGTCAAATTTTTCAATAAATTCCATAGATTGTGAAGTATCTGCAGCTTCTTCGACTTTTTCAGTATCCACACCATCTTCTGAAAATGAAATGTTCGATTTTACATTTCCTTTGAATAGGAATGATTTCTGTAGAACTGCACCTATTTTTTCGTACAAAAATTTAAGCTTATACTTTCTAATGTCGATTCCTTGGATTTTTACAACGCCTTCAGTTGCATCATAAAATCTCAAAAGCAAATTCAAGATAGTGCTTTTACCAGATCCTGTGGAACCTATTATAGCTACCTTTTCTCCTTTTTTCACCCTAAAATCAATATCCTTTAAAATATATTGCTCAGAATCTGTGTATTTGAAAGATACATTGTCAAACTCAATTTCATATTCGTAATCTTCATTTGATGTGTCAATATCTCCATCTTTAATTGAAAGTTCTGTATCCAACACTTCGTTGATACGATTTGCAGAGATTTGCGCTCTTGGAATCATGATGAAAATCATGCTCATCATCATAAATGACATGATAACTTGCATTGCATAAGAACTGAACACAACCATGTCTGAGAACAAAACGTATTTGTCCATCATCCCTGCGGCGTTGATAAGTCCTGCTCCGATAAAATAAATTACCAACGTCAAAATCGACATGCTGAAGTTAATCATTGGAAAAAGAGTTGACATCGCACGACTTGTGAATAATTGTGTGCTAGTTAACTCTTCATTCGCTTCGTCAAATTTATTTTCCCTGTATTCTTCAGAATTATATGCTCTGATTACAGCAAGTCCTGTCAAGTTTTCACGCAAAATCCTGTTGATATTGTCGGTCAAAGTTTGCATCATTCTGAAATTCGGCATAACCAAAACCATCAATATAGCTACAAAAATTATCAATATCACAACAGTTACAGCAGTTGCCATTGTCCATTCAAATCCCTTGTTGTAGATTTTCGTAATCGCCCACACAGCCATGATAGGAGCTTTTACTAATATTTGTAAACCTATCACTATTACCATTTGAATTTGCGTAATATCATTCGTAGATCTAGTTATCAAACTAGCAGTGGAAAATTCATTGATTTCTTTCATGGAAAAACTTTCCACCTTAGAAAAAATTCTAGACCTCAAATCTTTAGAAAATGACGCCGATACCTTCGACGCCAAATATCCTACGATAATTGCTGAAATTAAAGATCCGAATGCACACAAAAGCATCCATTTTCCTTCGCCGATAATATCACTTACAGTATGACCCGGACTTTCCACATACATCGTGATTTTCGACATATAATCCGGAATTTTCAAATCCAAATACACTTGAGTAACGATAAACACAAAACTCAAAAGTATCTGCATCCATTGTTTTTTATTCAAATATCTAATTATTTTTATCAAAATTATCATCCATTTCTTTAAATTTATCTTCGCAAATCTTGCTTATCTTTGGCAGATTTTTAATAAGCTTGTCGATTATTCTGACGAAATTTTCGGAATCTTCTTCTCCCAAAGCATCAAACATTTGACCAAGAGCATACATTATCTTGTCCTCAGTTTCTTGGGCGACTTTTTCTCCTTTTTCAGTTAAACTTACCAAAGTTTTTCTTCTGTCGATTTTATCTCCAGTTCTTGTTACAAGTTCGCGTTGTTCCAATTTTTTAATAATAGCTGCAACTCTCGCGCTGGAAATCCCCATAGCAAGTTCGATTTCTTTCGGATAAGTCGAACCGCCTTCCGATTTGATAAATCCCAAAGCCATGTTTTCTCCTCTGACAGAATCGTTGATTTGTTTGTGAGGATGATGCTTTCCAATGCTGTGCACGCATCTTATAACTTCTTTTGCTAATTTTTCATTCATAATATCACCTTTTACCTAATACTATTAGAATTATACGCTTAACAATAACCATTGTCAATGATTTTCTCGAATATTTTTCGATTTCGTTCAAATCAAAAACAACCACCAAGATATTCTTGATGGTTGAATTCATAAAATTATCTAAATCAAATTTTTCTAAATTAAATTGACATCTTCCCCGTTCAATACTTTCTTCACCGTTCTCATTGAACACATTTTACCGCACATTGTACATGAATCTTCTTCGATTGGTTGAGATTCTTTTCTGTATTTTTTTGGTTTTTCGCTGTCAATTGCAAGTTCGAACATTTTTTCCCAATCCAAGTTAAAACGTGCTCTGCTCATTTCGTCGTCTCTTTCTTTTGCTCCAGGGATTTTCTTTGCGATATCTCCAGCATGAGCTGCGATTTTCGTAGCGATGATTCCTTCTTTCATATCTTCCAAGTTAGGAAGTCTCAAATGTTCTGCAGGAGTTACATAGCACAAGAAATCTGCTCCAGTACTTGCTGCGATTGCACCACCAATTGCTGATGTGATGTGATCGTATCCCGGTGCAATGTCTGTTACCAAAGGTCCCAACACGTAAAATGGCGCATTGTTGCAGATTGTTTTTTCGATTTTCATGTTTGCTTCGATTTGATCGATTGGCACATGGCCTGGTCCTTCAATCATTACTTGGACATTTTTTTCGTAGGCTCTTTTTGCCATTCTGGATAAATTGATTAGCTCTTGAATTTGCAAATCATCTGTCGCATCGTTAATGCAACCCGGTCTTAAAGCATCTCCCAAGCTTAGTGTGACGTCGTATTTTTCGCAGATTTCAAGTACATCGTCGTATCTTGTTACAAGTGGGTTTTCCTTGTTATTAGCAATCATCCACGCGAATAATAATGACCCACCACGTGATACGATTTTTGTAATTCTGTCTGTTGTTTTCAAATGTTCAGCGATATCTCTTGTAAGTCCAACGTGAATTGTAATGAAATCCACACCGTCTTTTGCGTGTTGTTCCACAACTTGTAAGAATTCTTCTTCAGTAATATCCTTCAATTCTTTATCTAACATTCCAACGCAATCGTACATCGGAACGCTACCAATCATTGCAGGAGAATATTCGATAAGTTCTTCTCTGAACTGTCTAGTCTTTCCGTAATTTGACAAATCCATTATCGCTTCTGCATCCATGTCGATTGCCACTCTAACTTTTTCCATTTCCTTTTCAATGTTGTAGCAATCTTTTGAAATTCCCAAATTCACGTTGATTTTAGTCTTCAAACCTTCACCAACACCGTGAGCATCCAATGATTTGTGGTTTTTGTTCGCAGGAATAACCGCATATCCTTTTTCAACTTTTTCTCTAAGAATTTCTACGTCTATGTTTTCTTTTTCCGCTACTCTTTTCATTTCTTTTGTAATGATTTTCTTCTTTGCAGCGTCTAATTGAGTTGTATATTCCATAAATACCTCCTATGTTGATTTGGAGACTGGAAAAAAATAACGGATACATAACCCATGTATCCGCAAAAAACATTCTAAGTTCTTCCCTTCGCATGCATTATCATGAGCAGGTATAAGGGTTTCTAAAAAGATCTCAGCGTAAAGCACCCCCAGACTCCGAATATATTATAACACAAACTTTTAATTTAATTCTACAAGCTTGATTTTGTCGTTTTTCTTAATAATTCCGCCCTTTAAAACTTTGCAGAAAATTCCTTCCGTTGGCATAATACAATTGCCGACTTTTTGTTTAATCGCACAACCTTTGTGACATTCTTTTCCGATTTGTGTAACTTCTAGAACACATTCTCCAATCGTCAACACTTGACCGACAGGAAGCGTAAACAATTCAATGTTTCTCGTTGTAATATTTTCTGCGAAATCTCCGTCTTTCAAATCAAGTCCCATTTCTCGCATTTTGTCAATGGATTCTTCTGCCAAAAGCGACACTTGTCTGTGCCAATTTCCAGCGTGTGCATCTCCAACCAATCCATGATCCACTCTAAGTTCTGCAAATTCTACAGGAGTTTTCACAGTGCCTTTTTTCTCGCTGATATTCACATCGATTACAACTGCCTCATCACTGTCGACACTTCTGTTGTAAACGCCGCTTTTGCCGCCTTCTTTGTGAAGTAATTCCACATTTGTAATTCGCATCGAACGGTCAATTGCCTTGCACATATCGTAAATCGTAAGAGCCGCAACGCTTGCAGCCGTCAAGCTTTCCATCTCAATTCCTGTTTTTGATTCGGTGTTTGATTGGACGAAAATATCTATATAATCATCTGCTAATTCGAATTTAACATCAACACCTGTGATGAAAATATTGTGACACATTGGAATAATTTCCGATGTTTTCTTCGCAGCCATAATCGCAGCAGTTTGTGCGACACTCAAAACGTCGCCTTTTTTGATGGATTTTTCTGTGATTTTTTGCATAGTTTCTTTTTTCATATAAATCCTACTATGAGCCACAGCAACTCTTTTAGTAGTTTCCTTTTCAGATACATCCACCATTCTTGGCAAACCATCTTCGTTAAAATGAGTTAAATCCACATTAACCTCCTATAGTATTCATATCCCTCTTGTTGAAGTTACCTTCTTCGAGATAATGTCTTTCTGGTTTATTGTATATTTCTTGTGTAATAATTTGACGGATATCTTCATCATTTCGAATACAATCTTTCAAATTAATCGACTTATTAGAATGCAAACACATCAGCAAATTGCCCTTGCAATCCAGCCTAACTCTGTTACATTCTGAGCAGAATTTGTGAGAAATCGGATTGATAAATCCCACAATCGCACCATTCGGATTGGTGTAATATTCTGCGACCTTCGATTTTTGTGAATCGCTGTCAATTTTTTGAAGATTTCCGATTTTTTTGATAATTTCTTCGTTCGACACGTAATCATCAGATTTTCCAATCGCTTCGCCAATAGGCATCAGTTCGATAAATCTTACAATCACACCATTCTCTGCGAATTTCACAAAATCTTCTATCTCATCGTAGTTGAAATGTCTCATCACAACGGTGTTGATTTTAATTGGTTTCATATCCATTTGTTTTAATTTATCGATGGATTTCAGTACCTTTTTCAAATCTCCACCACGCGTTATGTCACGAAATTTATCTGCATCCAAAGTATCCAGCGAAATGTTGAATCTGTCCACGCCACTTTCCTTTAAATCATAAGCCATGTCGTACAATTTAATCGCATTGGTAGTCATGCAGATTTCTTCGATTCCCATGTTCTTGATGCCTTTTACCAAATTCAATATTCCGTTTCTAACAAGAGGTTCTCCTCCAGTTAAACGTACTTTTTTTATTCCCAAATCTTTGAAAACTTCTACGATTTTCAAAGTTTCATCTATAGTTAGAATTTCGTCGTGATTCAAATGCGTGATTCCTTCTTCTGGCATGCAGTATTTGCATCTCAAATTACACTTGTCAGTCACCGAAATTCTCAAATAATCTATCTTTCTTCCGAGAGCATCTTTCATTTTACCACCTTTGTATATTATATCATATAACGCTTGGCGATAAAAAATCCCCAACTCGATTTCTCAAATTGGGAATTCAATAAAAATTATTCTTTTAATAAAAGTTCCTTTGCTTTTTCTAATCTTTCCTTCATGGAATTAATGTGAGATTCAGACACATTATCTTGGTCGGATAATCTCTTGATACCTTCTTGCAAAATATCAATTTCGTTGTCGTAATCCTTCATACTTCTGTAAACATTAGCATAAGAACTGTAAAGTGCAGGAGTACACAATCCGTTTTCTCTTGCAGTATCATAAGATTTTATCGCAGATTGGAAATGCGAATCCTTTCTGAATTTTTCTCCTTCGTTCCAATATCTCAAACCTTCCTTTGCACCCTTTGCTAGATCGTCTAAGTTTTTGATATCGAACACTTCAACCCTGCTATTGTGTGGGTGAATTACAACTTCTTTTGTAGTCTTGATTTTGTTGAAAATCTCATCCAAGCTGTCCTTGTTCTTTTCTTTTAATTTCTTCAACACATCCATCATGTGATAAACAGGAATTTTCTTGGATAATTTTTCTTGTGCTTTGTCCTCGTATTCCTTAACCTTAGCTATGGAATCATCTCCAATGTAGACCCAAGCAGTCACATCATTTGCAAATTGGTCATCTACGATTTTGATGTTTTCATGTTCCATCAAAGATTTTGTTTGGTTCAAATACTTGTCCAAATCATCCTTGTAAATGTTTGCGATAATTTCATCGTCAACACCTTTTTCAACTAAGTACACCGATTTCAAATTATCCAAGTCAACTTTTTCGAAATCATCATAATCCATACCCAAATAATGTTGTTCGTATTCTGCAACATACAACACAGGTGCTTGTTCAAATCTGTAGTTTGGGGTCGTATCTGATTTTAACAATCCCGATTTTCTAGTAATCATATTAGGAGTTACACGATTGATAATCACATTATCAGTTTCTTTCAAAATCCTCTTTAATTCTTCTTGTTGCAAATCACGAGCTTCGTCTTCTTCCAAATTATCCTTGATGATTTTGGATTCCACATCCAACTTATCTTTTATTCTTTCTCCGTGATAAGTTTCGAATCCGAAAGACTTAGAATCATCACCATAACCGTAACCAACATAGAAAACTTCCCCAGTGTCTTTTACGCTCCATTCGTAAACGTACCAATCATTTTTGTGAGCTTGGTTATTAGTTTCCTTTTCTTCTGAAGAAAAAACGCTTTTTAATTTATCAAATATACCCATAATATCCTCCAAATTTTAAATAATACGATACATCAAATAAAGTCCTGCTAAAATGATTAAAATGAAAAGCAAAATATCAAAATCTCTGTTTTTAATCGCACTCAACATCTCCAAAACAATCATAATCAACACAATAGCAATGGATGCGTAGATGAAAATATTTGATAATGGAGATATCAACACGCTTACAAGTCTAGGATAACTCATTCTAAGTTTCAATTCCACGATAAACAGAATCACGCCCAAAATCATAGACCAAAACTCGTATTTGTATAATTTGTTTCTCAATTTATTCATAGTAGTGCCTCCCAAGATGCTTTTTACATTACTTTGAATATACTTTACTTTATTATACCATATTCGATTTGTCGCAATAAAAAAACGCGAAAATTTTTGCAAACCTTCACGATTAAAATTTATTATGATAAATTAAAAATAACAAACCATTAATGCTAAGAATATCATACGGAGCAAATTGTTTGATTTCAAATCGAAAAAATCCGTCCAAAATCGCATTTGCGTAAGCGTTAGCGTGCTTGCGATTTTGGATTTTGAGATTTAGAAATCTTCAATTTGTGGAGTTTAGATATTCGTGCATTAAGGTTTGTTATCCAGTTTTTTTAGCATTAATGGTTTGTCATTAAATACTCAATATTTAATTTTTCAAATTTATTCTAAAACAGGAGCCATTAGAACTTTACCAGTTCCTCTATACACATTCACAAGTCCTTCACCGCTTGTCGCAGAACCTATCAATGATTTACCAGCTCTTTCAACTGTAAAACTCAACGATCCACTCCAAGCAATTGCCATGTTTCCATCTATCTTCAACACATCATTGTCAAGCGTTATTTCAATCAATTCTTCTCTTGGTACATAAGATTCCAACGCAACAATTCCCGTTCCGTGAAGTCCTAAGTTGAACAACCCTTCTCCACCTGCAACAGCTGATGAAATATTGGATTGCATAATAGCTTTGTGTTCCAATTCAGAATCACAAGCCAAGAACAATCCATCTTCAATGATGATTTCGTTGTTCCAATCATCTGCATCCAATAAAATAATGTGCTTGTATGTTGGTTCCAAAACCAATAATCCATCGCCTGTGTATTCAGGTTTTATAGCACCTTCACCAGTCACAGAACCACGCAAAGCTTTTTTGAAGAAATCTCCCGCGCCTTTTATTCCAGTAGTTGAACTAACATTTCCAAGCATCCATTGCATAGCTCCTGCTTGTACAGTGATATTTGATTTTGAAACATCGCACAATAATTGTCTTCTTCTTACATTCATTTCTGATGCAAAGTAAGAACTTTGTGCTTGTTCATAATCTACGGACAAATCCCTCTTGTATTCAATAACTTTAAATGCTCCATTTTGTTCTTTGATTATAACATCATCATTGTCTTCAAAATTTTTAACTTTAAACATTTAGCACCTCTTTTCATGAATATTATATCATAATGTTCAATTTTTCTGATTTGCATTTTATCAAATTTGTTATATAATTACGTCTTGGCTATTTTAAAATTTTATTATATAATTTTACAAAAGAAGGGGATAATTATGTCAAAAAAAATATTACACACCTCCCTTGCATACGTGGCGGTACTAACTGGTGCAGGCCTTGCAAGTGGACAGGAAATTTTGCAATATTTTACAGCTTATGGCAAATCCGGCTTGTGGACAGCGCTATTTGTTTTGATATTGCACACATTTATAGGAGCGATTATTTTGGAACTTGGTTCTTATTATTTCGCAGATGAACACAGTGATGTTTTGGACGAAATAGCATCCAAGAAATTCACAAAAGTATTCGACATTTTACTTATTTTAACTGGATTTATAATCGGATTCGTTATGCTTTCCGGTGCAGGCTCCAACCTCAACCAGCAATTTGGACTAGCACCGTGGATTGGTTCACTTATTTGTGCATTGCTTGTAATTTTCGTAGGAATGATGGATTTTGAAAAAGTAACCAGAATTATCGGTGCATTTACGCCAGTTATCGTGGCTTTGATTTTAATCGCATCAGTCTACACAATAGCAAAATTTGACGGAAACTTTAACCACTTAGACCCAATCGCAAGAACTATTCCGAAAAACTTCGGCAATCCTTGGCTTGCAGTAGTCAATTATTTTTCATTGTGTATGATGGTAGGATTGAGTACGGCATTTGCAATTGGTGGTAACCATGTACTATCTGAAGAAGCGAAAGTCAGCGGATTGTTAGGAGGATTTATCACAGGAACAGTAACAGCTCTTTTGGCAGTTGTTTTGTTCATGAGAGTTGACATTCTAAAAGATGCAGACCTTCCTACACAAGTTTTAATCGAAGAAATCAATCCAGTTTTAGGTTTGATAATGAGTTTGGTAATATTTGGAATGATTTTCAACACAGCTATCGGGTTGTATTATTCGTTAGCCAAAAGATTTTCAAAGGACAATCCGGCAAAATACAAAATGTATTTGATAGGATTTGTAACGATAGGATTTTTCCTAAGCTTTTTAGGATTCAGAAAACTTATCAGCATCACTTATCCAATCATAGGATACGCTGGAATAATTCTTATAACATTCTTGATTTACGCATATATAAGAGATTTCCAAAAAATCAAAAAAGAATCCAAGAGAAGATTTAAAATCTTGGATTTGTTGGAAAAGAAATACGACGACGATCAAGATTACACTAAAAAAGACGAACGAAAAGTAAAATCTATGATTAATCAGTCAAACTTAGACAACGACGTATTGGAAGAAGAAATGGAAACTATGGCTGAAGAAAATCAAGAAGACGACGATGTTACTGAAGAAAACACAGAAAAATAATATGTGGGCTGCTTTTGTAAGCAGCCTTTTTTAGTGGAAATTTTTGTAGATTAGAAAGTCCTACGGATTAGAAACCTCAGCTAATTAAAAAATCCTCCGGCTAAGAATATCATACGGAACAAATTGTTTGATTTCAAATCGAAAAAATCTATCAAAAATCGTATTCGCGTAAGCGTTAGCGTGCTTACGATTTTAGGATTTTAAGATTTAGAAATCTTCAATTTGTGTAGTCTAGATATTCGTGACAGAGGATTTTTAATTTATTACACCAAAAGATTTCTCACTTCTCCTAATCAATTTTACTTGTTATTTTCTTGCATCATATTTTCATTAGTGATATACTAGGAAAAATATTTTAAAGCGAGGAGATAATATGAAAACCAATAAAAAATCCCTATTGAATTTTCTGATTCCGTCCATTATCGGGATAATTATATTCATGATTCCCGTAAAATACGACGGCAATTGGACTATAATAGTCAAAATTTTAGCCGATTTTATCGCCAAAATTGTCGGCGATTATCTGCCAGCACTTTGTACGATTATAATTACGATATCGTTCGTGATGAGCATTATGGCAAGTTTCAATGTCAAGTTCATCAAAGAAAACAAACTTTTGAACCAAACATTTTCTGTAACTCCTGTTTGGTTAGTACTTAGAATTCTAGGATTTATAGTCGTGTGGATGGTAGTGTTGAAGGACAAGCTTAACCTTGGGCCGTTTTTCGACATGATAGTTGCCGATGAATCTGCTACATTTATACTCAACGATTTGTTGACATCACTTGTAATTATTTTCGTAATAGCAAGCATGCTACTCCCACTGTTGCTTGATTTCGGTCTTTTGGAATTTATCGGTGCGATTTTCACAAAAATAATGCGCCCAGTGTTTTTGATTCCTGGACGTGCAGCTGTGGATTGCATCACAAGCTGGATTGGAGATGGAACTTTAGGGGTTATGCTTACGGCTAACCAATACGAATCAGGATATTATTCTGCCAAGGAAGCTGCGATTATTTCTACGAATTTCTCCGCAGTGTCCATAACATTCAGCCTTATCGTTTTGTCCCAAGTCGACATGGTAGATTATTTCGGAGTGTACTACCTTTTGGTGTGTCTTGTCGGAATTGTGTGTGCGATAATAATTCCAAGAATTCCACCATTGTCACTCAAAAAAGACGACTATGTAGTAGAATCAGCTCATGATAATGAAAATATATCAGAAAATTATTCTTCATCCGTCAAGTACGGGCTTGATTTGGCAATAAAAAGAGTTGAATCGCACAAAGGGATTGGAGAATTTTTGAAAAACGGATTGGAAAATGCATTCGGAATGTGGTTTTCGGTGATGCCGATTGTTATGATAATCGGAACGGCATCACTTGTACTTGCAAACAACACTCAAGTTTTTGAAATCCTTGGCAAGCCATTTTTGCCACTGTTGAATTTCTTGAAAGTTCCAGAAAGTTTGGAAGCTTCCAAGACAATGATTGTAGGTTTCAGCGACATGTTCACACCATCAATCATAGCTGCAAGCACAATTCAATCGCAAATGACCAAATTCATCGTAGCGACAATTTCCGTAACGCAATTAATCTACTTATCAGAAGTCGGTGGACTAATCCTCGCATCGTCAATTCCTGTAAATTTATTCGAATTGTTCGTAATTTTTATCGAACGAACAATAATCTCACTTTTGATAGTAGCTCCAATCGCACATTTGTTGTTTATGTAAACAAAAACCAGAGAAACATTCTCTGGTTTTTTTGATTATTCCATTAAAAATTCACTAATACACTCAGCTATTTCAACTGGCTTTTCAGTGTGAAAATCGTGTGATGTATTCTGGATAAATAGTGATTGTATATTCTCTTGATTATTATTTTTTTCTACTTTGTTTTTCTTATATTCATATAAATCATCTGGTGTATCAGCTAATAATAACAGCGTTTTTACTTTTATATGCATGTCAAAAACATCCACATCTTCTTTGAACTTTATATAAAGCAAATTAGAAATTGTGTCAGCATTCATCTCAAGACTATTTTCTTTTATATAACTTCCACTAAATTCAACTTCTTTTTCCACAGTTGTTTTCGTGAAATCATTCGTAATTATTGCCCCGTCTAAAATAACTAATTTATCTGGTTTTATCACTTCAATGTTCCTAATCAATAAGTCTGCACCTAGTGAATATCCAATAACTACTGAATTTTTTGGTATCTGAGTTTCTATCCATTTTCCAAAATCTTCTTTGTTTTCGACGTTCACATCTATATTTGAATATTGTCCAGGTAAATTGATATATTCAATGGTATAATTGAATTTATTTAACTCTTTTTCAAGCTCATTTACGTTTGATTTATCACATCCTAAACCTGATAGCATATATATTTTTTTCGTTATTTCTTTTGTATGATTCATATTTATTCTATTGTCCACGTAATTGTAACAGTATCTTGCACATCGATATCGTCAGCCTCGATGTCTATGTCATATGTCGATGCCGCTTCACAAACCATCAAATCATCCATCGGCGAAGAATATATCTCAATTTCTCCCCACGAATAATCTATGTTTAGTATTTCTTTCAACTTCACACCAGAAGCCTTCGCCAACACCTTTGCCTTCGTCGTAGAATCTTCTACAGCTTTTTCTAGCAAATCATTCTTGACCTTTTCCTTGTCCTTTACAGTGTGATTGATTTCAAACTTCACTTTTACATCGCAATGCGCCAATTCGTACAAAACTTTCCCCAGTATCTTATTGTCATTTTCAAACTCAATATATGTGCGATGCTCGTATTCGTAACCTACGAACTTTTCCTTGTAGTCGTTATTTTTATCGTGATAACTCTTATATTTTGAATCAATCGAAAAATGAGTTGTCTTCAAATTCTTCGGATCGAGCCCCGCATTTTTCAAAGCGTCTCGTAAAATCCTCGTGTCTTGTGTCGATTGTTCAATAGTTTCGTCATAATTCCAGCGCAACCCCTCAGCCTTTATCGTAATCTTGATAGTGTCAGGCTTCACCGAAATCTTTCCCTTACCTTTTACACGAATAGTTCTTTCCATAATAATCTCCTTTTGCTGACAAATTTATCCTACAACTTCGTCGATGTACTCTGCTTGTTCCACGATAAGATCGATGATTTTCGAGCGATAATCTTGTGGATATTTGTATTTTGCAAGAAGCCTTTTTATCGTCCTTCTCATATTTGCCCTGCCCGATTCTCTCATCATCCAATCGGAAGTCATCTCGTTTGCAATAGTCCTTGTCAAATCCTGAGTAAACTTCACAAGCTCCTCGTTAGTGTAGAAGTCCGTAATATTTTCAGGCTTACTAATCGCATGATAAAACGCCAACTCTTCCTTGCTAAGGCCAAGCTTCTTGTTCTCCTCGTCCATCTTCACCATATCTTGCGCTAACTTTATCAGCTCTTCACGAATATAATCCATATCGTACTTTGACTTCTCGTCTTCCACAACTCCCACAAAATGATCCAAACTCTTCGCGTTATCGACCATATTGTTTCGATATCTTTTCATAATATTTTGAAGTCTTTCGGAAAAATCCTGCCCCTTAACAATATCTCCCCTGGAGAAAATAGCAATCTCATCCTTTAATAGTTTATTCAAAAGTTCAATACTGATATTTTTTTGTTCCATCTTTTTGATTTTTTCCATAAACAAAGGATCAAACAAACTAAACCCATTCTCAAAATCTTGGAACAAATTGATAACGCCGTCGCTGTGAATGGATTTTCTCAAAAGTTTTGAAATCTCCATGTCGATTATGTGTTTTGGAATCTTACCACCAATTGTAATCCTATTCAAACTCGTTCGTATAGCTTCGATAAATGCAGCCTCTCTTTGCTCATGTTCTGAAGTAATCGAAGAACACAAAGTGTGCGATTGTTTTAATTCGTAGGATAGCTTCTTGAATTTATTTTGGTTATCTTCTGAAAATCCCAAAACGTAATTCAAGCCATCCATTATAAGTTCTGCAATTTTTTCGTCATTGACATTTTCATCGAAGATTGCCTCATAATCAAACCTTTTGAGATAAACTTCCCTGATTTTTTCTAACTTAGCTACAAACAAAGGATAGGCAGATTTTCTGATATCGGCATTGTCGATAATTTGTTGGTCTGATTTTGTGTAATCAATCATAGCCTTCTTCAACGCATTTGCAATCCCGATATAATCCACAACCAAACCGCCCTCCTTGTCCTTGAACACACGGTTAACTCTCGCGATAGCCTGCATCAAATTGTGACCTTGCATTGGCTTAAACACATACAACGTCGCCAAACTTGGAACATCAAATCCCGTCAACCACATATCCACGACAATCGCAATCTTGAACGGATCATCGTCGTTTTTAAACTTGCTCGCCAACTCTTCCATTTCGGATTTGTTGCCTATAATCTTCTTCCAATCCTCTGGATCGTTGTTGCTTGAAGTTGCCACCACATTAACCTTTTCATTCCAATTAGGACGAATCTCCATAATTTTCTTGTAAATCTTCACCGCAATTTCTCTGTTGTAAGCGACAATCATAGCCTTTCCTGTCAGAAGATCTTTTCTAGTAGTTTCGTAGTGATGAATAATATCGTGAACAAGCGTATCGATACATTCATCAGATCCAATCACCTGCTCCAACCTACTCAAATCACGCTTACTTCGTTCGATATCATACTCATTAGCATTTTCTGCAAGCTCTTCGTACTTATCATCAATCCTCTTCAAAATATCAGAATTCAAACCGAGATTAATTACCCTGTTTTCATAATACACAGGCTTAGTTGCACCATCCTCAACAGCTTGGCTCATATCGTAAATATCAATATATTCCCCGAAAATTTCCTGCGTATCCTTGTCATTCTTGCTAATAGGAGTTCCAGTAAAACCAATATAAGTAGCATTCGGAAGAGATTTTCTCACAAGCCTTGCCATCCCCGACTGAACCTTCCCGTCCTTCGATATTTTTTCACGAAGACCGTACTGTGACCTGTGAGCCTCATCTGCAATCACAATAACATCATCACGATCAGTCAACGACTCATCAGACTCTGCGAATTTTTGCATCGTTGAGAAGAAAATCCCGTTCGACTTTCTGTCATTAAGCAAATCGTGCAAATTCTTCCTTGAAGTTGCTTGAACAGGAGTTTGCCTTAAAAACCTTCTCGCCCTCGCAAACTGTTCAAAAAGTTGTGTATCCAAATCATTCCTGTCCGTCAACACCACAAAAGTCGGATTAGAATACCATTGATCCATATTCATCAAATAATGCACATAGAAAACCATCGACTTTGATTTGCCTGAACCTTGCGTGTGCCAAAAAACACCACCCCTGCCATCTCCGATAGCCATCGCTTGTGTAGTAGAATGCGCAGCCTTTTCCACAGCAAAATATTGGTGATATTGTGCGAGGATTTTATTTGTAGAATCATTTTGATGCTCGAAAAAAATGAAATTTCTTATAATATCCAACAACCTATGTTGCTCCAACACGCCTTCCACAAGCGTCTTGTAATCTGCATACTTCGTCGACTCATACGAACCATCCGTCGATTTCCATTCCTTATACCACGATTCTCCAGCAGTAATAGTTCCCACCTTCGTAGTCGTAAAATCAGAAATAATATTGAAAACATTGTACACGAAAAGCTCTTCGATATCGTGCTGATAGTTTTTGATCTGCCTGTAAGCGCTCGACACATCAGAATTTAACGAAGTCATAGATTTAAGTTCTACGACAACCAATGGAAGACCATTCACATACACCAACACATCCGGCCTTTTCGTATCCTTGCCGACAATCGTAAGCTGATTAGTCACCACGAAAGTATTATTCATAAAATGATCGTAATCAATCAAATGCACCCTGTCTGTCACAGGCATGTTATTTTCAAGGTGAACAATTTCGATACCGTTTTGCAAATATTCGAAGAAAATCTCGTTTCGATCCACAAGAAGGCCCGCGTCGATATTCTTAATCACATGAATAGCCTGATCAATTGCAGCATCTTCCAGCTCACAGTTAATTCTTCTAAGAGACTCCCTCAACATCTCAGATGCAATCGGACTTTTCATACTGTCCCTTACAATATCTTGGTGAGCTACGTATTTATATCCCAAATCCTCGATAGCCTTGATGAAAATCTTCTCAAAACCATCTTCCAAATAAACATCACTCATTTTTGACCTCCTCTCCCTCGATTTTAATATTACTAACATCAATCTCGCCCGCCATCAACTTCGGTAGCAAAGCATCACGTAATTCGGCAAGCTTGGTGTTTTGGATTCCTAATTTTGCTGATAAATTTATATTATTGCCAGTTACATTAAAATAACGTTCCATCGTTTTTCTATCTGGTACAGCTATTTTAAAATCATCCTTAAAAATCGTAAAACTAAAATTAGAAATTCCCGTAGATTTTACTTCGTATTTTGTTAAAATCTTATTTCTATATGAGTATTCCAATAAATTATACACAAACCACCTTATACTTGAATCATTAATTCTTATTAGTTTACAAAAACTAGCACATATAACATCATTATTGTACTCATTTAATAGTTCATCAGTCACCAAAAGCATTCTTCCCAAATCTTGATTAGTGCTTCCTCCAGATGATTCAAAAATAATATCCCCAACTTGTAGCCTTCTATTTTTCAAATTACTTTCAGTGTGATATCTGTAGTTATCCATATTAAAATATCCGAATTTACTATCTGGAATATCAGTTCCTCTTATGACATAAGCTGGAATCAAATACTTTTCTTGAGGTTTTTCTTTTCCCCAGCCTCCTCCAATATCGAAATCTAATAATTCTCCAATTGGTTTAACTTCCCAGCCTTCTGGAATCATGCCCAACTCACTCTCAACAAAATTCCCATCTTGAAATGGTTCAAAATCCACAAACCACGATTTGAATATCGCTTGTGCTTGGCTCTCTAAGTTGGAAATAATTTTATTGTTTATTTCGATTTTTGAGTCAAGACTTTTCAATATAGTTACAATTTTTTCTTGTATGGCTCTTGTAGGAATCAGTATTTCAAAATTATTCAAATTAGATATCGTTAATGCCTTTTGTGTAGATCCTATTTGTTTGCTAGTAATCTGATATTTAGCTTCTGGCGAAAAAAACCAGTAATATAGATATGATTTATTAATTTGTTTTAAGTTTCTAAACCATGTTAAATTTCCATCTTTAAAGTAGAACTCTTCATTTTTAACTAAATATGGTACTCCCAGCGTTCCAACTGATGTCAGTAATAAATCCCCACAAGATGGCACACCATATTTGTTTTTAATTTCAATATATCTTTCTTTCGAAATAAATAGTTTGTTTGATATTCTTTTATTTGATTGTTTCTCAATTATTTCCTTACTTCGATAAAACGGAATTCCTTTTTCTTTGTATTCTGACGCGAATATTCTTTTACTTGATGATATATCTGATAGTTCTTTAAGCTTATATTTTTCAAAGTTTTCCTTAAATTCCATAGCCAATAGCTCCAAGTTGTTCCTTAATCTTCTTTTCCAATTCGTTGGATTCTTCAAATAGATCTTTTAACTCTTCTGTTAGTCGTTGCATTTTGTCTTCGAAGTCTTCTCCGTCGTCGTCCATTTCTTCAAGTCCTACGTATCTTCCTGGTGTGAGTACGAATAGGTTTGTTTCTATTTCGTCCATGTATGCTGCGTGGGCGTATCCCAATTCTTCGATGTCTTTTCCATTGACGAAGTTTTTGTAAGTTGTGGTGATTTTTGCAATGTCTTCTTCTGACAAATCACGGTGCGCTCTGTCTATCATGTGGCCTAGGTTACGGCAATCCAAGAATAGTGTTTTGTTTTTTTGTTGTTTGTTTTTGTTTAATATCCACAACGACACTGATATTCCTGTGGAATAAAATAATCTGTCGGGCATTGCTATGATGCATTCCACTAGGTCATCTTTTATTATATTTTCTCGGATTTCTCCTTCTTTTCCAGATGCGGACAATGATCCGTTGGCAAGTACGAGTCCCATTTTGCCAGTGTTATCATCCAAATGGTATATCATGTGTTGCATCCATGCGTAGTTTGCGTTTCCTTGTGGTGGTGTTCCGTATTTCCATCTGGAATCTTCTGATAGTTTGTCGCCGCCCCATTCTTTTAAGTTGAATGGTGGATTTGCCAATATGAAGTCTGCTTTTAATGATGAGTGTTGGTCTTTGAAGAATGTATCTGCAGCACCATGTCCCAAATCACCTTCCAATCCGTGAATTGCGAGGTTCATTTGCGCAAGCTTCCACGTGTTGGTGTTGTATTCTTGTCCATAGATGGATATTTCGTTGATTCTTCCTTGATGGTTTTCGACGAATTTGGCAGATTGTACGAACATTCCCCCTGCGCCACAACAAGGATCGTACACGCGGCCTTCGTATGGTTCGAGGATTTCTACGAGTGTTTTTACGATGCTTGTAGGCGTGTAGAATTCGCCGGCGTTTTTTCCTTCAAGGGATGCGAATTGGGCGATTGTGTATTCGTAAGTGCGTCCGAGGATGTCTTTTGAGTTGCCGTGTTCTTTTAGTTTCAAATTGTTGAACAAATCCACAACTTCCCCGAGTCTTCTTTTGTCAAGTTCAGGACGTGCGTAGTTTTTAGGTAGGATTCCTCTTAGTCTGTCGTTTTCTTGTTCTATCGCAACCATGGCTTCGTCGATTATTTTTCCGATTTCTGCTGTCATTGCTTTGGATGCTACGTATTCCCATCTGGCTGTTTTCGGTACGAAGAATACATTTTCTGCGATGTATTCGTCGCGGTCTTCTTCGAATCCGTCACCTTCTTCTAACAATTGGTTGTATTTTTGTTCGAATGAATCCGATATGTATTTGAGAAATATCAGCCCAAGTACAACGTTTTTGTACTCTGCTGCATCTATGTTGCCTCTTAATTTGTCTGCCGCTTGGAAGATTTCTTTTTCAAATCCAAGGTTAGCTCCTGTTATATTATCCATGTAATCACCTGTTATATTTTCATTCTTGTTTATTAAATATTCTTACCTTTTATTATATCAAAATGAGTTTGTTAATTCAGCATTGTAGCATTTGATTTTCTGCATAAAAATAGAGCGAAAGTTTGGTTTATTTCGCTCTGATTTTAAAATTTTTGAAAAATAAATTATTCTTCTCCAAATATATCCAAGTTTTCTATGAATCCATTTTCTTTCCACCACGTTGCGACATCAACATCGTATTGTTTTGATTCGTAATCTATGTCGATTGCTTCGAGATCATCTAGTTCACGATCCACTTCGAACAGATGTAGCTTGCCTTTTACTGGAAATGGGTTGATTGGAATTACACGATTGAATATCCACGAATATCCCTCAAATGTTTCATCATCATATAAAAATGCGTCTTCTCTGTCGGTTTCGTCGTTGTATTTTCGAATGTCAGCCAATTCTGCAATTGCGATTGCGTGTCCATTCATGAGCGATGTTCTTTCGAATTTGTTTCTGGCAGTGGATGCGCAAATCAATATCCATCCGCGATAATCTGTTTTCCAACTGCGTAGTTCAATCCATTTGCATCCCATGGCTATCATGGTTGCGTAGAATGGTTGTATACTTAGTGCTTTCATTGATGTTTCCTCTTTTTAAAATTTCTTATGTACAAAATCGGGTTTGATTGTCAAACCCGATTTTCGTTAGATATTAGTTGTCACTTCTTGCGAATCCGTTTTTCATTTCGCAGCTTGCTGTGAATAAAACGTCGTGAAGTAATTTGTCTGTTTTTTCTTTTAAGAAATCTGCCATTTCTTGGTTTGCTTTTTCAAGTAATTCGTGAGCGTTTGCTGAATTCTTAGCAAATTCTTCGTCGTATTTGTTGATGATTTCGTTGGATTTTGATTGAACTGCTCCTTGGTATCTTTCGATGAAGATAGCTGTTTTGTTGAAGTGAGCATCGCAAAGTGCTGCTATGATTCTGTTAGCCCAGTAGAAGTTTTCAGATGTTGCTTTTACTACTTGGTCTCCTACATAGCTTGGTGTTGTTTCTACGTTTGCGTAGAATGCAACTGCTGCGTTGAATGCGTTGCTACCGAATGACAACCATTGAATTGCTCTGATTTCTTCTGGAGCGTAAGGTCTTATTTGTGTAAAATGAGTTACATTGTCACGGCTAATTCCTAATGGACGATACATTCCACGGTAGTTTGGATCTCCGTGTTTTGCGTAGCAATCGTAAGGTGTTCCTTCGTAGTGGCTGGACAATATTGTCTTCATATCTTCAACTGTGATTTTTCTTTCTGGTACCATTGCCCATGGCAAATCATCAGATTCTGGTGTAAAATCAGCATCAATTCCATCCCAAATCAATGTGTTTGGATTGAAATATCTTAGCATAATCCATGCTCTTGGTGTGTTATATGTGTGATCTGAATGATCATGAGATCCGTATGCTAATCTTGGATTTACATAATCTTCTTGATCTAAGAATAGATGATGTTTTTCGGACCATTCTTTCAAATCTTTTGAACACATGAATTCTTTTTGTTCGCCGTATGCATCATCAAAATCAAAATAATCAATTCCCAATTGGTTTGGCATTACAACGTATGCATCATCAGGAACTCTTCTTGCCATCCAGTGATGTCCACCGATTGTTTCCAACCACCAAATTTCGTCAACATCTTGGAATGCGATTCCGTTTGATTCATAAGTTCCGTGTTCTTCTAATAATTTTCCTAATCTTTCAACGCCTTCTCTTGCAGAGTTGATGTAAGGAAGAACAAGAGTTACGAAATCTTCTTCGCCAAGTCCACCGAATTTTTCATCTTTTGTTGGAGATTGAATCAAAGGATCTGCACCTTGAACTCTTGCGTTTGTAGTGATAGTTTCAGTAGCGCTCATTGAAATATTTTTTTCGTTAACGCCTGATGCCGCCCAATCTCCTTCAAATGTGTCAGAGTTTGGAAGTGCTGTGTATCTCATAGGATTATCAGGTAAATCCACCTTACATCCTGATAAAACTGATTCGTATTTTCTTGGTTGATCTTCTGGTTTTACAACGATAAATCTCTTAGCTGTAAAAATTCCAGAAGGAGAATCTTCACTTCTTGAAATAATTGTGGAGCCGTCAAAGCTCGCTTCTTTACCTACTAATAATGTAGTACATGCCATAATTACATACCTCCTTAAATGTGATATTCTTTTTTAATATCCAATATCATTATACCCCTTTTTCTATATTTTTTACACAGAAAAAAGAAAAAAGACTATCGTTTTTTTGATAGTCCTTTTGATTTTATTCCTCTTCGTTTAATGCATCGATTGTATCATCAGTCAATCCCTTTAATTTTTCGACATAGTTTGCATCGTGATTTTTCTTAGGAATCAATATTATCCTGTCGTTTTCAAGTTCACACTCAAATATATCTCCAACTCTTAGGTCGTATTTTCTCATTAATATATCTGGTATTGTAATTTTGTTTCCTTTTTCTACTTCGAAATTCATATTATCCTGCCTTCTTCTGTAATGTTGTGTTTACTTTATTTTAGCATTATTTCGTGAATTTGAAAAGTTTCTCCTATTTGGTTGTTTAATTTTTGAATATGCTACGAAAACTATCATTCCTATAACTGCATTTACTACGATTGCTCCACCTGGTTTAATATCAAATTGATAAGATTGAACTATTCCCAACATCATATACAAAATACCGAGTATTATCGTTATGATGTATGTTTTCTTGTAGCTTTTTGCAATTATGAGCGCTGTGGCTACTGGAAGTACAATCAATGATGTTACCATCAACGCTCCAACTATTTTCACTGCAAGAGCTATAGTAATCGCTGATAAAAAAGTAAATATTGCATTAATTCGATTTACTTTCACCCCAGCAAGGCGAGCGATATTTTTGTCGATAGAAATAGCCAATAGTCCAGAATATTGCGATATAGACACCACTAAAATTAATATGAAAATCACAGAAATATTTATCACATCTCTGTTTGTCACAGAAGAAATGCTTCCGAAAAGATACGATTCAAATGAATTTCCTCCTGGAGCAAAATCAGATAATATCGCTGCAATTCCAAGTCCCGTACTCATTATGACAGCAGTTGCCATATCTCCGTATTGTGGGAATTTTTTTCTGATTAATTCTATTAAAAATGCCGCTACAACACAGACTATTGCAGAGCCTAATAAAGGATCAAATCCTAAAATAAGTCCAAGCCCAACTCCACTAAGAGCAGTATGAGAAAGCGCATCTCCTATCATCGATGTTTTACGATTAACCATTATTATTCCAATCATCGGAATCATTATCGAAAGCATCAATCCTGCTACCAATGCTTTTCTCATAAACGCAAATTCTAGCATTTTACAAGCCTCCCTTCAATCATTTCGTATTGTGTTCTATCAATATCCAAAGCTTCTATTTCTTTTATTTCGTGAGTTACCATTATTACAGTTATGTTGTAATCTTTGTTGAGTTTAGCAATTGTTTTTATAAATTTCTCTTTGTTTTCTTTGTCAACACCTGCAGTCGGCTCATCGAGTATAAGAAGTTTGGGCTCGTTAATCATCGCCCTACAAATCATAGCTCTTTGTTGAAGCCCTCCCGACAACTCATTTACTGGACGATTAATATATTCTTTCATTCCCATTTCTTCCATAATTTTCCTAGCTTTATCGTAATGTTTTTTGCGTGCGACTTTAATTAGCCCAAAATCTTCATACAAATTTAACGTTACAAGCTCCAAACAAGTAATCGGAAACGCAATTTTGTTTACAATATTTATTTGAGGAACATATCCTATATCTCGGTAGCTTTTGTAATCTTTAATATTTTTATCTAAAACTTTGATTTCTCCGTCATCAGCTTTTAACTCTCCCAGCATTAATTTCAATAAAGTTGATTTACCGCTACCATTTCCTCCAAGGATTAGAGCCATTTCTCCTTGATTTATCTTCAAATTCAAATCTTTAAGCACCAAATCTTCATTATAACCAAAGTTTAAGTTTTTAATAGTTACTGCATTCATTTATACACCTGCCTTTTTCATAGATTCGTATAAGTTTTTCAAATTCATCTCAATTAATTCGATATATCCTTGATTATTGTCTTGTTGTTCTTTTGTTATAAATTCCATCGAAGCCAAAGGCTTTATATCTCCTCCCAATTCTTCCGATAAAGTCTTCGCTTCTTTAGGAGGTTTTCCATATTCATAAAATACCGTAGTAATGTTTTTTGTTTTCGCAAAATCCACGGCTTTTTTTATTGTTTTAAGACTTGGACTTTCCATGCTAGTAAGACCTTCTAATGGATACTGAGTAAGCCCAAAATCCCTCGCTATATATGCATAAGCGTAATGTGTTACCAAAAAGCTTTTGTTGTCTAATTTACTAAATTTTTCTTTGTATTCTGCGTCAATATCTGTCAATTTATCTACATATTTCAATTTGTTTTTGTGATAAATTTTCTTATTGTCTGGATACTTTTGTATCAATTTATCTTGGATACTATTCAAGTACTTCTTTGCATTTACAACTGATAACCATGAATGTGGATCGTAAGTTATCTTATCAAACCCTGACGAAGAACCTTCCATTACAGGCTTTAATTTGCCCTCATCTTGAAGTAATTTACCGTTAGTATCTTGTAAATAATACGGTAGCAAATCTTCGCTTATTCTGTCTGATACGAAAATCCACTTGCCATCATCTTTTATGTTGTAAAATATCTCCCCAGATTCATGGCCCATTTCAAGGCCATATACTTTTCCTTCTTCTACATCAAAAGTGTTTTTTTGGTGAACAATCTCACCCTTTTGATTCATAATTTCCTTTGCTTTTTTGACTAATTCTTTCTTGTCTTCTCCATTATCCTTGAAGAACGCAACTCTCATAATATCTTCATGAGTGTGCCCAAAATCTATTTTGCGTTTTCCTTTTGTTAAATCCAATCTTGCCATATATTGAAAGTCGCCCCTAGCAGCAGCTCCTTTGTATGTGATTAACTCTACAGAATCCGACAACTTCAAAATATCCAAATTAGGCAAATTCTCGTGTACCTTGTCTACCCAATGTTCCATATTCGCTCCGTTTACTACCAGCAAATCTGCCTCGGCAAGTTTTTTCATATCCTTGGCAGATGGCTCCCACAAATGAGGCTCCTTATCCACCGGCATGAAAGTTCTCACCTCTACAGTATCTCCTGCAATCATCTTCACCAATTCATGCACTGGAAAAAAAGATGTGTAGATAACAGGCTTTCCTGAAGATTTCTTCATATGATTGGAACATCCTGCAAACAAAATCATGCACAAGACTAATAGAAAACTCAACAGTCTTTTTTTCATTTAATTCTCCTTTTCAAAAATAAAAGGACAGGTTGTCCCTGTCCTTTGTCAATTTCATATTCAAACCTTATTCTTCGATTTCTCCGATAATTTGTTTATCAGTTGTGTTTGGTTTTACGAAAGTTGGGAACCATCCTTCTTTTGCAAATAATTCATCCTTGTCATTGCCATATCTCATGTGGAAATGTGTCAATTCTTCTTCGCCGTGAATTGGCATCATTAATAAAACTTTATATTTCGCATTAGAATCCACAGCTTCGAAAACATCCCATTCTAGCATATGTGATCCGTGTTTAACAGCCTTTTTTTCTACAAATTTGTACTCAGTTTCAGCGATTTTGTCTCCATTTTCTGAAGGAATTTTGCTTGTGAAAGTAATTTTATTTCCTTCGATTTTCAATCCATTGAATTCACATTTTCTTTTTTCAAGATAATCTGCTTTTGCTTTTTTCTCATCAATATTTTCTTTTTTTGCTAAAGTTTTGAAAGCACCTTGAACTTCTGGCTTTTCCAAATAGCTTCCCATGTTGTTCCATTCTCCAGCCCAATCAGACAAGCTTACTTCTTCTTTTTTGTCCTCAGTTTTTTCAGTAGCGTTGTTGTCTTCTTTTTTGTCTTCTTGTTTTTGTTCAGCTTGTTTTGTGTTTTCTTTCGGTGCATCTTTTTGTGCTCCACAACCATTCAGCAATAACGCCGCTGACATCACTCCAACTATAGCCATCAATTTTAATTTATTCATATCAATACTCCTTATTTGTATTTGTTAGTAGAGCAATACAAGTAGTTATTAATATCTCAAAACAAATTTGAATGCATTCTAATTTTATTAATTAATTAACTTATTACAATAAAATCTTATTTTTAGTCTAATCATTCTATTAAATTTTAAATATGTAATAAGTTTTTTGAGAATTAAAAACTTATTTAGTTGCAAATTACGTCTAATCTGCAAAATCAATTGTAAAAATCATCCTACTAACTTTATCCAAATAAATAATAACATTATTTTTTTGTTCTGTCAATAATGATAATCATTTGAATTTAGATTTTTTCAATCAAAAAATCGGATTTGAATAATCAAATCCGATCTGTGATGTTCTATTTATCTTGTTTATTCATTGTGCAACAGTCCAATCTTTCTTCGCCGAAAGTGTTTTTGTTTTCGTTGCCCAATTTTTTTAAAAATTCTTCAAAATTTTTCTTTATTTTGCTAAAAATTTTCATTTAATCACTACCTTTTTAGTTTCAATGTCAACTTGTTTACATTTATATTATACACCTATTGAGTTTCATTTTCAAATTCCAAAAAAATTTGACGTGATTAGAAGTTTAAATTATAATATTAGTAGTTACAGTTCATATTTTGTATTTGAACTTCTAATTTAATTTATGGAGGAAATCAATGAGCTTTGGTGCTAAATTAAAACAACTCAGAGAAGACAGAGGTCTTACTCAGACGGAACTTGCGGACAAGCTTGGCGTGACTTTGAAGACTATAAGCAACTACGAAACGAAGGGCACTCGCCCACGCACGCAAGATATGTACAAGAAAATCGCGGAGTTTTTCAATGTCGACATCAATTTTTTGTTGACTGTGGAGGATAATTTCGTGCTGGATTCTGCTAAAAAATTTGGATATTCTGGTAAAAAGGATGCTGAGAATTTGGTGGATAATTTGTCGGGGCTTTTTGCTGGAGGTTCTCTTCCAGAAGAGGACAAGGACAAACTTTTCAATGCGATTGCTGAAGCCTATTACGAAGCCAAGTTAGAGAACAAAAAATACGGAAAAAACAAGAATAAAAGGTAGTTTATGTACAATAGATGGATATATGATAAGGTAAATAATTTGGTTGAAAAATACCACACCAGAAATCCCGATGAGCTTTTGGATTTGTTGGGAATTAAGCTTCACTATATCGATAGTCCGTCCAAACTTTTGGGAGTGTATCAAGTAATTCTTAGAAATAGGGTTATTTTGATTGCGAACAATATCGGAAGTTTGAAAAAAATCGTTCTGGCTCACGAGATTGGCCACGACCAACTTCACAGGAAATACTGCATTGATGGTCACGCTTTTCACGAGAACAAGGTGTTCAATCCTACGGATGTTTTTGAGAATGAGGCGAATATTTTCGCAGCTCATCTTTTGATTTCGGATGAAGATTTGATTAAAACGATGCGTGAGTACACCGACGATAAGACTATGGCCTACAAGCTGGGTGTGGATATTAATTTGTTGAATTTGAAAATATCTGAGATGGTGAAGCTGAACAAGTTTCCAGCAGATATTTGTTATATTGAAAATCCAAAATCTACTTTTTTGGAAGATTATAGTCCGTTGGATGACGAGTAAGGAGGTTGTTATGGGACTTATAGATTACTCTTTGGAGCCAAAATCTGATATTGCTTTTGTGGATATCAAAAGTTTTTACGCTAGTGTTGAATGCGTCAAGAGAAATCTGAATCCTTTGACAACTTCTCTTTGCGTCATGAGTAATTCCGACAACGCGAGTGGATTAATTCTCGCAAGTTCTCCTACTTTCAAGAAAGTTTTCGGAAAGAAGAACGTCGGTAGGGCTTTTGATTTGCCTTTTCACGTCCACGATAGGAAGTTTAACTTCCAATCAGCTCTCAGACAGAATTTGCCTATCACCGACTCTTATATAAAATACATTGAAACTTGGGCGAAAAACACCGTCATCGTCCCTCCTCGAATGGCCCTGTACATTGAGGAGAATTTGAAAATCCAGAAGATTTTCATGAATTACGCAGCGAAAGATGAGATTCTTCCCTATTCTATCGACGAGGGCTTTATCGATTTGACTACTAGTTTGAATTATTTCATTCCCGATAAAACAATATCGCACAAGGACAAATTGGATTTGATATCTTCTAGAATCCAAAACGAAATCAGAAACAAAACTGGTTTGTACTCTACGGTTGGAATGAGTAATTCCAATCCTCTGTTGGCAAAACTTGCGCTGGACAACGAAGCGAAGAAAACCGTGAATATGAGGGCAAATTGGTCTTACGAAGATGTGGAGGAAAAAGTGTGGAACATTCCCGATTTGACAGATTTTTGGGGAATCGGTGAAAGAACAAAAAGAAGGCTGAATAAATTGTGTATTTTTTCGGTGAGAGACCTCGCAAATTCCAATCCCGATATTTTGAAAAAAGAATTCGGAATAATGGGCGTGCAGTTGTGGTTTCACGCAAACGGCGTCGATGAATCCAAGGTCACACAGCCTTATAAGGGAAAATCAAAAGGTCTCGGCAATTCGCAAGTCCTTCCCAGAGATTACTCCAAGAAAAGTGAAATCGAAATAGTTCTCAAAGAAATCGCAGAACAAGTCGCAATCAGAATTCGACGAATCAAAAAGAAGGCGACTGTGGTGTCGATCTACGTTGGATATTCCTTCAAGGAAAACAAAAGATCCATCCACGCACAAAAAACCATCTCCCCTTCTCAATCAACAGCAGAGCTAACAGCTCATGTCATGGATTTGTTCCATCAAAAATATCAGAGAGGATCTGTCAGAAGACTTGGCGTAAGTTATGAAAATTTGGTGGACGAAGCGTGCATATCATTTTCACTTTTCGAAGACATTGAGAAAATAGAAAAGCAGAAGAATTTGGAATCTGCAATCGACGAAATAAGAGACAAATACGGATTCACTTCCATTCAAAAAGCGACATCTCTCATGGAAGGATCGCGTGTAATCGAACGAAGCAAACTAATTGGAGGCCACTGCGGTGGAATGGACGGTACTTATGATTATTAGAAATTATCTTCCCTACAAATCAGCAAGGGAATATTGCGACAGAAAAATGGCAAAATGGATGGGATTTTTCCTGTCAGAACACACGACAGCACTACATTCGATGACTGAAAATGTCAGCATTCAATCGTTGGGTGCGAGTAGTTTGCTTTTACTGATAAGCCAAGCTTTTCTGAATGATTTCACAGTTGAAATCTTCATACTCAACAACAAATCATACGTCGGGACAATCTACGATTTTTTCGAAGACAAGATATATTTCGAAAGCGACAATCAAATGATAGAGATAAAATTCAGCGAGATTTTGAACATTAATTTGATGGAGTAATTATGAACACATTACACAAAAACACATTTCAATTCGATTATTTTTCGGACAATTTCATAACTTTTGAGAAGGACTTTTACAAATACGCAAACATCAACGTGCCTCTTACATTTCTCACAGACGACATTTTGGAACACATGGTGACTACGAAAAGCGATTATTTCAGAATAAATGCGAAAAACTGCAAAGATAATCGCGACCATTATTTTATCTTCAGGAAAAGTTTCGTAAAAGAAAACAAATCCATAATTCTTTTTGAATACGTCGGTCACAAAACGCAAGCTTAAAGATTTGTAGAAATTTTTATTTACTTGTGTTGTAAAGTCGTGGTCTTGCTTTGTGATTCCAAATGCAAAAACCCTTATGAACGAATATTTTTCCGTACATAAGGGTTTTTTAGTGCAGAATGTTACTGCAATTTATTGTCAAAACTAAAGTCTTTCTAGAAGTGATTTCACAAATTCGTAAGTTCTTTGTGTAGATTCAATTGAAAGTCTTTCCTTAGGACTGTGAACGTCTTTCATAGTAGGTCCTATGGAGATCATTTCCATGTCTGGGAAAGTATCGATGAATACTGCTGGTTCCAATGCTGCGTGGACTACTTCAACCTTCATTTCTTTTCCAAACAAATCTTTGTATGTTTCAAGCGCCAAGTTTCTCAATTCAGAATCTTTTGCAAACGCCCATGGTTTGTAGTAATCTTCCTTTTTAACTTCAAATCCGTATTTTTCATAAACTTTTGACACATCTTCAGTGTGTGCATCGAATGTTTCAGGGTTTGAACTTCTAAGAGAAATGGTTACCTTCAACACATCATCTTTTATTTCGAAAATCGCCAAGTTGTTGGAGCATTCAACGATATCTGGGTATTCCTTCATCATGCTGTACACTCCGTGAGGGACCTCTTCGATGAAAGATAAGATATCTTCCTTATCTTTTTCATCCAATACTTTGTCTGCGTTGTCGCATTTTTCAATCTTAACTCTCATATCTTTATCCAATGGATATTTTGCAATTAAATCAGAAAAATCAACATCGTAATCGTCTTCGTTAGAACTGAACACAACCTTCGCATCTCTTGGAATAGCGTTGTGTTTTGTTCCACCTTCTATACTAACAAGTGCTACAGGTGATTTTTCTTCGATTAACTTCAAGGCTTCACGTGCAAATTTGATGGAGTTACCTCTTTGTTGGTGAATTTCCATTCCTGAGTGACCACCAAGCATATTGTTGATGTTCATAACAAATGTGTTTTTCATTTTATTGTCCACGTAATTTAGCTTTTTCGTACCAATTATATTGTGTCCACCAGAACAACCAGACAACAAAATTCCTTCTACTTCAGCGTCAATATTCAAAAGTTTTCTACCTTTGATATTTTCTCTCTTCAAAGCTCTCGCACCGACCATTGTAGTTTCTTCATTAGTTGTAACCAACAATTCAAGCGCTGGATGCTTAGCTTCCTTGTCTTCCATAATCGCAAGTCCAATAGCACTTGCAATACCATCATCTGCTCCTAAAGTTGTGCCTTCTGTTTTAACCCAATCACCATCTACAACAAGTGGAATAGGATCTGTCAAAAAGTCGTGTTCAACTCCGTCAGCTTTTTCTGCGACCATATCCATGTGGCCTTGAATTACAACTGAAGGATGATCCACATAATCTGGATGAGCTGGTTTTCTGATTATAATGTTGTTGCTTTCGTCTTGAATTGTTTCAAGTCCCAAATTTTTTCCAGTCTTGTACAAGAAATCACTCACTGCTTGTTCATTTCCAGATTCTCTAGGAATTTTAGTCAATTCTTCAAAATAATGAAACACTCTTTCTGGTTTTAAATTTTCTAACATATTTTCTCCTTTTCTGTTCAAATTACTCTTCAAACAAACACATTCTTTGAGATTAACCCAAAGAATGTGTTCAAATTTCTAAATTAATGTAACAATATTCCCGAAAGAATACCGTAGTAGTTACCAATTACATAACCTAACGTACCTACCAGAAGCGCAGGAACGATAAGTTCTGTCCAACCTTTTGATACAGCCATTGCTGCTGCAGTAGTTGGTCCACCAACATTCGCATTTGATGCGATAATGATTTCTTCGATATTGAATTTGAAAAGTTTTCCAAATATCAATGAAACTATTAAGTTGATTAATACAACGATTAATGCGAATACTAATAACAATGGAGATTCTCTCAAAATCAATCCTATTGATGCTGGAGCACCAATAACTGCGAAGAACAAATAAATCAAGAAAGTACCAATTTCTTGGCTACCTCTGATAGATGAAATTTGTTTAGGAAATACTGATGCAATTATCATAGTAAATGTAGTCATTAACAAGTATTTATTTCCCAATAATCCACCTAAAATTGCACTTCCAGCTCCTTCGCCTGAGAATAAGTTCCCAAAAACAGTGGCTAATTTGTCAGAAATAGCTACGATAACAAATGATAATGCTACTGTGAAAGCAATGTCTTTAAGAGAGATTTCTTTTGCTCCCCAATATTTTGCAGCCATAGTTTTATTAGCTTCCTTGTCAGATTCTGATTGTTCTTCCAAAGCGTTAACAAGTGGCATCTTATAATGTTTCTTGATAACAGCCATTGTTGGAAGTGCCATCAATGTGAAGAAATATAAAGCCATAAGTAAGTTATCTGCAACTAATGCAGCTGATACAGTTGCTCCAGGAACCTTGTATTGTTGACTCATTGCAACGAAGTTTACTGAACCACCAGTATAAGTACCCACAAACATTGGAACTATGTCGTTCAAAGCAGGAATTGCATTCTTCAAAGCAAAGTATGCAACAAATCCACCTAAAATTGTTCCAATACCACTGAATAAATAAATAATTAAAACTCTTCCTGAATCTCTACCAATTTTTTTGATATCAGCGTTAAATAACAACATTGGTACAGCCAACGGAACTACATAACTCCATACAGCATCGTAAACAGGTGCTTCTGTTGGAATAATTTTAAGGTTTGACAAAATTAAAGTAAAAGTCAAAGCCAAAATACATCCTGTAACCTTACTTGCCCATGTATATTTTTGTTCCAAATATATTGCAAGAGCAGCACATGATGCCAACACAGCCCAAAGTATCCAAGTACTTTCGGCACTAATAAATGATCCCATAAGAATCCTCCTTCAAAATATTTTATTTAATTAAATTATAATACCAATAAATAAATCATGCAAGTGTTTTCTTAAAATTTATAAATAAAATCACAAGTAATTTACTTGCTTTTAAACCTATATTTTTACAATAATTTCCCGTTAAATTCAAATCATATTTGCGTTAAATATGAAAATGTTTTTGTTCTCACAAATAAAAAAGGCATTAGATTTACTAACGCCTTCAAAATTATTTTTGAATCATTGTGTTAAGCACAATAATATCAGTTTCTTTCATACCTTCCTTAGCAACATAACCAATGCTTCTGATAGTTTCTTCGATATCGTCTTTTAACAAACCATCGCCAGCTTCGAAGTTTCTGTTATTTTTCGCCAAATAATATCCTGAAATTCCTGCATCTACAGCTGTTGCGATTTTTGCAGCACAGGATGGTTTCGCACCGTCACAAATCATACCCGATGCAATCATCAAGGCATTGCCGATTGTTTTTTCAATCAAATCCAAATCCTTAGTTTCCATGTAGCAAATTCCAGCTCCTGCTGCAACTCCCGCAGAAGTAACTCCACAAAACGCTGAAAGCCTACCTATAAATCTTTTGATGTGAAGTGCTGTCAAGTTTGTTATCAAAAGTCCACGGTATAATGTTTCTCTGTCGTAATTTTTTTCATTTGCAAATACAACCAAAGGCATCGTGCATGTTATACCTTGGTTTCCACTTCCTGCATTTATTACAACTGGTAGTGAACAGCCACTCATGCGTGCATCTGATCCTGCTGCAGCTCTTGCCTTAGCTTTTGTTCTGATAGATTCATCTTCGTCTATCAAAATCTTGCCCATTGCAACTCCCCATTTTCCAGTCAATCCTTCATCGGAAATATCAGAATTCAAAGTAATTTGTTTTTCCAACAAATCCTTAACCTCATCTAAGTTAACATTGTTTGCGTATTCAAAAATATCCTTTACTGAAAGTTCGTCATAATTTTCGTATTCTGGTGTGTGAGTGTAGCAGTTATCAATATGTATTACTTCGTCATTTTTCGTAACTTTGACAATATTTGTGTGTTTGTTTTTGATTTCAACATCCACAGTATTTCCATTTTCGTCCTCTGCTACAATTTCTATGTCTAAGTTTTCCACGCCTTCTTTTAAGCTAACTGTGATGATGTCCTTTGCCATCAAATCCTTTGCAGCCTTGATGTCATCTTCTGTAACCTTTGACAAAACCTCAAGCCCAAGACAAGAATCTCCCGCAACAGTTCCAATAGCAGTCGCAGCTTCCACACCCTTCATACCGTTAGTGTTTGGAACAGTAACTCCCTTAACGTTTTTGATAATATTTCCTGAACACATAACCTCGATTTTAGTTGGAATATCCCCCAAAACTTCCCTAGCCTTTGCCGCTGCCAACGCAATAGAAATCGGTTCAGTACATCCCAACGCCATAATTAATTCAGATTTTAATAATTCAGTGTAATTCTTCATTTGTACTCCTTAATAAAAAATAAATTTATAACAATTTCGTCTATATATTAACCATTATAACACTACAGATACATTATTGTAAATGATTTCAAACTGTTACAAATACTCCAAAATCACCTTCCACTCATCTTCCAAATCATCCAACCTGTATCTAGCATTTGCAGGTGATGTCGAAGGAAGCTTCGTAGCATCCACCCCCAAATTCTTTTTGTGATATCTCTCAAAACACTTAAAAGAAGCAGTCCCGTTGCAAAAAACATGATTAATATTTGCACAATCCACAATCTCCTTCAATTTAGAAGGCACCACGTTTTTGATACTAGAATCTGATGAACCAATAATATCGCACTGATAAATCGAATCGTACACAGCAATATTATGCCCCAACAAAAACCTCTTCCTCTTCTCAATACTCACATCCAAATCCACATCGAAAAGACTCTCCATCAACTTCCAAAACCTGTTTTGTGGATGACCATAGAAAAACCCGTACTCCCTAGTCTTCACCGATGGAAAAGAACCCAAAATCAAAATCTTGGAATTCTCATCGTAAAGAGGAGACAACGGATGAACAATCGTCTCGTAATTTCCCTTCATAAATCCCCCTCTCTTTTGATTATATCACACGCTTTTCTCTGAAAAATAAAACCATCGCAATCATGCAAACAATACACTCACTCACAGGATACGCTGCCCACACGCCAGTCATCAGAAAAACCCTCGACAAAATCAAAGCCGTAGGAATAATAACCACAAATCCCCTCGCAAATGAAATCACCTGAGATTTTGTTGATCTTTCAGTTGACGTAAAATACGTCGAAACCACTATATTAAAACCAATGAAAAAGCACGCTACAAAATATATCTTCATTCCATTCACAGCGTAATCTTGAAGCAAAACATCATTCGCCTTATTGTAAAATGCCGCTAAAATATCCGCGTTCAAATAAATCACACCGTAAATTAAAACCGACAACATAATTTGCGTAACAACAGAATACTTCAAAATTTTTCTCACATCTTCAAAATCATTTTTCCCGTAATAATGACTGATAAGAGGTTGAATACCTTGCGACAAACCAGTATAAATAGCCGTAACCACCAAAGAAATCACAGTAATAATACTGAAAGCCGCCACCCCAACATTTCCTGAAATCCCGAGAATAATCATATTGAAAGTAAACATCACACTCGCAGAAGTCGCCTCCGTCAACAAAGCAAACATCCCCTTCGACACAATCTCCCCAAAACTTTGAAAATCAAAAAAATTCTTGTTCAAATGAAAACCGTTGTTTCTCGCAATAATATACGGAAAAATCACCATCATACTTATAATTGGAGCAAGACCCGTCGCAAAAATCGCCCCGAAAATCCCCATATCCATTGGAAAAATAAACACATAATCCAAAATCACATTCGAAATACTACCAATAACCATCGCAGCCATCGATAACCTCGGATTCCTGTCATTTCGGACAAAACACTGCAAAATATTATTCATAAAAAAAGCCGGCGCAAATAACATCATAACCCTCAGATAAGTATTAGTCATCTCAAAAATACTATCGTCCGCTCCCAGAAATCTCACCAATTTACCCGAGAAAAATGCCCCCGAAATCACAAACAAACATGCAATGCTAAGCCCCAAAACCACAGCATTCGTGAAAATAGTATTCGCATCATCATCCAAATCCTTACTCTTGAAAATCGAATATTTGATACCACCACCAATACCAATCATCAAACCGATCCCGTTAATAATACAAAACATCGGAAACGCAATATTAAGAGCAGATAAACCGTCCGCCTTTAACCTCCACGACACAAAATAAGTATCCATCAAAGTATAACAAGAAAAAGCAATTTGCGCGAAAATATTCAGAAATACATATTTCCCAAACTCGCGAAAAGTCTTGTGATTTCCCATAAAAACTCCTTCAATAAAAATAAAACGCCCACACACAATAGCCTTTGTGTATGGACGCGTTTCAAACCATGAAATAATTATACCATATCTCGCCCCAGTTTGTCGGGAGTGGGGTTAGAGGGTGTGGCGCGGAGTGAGTGTGGGTGCGGTGTGGTGTGGAGAGGGTGTGGATATGAGTGCGGGTGTGTGAGCGTGGACGTGCGTGGGTGTGTGTAGATAGGGTGTGGAGCAGAGCATTGAAACAAACAAAAAAGATCGTAGCTAAAAGAGTCATCTGGAAAAAATTGTTCAAAATTCAATCAAAAAAATCCATCAAAAATTTGACCGCGTAAGCGAAGCGTGCTTCAAATTTTAGGATTTTGAGATTTAGAAATCACAAATTTGCGTAGTCTAGATATTCGTGCAAATTGGTTTTCTACTTTCCCTTGTTCTGAAAGTAACTTCAACAATTTTTGTAAGCCAGATGAATGTGCTACGACTTTTTGTGTTCTCCATGTCTCTGTAAAACGTAAATGTTCTGTGATTATTTTTTGTGTAAAATTTTGGGAGGTGTGCATCGAAATAAAAGTAGATTACCAGTTTTGCTAAGAATATCATACGGAGAAAATTTAGCTGATTTCAAATCGAAAAAATCCGTCCAAAATTTGACCGCGTAAGCGAAGCGTGCTTCAAATTTTAGGATTTTGAGATTAGAATTTTCCAATTTTTGTAAGCAAGACGAATGTGCTACGACTTTTCTTGTTTTGCATGTCCTTGTACAACTTCTATGTCCTGCATCTTCGTCTTTATGTGAAATAAAGTAGATTACCAGTTTTGCTAAGTTTGCATTGAAACAAACCAAAAGCATCGTAAACAAGCAAATCATTCGGAAAAAATTGTTCTAAATTCAAGCAAAATGAAACGTTAAAAATCGCACTGTTTGGGCGTCAGCGAGTTTGCGATTTTAGTTTCATGAGCGATGAATTTATCAATTTTTGTAGACAGATGAGTGATTTACGAGTTTTTGTGTTTTATGGTCTTGAAGCTACCTACACAAATTTGCGCAGTCTAGATATTCGTGCGAACTGGTTTTTTACTTTCCCTGTCCCTGTAAAAGGTAGCTGTCCAGCGATTTTGTTGTTATGTGAAATAAAAGTAGATTACCAGTTTTGTTAATTGTGCATTAAAATAAACAAAAAAGATCGTAGCTAAATGAGTCATCTGGAAAAAATTGTGTAAAATTCAATCGAAAAAATCCGTCCAAAATTTGACTGCGTAAGCGAAGCGTGCTTCAAATTTTAGGATTTTGAGATTAGAATTTTCCAATTTTTGTAAGCCAGACGAATGTGCTACGACTTTTCTTGTTTTGTATGTCTCTGTACAACGTCAATGTCTTGCGATACCTTCCCTGCATCAAAAAAGAGGTGCCCTTGCACCCCTTTACTCACAACAAATTATTTTACAACAACTCTGTTGTTAATGTCTTCCTTTTCCTTTGGATCTGGATCAGCAGTTTTGTTACCGAATACCATTTGCGCGTCTAGTTTCCAAGATTTTGGAATATCGAACATTTCCTTAACCGCATCGTCTATAACTGGATTGTAGTGTTGGATATTTGCTCCCAAACCCAATTCTTCAAGCGCCGTCCAAATATTTAATTCCAACATACCGATAGATTGTGCTGCCCAGTGTTCAAATCTTTCAATTTCAGCGCCTGTGTCTTCTGAAGCCTTCTTCAAAGTTTCTTCGTCAGAAAAATACAATACAGTTCCATAGCCACTCTTGAACATATTTATCTTGTCCTCAGCAACCTTTCCATTGAAAACCTCTCCGATTTTGTCCCATAACTTGTCGTGGTCTTCTTTGAAAACAACCACAACTCTTTGACTTCTGATACCGTAAGCATCAGGTGTCAACTCAGTAATATTCTTTATAGTATTAGTAATTTCCTCTTCGTTTGATTTTATATTCTTGTCCAAACTGTAAATAGTTCTTCTGTTTTGTAGTGATTTTTCAATATTTGTCATCATTTTCTCCTTTTTATTGATCCTCTTCTGGTTTTTCCTTAATAAAAGTTCCATTTCTCAAATCTAAGCTCGCTTGTCGCAAATCCTCGTTAGTGTTCATAACAATTGGACCAGCCCAAGCAATCTCCTCATTCGTAGGAATAGATTGTAAAAATAAAACAATAACATCTTCATCTTTTGCTTTTATTGTCAATTTGTCGCCATCAGTAGTCGTCACAGCTGTTTTCTCAGAAACAACATCACCTTCCACCTCAATATCGCCAATCAACGTAAACAAAATAACTTGCTGATCATCTTTCGTGTCAATCGTAATTTCCTCGTTCTTCTTAATCTCGATTTCGTAAAAATCAAGCGGCAAATATTTCGGCGCATATCCTTTTATACCCTTGTACTCGCCAGAAATAACCTTAACCTTCGCATTGTCTTTTTCAATGATTTTCAAATCATCACCACGAAGCGATTGATAATGAGGCCTTACCATCTTGTCCTTTGCAAGTAAATTCAACCACAATTGAACACCAAGCATCCTCTTTGATGGCTTCGGCATCTCCTCGTGCATAATCCCACTTCCAGCAGTCATCCATTGAACCTCGTTGTCAGTAATCGTGTCCTCATTTCCCATCGAATCCTTGTGAGTCATCGTACCCTCACGCAAATACGTTATCGTCTCAATCCCACGATGTGGATGCATCGGAAATCCCTTAATATAATCCTCAGGATCAGTGCTGTCAAAAGAATCCAACATCAAAATCGGATCGTATTCTTTTGTAGTATTGCGGCTCAACACCCTCACAAGACTAACCCCAGCACCATCCTTCGTTCTAAAACCCTGCGTCCTATTCAAAATTTTCCTCTTCATATTTCCTCCTGAATTTATTCATCAATATTATTAATTCTTCCTTCTCATCATCATCCCACAGAGAAATCAATTCATCCATAAATTTCAAATTCTCAGGAACAATCTCATCCATCAAATCTTTTCCCTTATCAGTCAAATCCAGGATAAATCTTCTCTTGTCAGCCTCATCCTGCTTCCTCGTAATAAACCCATCCTTCTCCAAATTCTTCACGATAACAGGAATATTGCCACTCGTAGTCAAAATCTTCTCCATAACCTCTCCAGTTGAAAGCCTCCCCTTAGAATATAAAGCCTCCATAACTGCAAACTGTCCCAAAGTAAGATCGTGCTTCAAAATTAATTTGTTGTTCTCGCGGCGCAGAGTATTAATAACCCTACTCATAGAAATATACACCGCCATTGATTTTTTTGTATTCATACTATCCCTCTGACTCAATATTATCACTAACTAGAGATAATTGCAACTAACCTCTCCCTTTTCCGTTTAAAAAAGATGAGATGATATTTTGTTCTTCTTGTCCCCTATAGAAAAAACGTAGATGTCCAGCGAATTATTACGTGTGCATTGAAACAAAAGTAGATTACCAGTTTTGCTAAGTTTGCATTGAAACAAACCAAAAACATCGCAAACAAGCGAATCATTCGGAAAAAATTGTCCTAAATTCAAGCGAAATGAAACGTTAAAAAATCGCACTGTTTGAGCGTCAGCGAGTTTGCGATTTTAGTTTCATGAGCGATGAATTTATCAATTTTTGTAGACAGATGAGTGGTTTACGAGTTTTTGTGTTTTCCATGTCTCTGTCATGTGTCGGTGTCCAGCGATTTGTAATTCTGTGAAACAAAACTAGATTACCAGTTTTGCTAAGTTTGCATTGAAACAAACCAAAAACATCGTAAACAAGCGAATCATTCGGAAAAAATTGTTCTAAATTCAAGCGAAATGAAACGTGAAAAAATCGCACTGTCTGAGCGTCAGCGAGTTTGCGATTTTAGTTTCATGAGCGATGAATTTATCAATTTTTGTAGACAGATGAGTGGTTTACGAGTTTTTGTGTTTACTTGTCCATGTCATGTGTCTATGTCTTGCAAACTGGTTTTCTACTTTCCCCTTGTCCCTGTACAACGTCTATGTCCTGCGACACCTTCACCGCATCAAAAAAGAGGTGCCCTCGCACCCCTTGCTATCTACTCAAAATCATATCGAATTTTTGTTTCAACTCTTGTGTTGATGCTGCAACATCTCCCGTCGAAAATACCGCCGATGTCAATGACACAGAATCCACATTACAATCGAAAATCATCCTAATATTGTTCTTGTTAATGCCACCAATCGCAGTGATTGGAATGTGAATTTTCTCAGCAATCTCCTTCAACGTGTCGATTGTAACCCTCACGAAATCATCTCCAGTGAACGTCGGAAAAATCGCCCCCACACCAATGTAATCAGCGCCAGCCTCTTGTGCCTCCAACGCTTGTTCCAACGTGTGACAACTAATCCCAATAATCTTATTGTCACCAAGAATCTCCCTAGCGTACTTAATCGGCATATCCTTTTGTCCCAAATGCACCCCGTCGACATCACACGCCTTAGCAATATCAACCCTGTCATTCACAATCAAAAGTTTGCCCATGCTTTGAGTAATCTCTTTTATCCTAAAAGCCTCGCGCATAATGCTTCTTGTATCCATGTTTTTTTCTCTAAGTCTCACAGAATCTGCACCATTTTTCAGCGCAATCTCAATAGTCTCTGATAAATCCCTTCCCTTGAGAGTTTGTTTATTCGTGACCAAGTTCAACCCTAAGTTAAATTCCTTATTCATTTTCCAACTCTCCTTCAAAAAATTTGTAGAAATGATTTGTCGGCCCATTTCCCTTGCCAATATGCAAATCATGCTTAATAGCATTAGTAATGTAATCCTTACTGAATTTCACAGCACCATCTATCGATTTTCCAAGCGCCAAATTACTAGCGATCGCACTTGAAAGCGTACAACCAGTCCCATGAGTGTTCTTCGTGTCAATCTTTTCAGTCACAAATTCGTGGAAATTCTCGCCATCATACAAAATATCAATCGCATCTCCCACATGATGACCGCCCTTCACAAGAACGTATTTCGCTCCCATATCGTGAATAATCACAGCTGCCTTTTTCATATCGTCCACGCCGTCAATCTTCATTCCACTAATTCTCTCTGCCTCTGGAATGTTCGGAGTTATACAAGTGCACAAAGGAATCAAATCCTCAATCAACAAATCAATCGCATCTTCTTGCATCAAACAAGCGCCGTGTTTTGCATACATCACAGGATCCAACACCACATTTTCTGGTTTGTACTCCAATAATTTGTCCCTAACACAACTCATAATCCTCTTGTTCGATAACATTCCGATCTTCACAGCGTCAGTTCCCATATCATTATAAATACAATCAATCTGATCCTTTATAATCTTGTCGGGCAAATCCTCAATCGACACCACCTCAAAAGTATTCTCTGCGACCACCGAAACAATAACGCTCATCGCATACACCCCGTGCGCCGACATAGTCTTGATATCCGCTTGAATTCCCGCTCCGCCTGAACAATCAGAACCTGCAATCGTAAGAACTTTCTTCATAACTCCTCCTAATAATTTGCTGCAAATTAAATTATATACCTATAATCATTTTACTTCAACTAATCCCTGTTGTAGAGTTTCACAATCGAAGAAATTTTACATTCAAGCTCATCCGTAAGCCAATCTTTTTTCATTCTCCACGTCCAGTTACCTAACGTGTTTGGCGTGTTCGTCCTGTAATCATCACCCAAATCCAAGAAATCCTGCATCTGACACATACACAAACTAGCACTCGTCATGTAGGCAACTCTTATCATAGCCATTTCCGCATCATCTGAATTCACATAATTTTTAATGTATTCAAGCTCTTCTGAAGACCTGCTTGTAACAAATCCATTTAACGTTTGATTGTCGTGAGTTCCAGTGTAGTAAACACAATTTTCCCCCACGTTGTGCGGCAAATAATCCGATTCCTCGTTCACATCAAACGCAAACTGCATCACCTTCATGCCCTTGAAACCAAACCTGTCGCGCAAATTTATCACATCATCAGTAATCAAACCAAAATCCTCAGCGATAATTCTGTCAATCAAGTCCTCTTTCTTCAAAATCTCAAACAACTTCGCGCCCTTCGCCTTAATCCATCGTCCGTTTTCAGCAGTGTTCTCCGATGCGACAATTGCCCAAAAAGCTTCGAATCCTCTAAAATGATCCAAGCGAAGCACATCGTACATTTTCAAATTGTGATTCAACCTTTTCAACCACCAATCAAAACCAGTTTTCTCACAATAATCCCAATCATACACAGGATTTCCCCAATATTGCCCAGTTTCAGAAAACCTGTCCGGAGGAACACCTGCAACAAGCTTCGGTGACAAATCCTCGTTCACCACAAACATATCGGGGTTTTGCCACATATCGCTGCTTTCCTTCGACACATAAATCGGTAAATCGCCAAATATTTTTATCCCCAAATCATTCGCGTAATTTTTCAATTCGAAATACTGCTTGTAAAACAAAGCCTGAACGAATACATTGTATTCAATCTCATCTTTTAACAATTTTTCGTAATAATCGACGCTTTTCTTCTTTCGGTATTTTATATCATCTGGAAATTCCAACCAAGATTTGCCATTAAAATGCTTTTTCAAAGCCTCAAATAAGCAAAATTCTCGAACAAGTTCACGCTCACTAAAATTTTCTGTGTCGATTATCTTCAAAACCTCGTTGTTCTCAAAAGCCTTTCGTAAAATCTCATCCTTTACTTTTGCCACATAATCGTAATCCACAAAATCATCTTCGAATTCATATCCACGAACATCACTCTTCGTCAGCAAACCATCCTCAATCAACTTGTCGATGTCGATGTACATGTAGTTTCCAGCAAAAGTTGACGGCGACAAATACGGGCTGTTGCCATCAGAACTAATCGGAACAAGTGGCAATATTTGCCAGTAAGTTTGCTTCAATTTCTTCAAAAATCTCACAAATTCATACGCACTCTCACCAAAACTTCCGATTCCATATTTAGAACTCAAACTGAACACAGGACACAAAATCCCTGCTTTTCTATTACCACTCATATTAGCCCTTCTTGTTTTGTTCACGATACATTCTCGTGTAAATCTTGCCATTCGCCAACAATTCTTCGTGCGTTCCTTTTTCCACAATAACGCCCTTGTCCAACACGTAAATGCAATCCACGTTTTTAATCGTGGACAATCTGTGCGCAATTATAAATGTAGTCCTGTTTTGTTTCAATTTGTCGATCGCGTATTGAATCACAGATTCCGTTTGCGTGTCGATGTTTGCCGTCGCCTCGTCCAATATCAAAATCTTCGGATTGGTGATGTAACTTCTCGCAAATGCTATAAGTTGTTTTTCACCAGCAGAGAAACTTGCGCCATTGTCCTTGACTTCCTCATCAAGACCATTTCTAAAATCTATCAACCTGTCCGCACCGATATCTCTCAACGCATTCTCCACTTCTTCATCTGTAAAATCCTTGTCGAGCCTGATGTTACTCCTAACATCTCCCATAAAAAGCACCGGATCTTGTGGCACCAGCGAAATATTCTTTCTTATAGAATCCACACTGTAATCGTTGAAATTCTTGCCGTCGATTTTGATTACGCCTCGTTGTGGCTTATAAAATCCTAAAAGCAAATTGATTATCGTAGTCTTGCCACTTCCAGTAAATCCAACAAATGCAACACTCTCTCCACTTTTTATATCGAGCGACAAATCTTTAAGCACAGGTTCGTTTTCAATATACGAAAAATCCACATTTTCAAACTTCACATCGCCCTTGATGTCGCCGATTTCTCGTTCTGGGAACTCCTCAACCTCAGTGTCCAACAATTCAAACACATGCTCTGCTGCACTGAACGATTGCTCCAACGAGCCCATTCTTTCCACGCAGTTACTGATGTACAAGAAAGTCCTCGAAGTGTATTCCATCGTCAAATACATGCTCCCCAACTTTACATCAGTATTTCCAGTCAAAACATTGTACGCGTAAATTCCAAGTATCGTAATCGTCGCAAAGTTTCTGAGAAGCTGCGACACATTATAGCTCATCGTACCGTAAGCCCTCGTCACCATATACCCGTAATCGTAGACATTTTTCGCAGAAGTTTCATAATCCTTGCTGAAATCATCTTCCAAATTAAACGCCTTTATTATCTCAATATTGTTTATTGTCTCGTTGATTTTCGCATTTTCCTCGCTGATGTATTTTCTCATATTTGTAAATGCAAAGCGTGATTTTCGCAAAAATCTTCTGAAAATATAAAACATAATTGGGAAAAACAAACACACAATAATCCCGATTTTCGTGTCAGTTATCAGCACCATCGCAATCATGAATATACTCACAATCACGCTTACCATAAGCTGCGCCAATACCATTTGGTAGAAACTCTTCACAGTTTTCGTGTCGTTCGTAATCCTGCTGACAACTTTTCCAGCCGGTAAATTATCGTAAAATGATATCGGCATTTTTTGAATGTGATCGTACACATCCATTTGCATCCTACGTGCGATTTTGTTCGCAGTCTTCTCCAAATAAACCGTAGAATTGTATTTCCACAACGAATCCACGAAGAAAACCATCGCATACAAGCACAACACAAGCGCTAATTTTCTAATATTGTAGACAAGTTTTTCTCCTGTAAGTAAATTGTTGATGATATACGCAAGTATAATCGGCCCGATAATCTCGAACACAGTCATCAACACCGTAAACACCATCCCTATCGCCAAGTTTTTCTTCTCGTTTAGGGAGTATTTTATAATTCTATTCGTCACACTCTTTTTCATATGCACTCTCCACTGTCTGTCTCAAATATTGCTCCTTGTACCAACCGTCTTGTTTCATCAAATAGTCGTGATTACCTCTTTCAACTATTTTGCCGTTTTCAAGAACGATAATCTCGTCTGCATCCTTCATTTGGCTAATCCTGTGAGTCGCGATGATATTCGTCTTGCCGGAGCGAATCCTTCTGAAATTATCCAAAATATTCTTTTCCGTCGTTCCGTCCACAGCGCTCATGCAGTCGTCCATAATCAAAATATCCGGATCTTTTATCAAAGCCCTCGACAACGCAATCCTTTGTTTTTGACCTCCAGACAAACTAATTCCCTTTTCTCCACACAACGTGTCCGCTCCATTCACAAGCTTATTCAAATCCTTTTCAAAATCGCTCATTCGTATAGCTTCCATCAATTCTTCATCCGTTGCATCCTTTTTAGTAAGCTTGATATTCTCGCCAATAGTTTTCGAGAAAATCATGTGGTTTTGTGGAACATATCCCATTCTTTCTCTGACTGATTCGACGGTATAATCGGTCAAGTTTTTGTCATTCAGAAGTATCTCTCCATCTTCCACATCGTAAAATCTCAGAAATTGCTTCAACAAAGTAGTCTTGCCGCTTCCAGTTTTCCCCAAAACTCCCAAAGTCTTGCCAGGTGTAACCAAGAAATTGATATCACTCAGAACATTCTCCTTGGAAGTTGGATATTTGAACGACAAATTCCTAAACTCAATCGTAGGATTTTCCGTCAAATCCACTGCATCAGGTTTATTCACAATGTCTTCCTTGTAATCCCACACCTCTTGAATTCTGTCCATACTCGCATCGGCTTGTTTCTTCACACTGATGAAATCGCCCATGCCAATCATCGGCCAAATCAACAAATTCAAATAAAACATAAAACTCATAAGTCTTCCCACAGTAATGCTGCCAGTTCGTATCAAATAAGTTCCGTAAGAAATCGCAAGAACATAAGTCATAACCTCGATTGGCTTTTGGATTGGGCCATACCATGCGATTAATTTTGCAGTCGCCATGTTTTTTTCGTACAAATCATCTGCTCTATCTTGGAATTTCTTCCTTTGAAAATCCTTCAAATTATTTGCACGAACCACACGCACACCACTCACAGTTTCCAAAGTCTGATCGTTCATCTTATCAAACGATTTTTGCGACTCTTCAAAAGTCGTATTCAATTTGTTGCCGATTTTATTACTCACCACAACCAGTATTGGAAGTGGAAGAACGCTCAGCAAAGTCAACCTGAAATCCGTCGTCACAATCATAACGATTACAATTAAAATAGGATAAAAAGTCGAATCAAACAAACTCATCAGACCATATCCCGCAAAATCTCCCAAAGCGTACGGATCATTTGTAGCCTTCCCCATCAAAGACCCCGTGGAATTCTTCTCGAAAAACTCCGGCGATTGCTTCAAATACTTGTCGTACAACCTCGTAGTCACCAAATACCTAATCGTGTCATCTCCCCTGAACACATTCAAATTCCACACAACGCTCACCACATAACACAACACACTTGCAACCAGACAAATCCCCAAATTAATCTTCAAATTTTCAGCTGTCACATTCCTGTTGAAAATATTGTCCGCCACATTACCAATCATGTACGGCAAAATCAACTTGAAAGCATAATCAAAAACAAGTGCGATAATTGCGATTATGTAGCTTTTCTTATAATAATTTATAAACCACTTATACCTTCCTAACATATTTACTCCTTTACTTGCAATAAAAAATAGGGCTCATAAAGAGCCCCAATAGCAAATTCTATTTTTGCAATAATTTAATGATGTGTTCTCTGAAATCTTCTCCATCCATAGTAACAGCACCTGTGCCACCAAAAATATCCACAGACACCTTGAAGAAGTTCACAACTAATTTGTCTCCCAAATCATAGTATTCATCAACATGACCTGGAACGAAAATCAATTCCTTCTTGTCTGTTTCAACATCATCAAGGTTTAGATGTTTGATAGGTTGTACCATGGCGTCAACCACACCCATATCTTCCATCATCCACATGTTGTTGTTCCAGAATCTTTTTTCTTCAGGACTTCCACCATTCAAAAGCTCTTTGTTTGTAATAGATGACAAAACTCTTCTTACAGCTTCCTCATCAAATTTGTCATTGTATATTAATTTCATTTCGTCTCTATTAGCTACATCAATGATAAAAGATTCAACAACCTTTTGACCTTCTGACGCTGATTGCCAGAAATATAGCATCATTTCAACTACTTCATTATTAATTTTAATGCTCATCGTTCAGACCTCCTTCTCTCTAAAAATTCTCTATACTAAATATTATACAACTAACGAAAATTTTTTTCTACATAATTTATCAGTTTTTTTCTGATTTAATATTTTCAAAAATATTATTTACTAATTTCTCCGTAAACCTTCATCGTATCCTCATATCCAAGCTTCAAACCGTATCGCATCTTTTCCTTCTCAAACTCCATAACTTTTGGAAAATCCCTGTCCCACGTTTTAATAATCGTGTATTTGGGATTTCTCTTCAATTTATTCGTCAACAAATACGGCTTCAACGACACAAGCACAATCTCATCGCACACATCATCAATCATCTTGTACGGATTATTCTCCATATATCCACCGTCAATCAGCTTCTTCCCGTCCAATTTTTCTTGCTTAAACACCAACAAATTGGAACTTGCACGTAAATAATCACGCAAATGACCTTCTGGAATATCCTCAATAAACAAATTCAAAACCCTTCTTTGTTCCACATCAACAGTATTAAGCCCGAACTTCATCTTAGATTCGCGAACCCTCTTCTCATCAATATTTTTGCTCAACAACTCATCCAAAGGCTCCACCCCGAAACCCTTGTTGTCGATAAAATCCTTCGCCAAGCCTAGCTTGTCCCTCGCATTTTCCAACGTCAGATTCTCCTTCATAATAGAATTGACATCATTGTCCTTTAGGCTAATCACATCATCGTAAGTCAAATTCTCCCACAATTTGTACGCAATCTCCCAATCGCCCTGACAAATCATAGCCGCATTGATAGCGCCAATCGAAGTTCCCACGACATAATCAAAGTCAATTCCCATTTCCACCAACGCCTTGTAAGCGCCAATCTGATAACAGCCCTTCGCTCCGCCGCCTTCCAATACTAACCCTCTCATGACAACCCCCTTCTTAATATGATTATACCATCAAACAAACCCACAATGTGTGATATAATTTTTCGTGAAAGGAATACACATGTACGCACTACTACTCATATCTGCGATACTACTAATAATCGCAGCCATAGACAACTTCATAAGTATGTTCACAGCAACAAGCATCGTTTTGATCGTGGTCAGCGCCATCGGACTAATATTTACACCAAGTTCAGCCACAATCTTGAACATAATTGTCACAATCAACGTAATCACAGACGTATTTATATTAGCGATAATATCCTACAGACTCTACCAAAAAGCCAAAGTCAAAGCCAACATCGCGCTGCACTTGACGGCAAGTATACTCTACATCGCAATGATAATAGTCAACCTGTTCAAAATATTTGACCTTTACAAATACATAATAGGAATGAATTTGTATCTGAGCTTGATGGTATTATCGCATCTACTTGGAAACCTCATAATCAAATACCGAAAAATCGCCACAGATTTTGACTACATCGTAGTCCTCGGAGGATCCATGAAAGGAATCGAACTGTCTGATCCCATCAAACAAAGAATGCTCACATCATTTTCCTACTACAGAACCGATAAAAGCATTATGATATTTTCCGGCGGCAAATCCAACGGAGACATCGAAGAATCCGTAGCCATGAAAAACTTCGCCGTCCAAAACAACATCCAGGACACAGATATTTTATTGGAAAAACTTGCCATGAACACAATGCAAAACATAGAATACGTAAAAACACTCATACAACAGCAAGATGCAGAACACGACAGAAAAAAAGTCTGCGTCATCACCAACAACTTCCACGCATTCAGAACCAAACTCATCTGCAACAAAATGAAAGTCAATTGGACAGTAATACCCGCAGAATCCAACCTCAACTCCAAAATCAACACCTACCTAATAGAATTATTAGCCGCAATCTACCTAGACATCGTACTTCACATCATAATGCTTCTCATCATCACCATAATAATAGGCATCTTAGTATAATCGTAGCTATATTGTAGACATTGTCCTGATTGGAAAATCAAAATAGTGGTATAATATATATAAAGAAATCGGAGGAGGATTTTATGAAAAACATTAAAAAATTTGGACTATTACTTGCACTTGTAGCTTCAGTATCATTATCAAGCTGTAGCAGCGAACAATCATTGAATAAACCAGATACAACAACATCAACAGCTGAAAACAACAAAAAAGACACAGCAGCTGACACACAAGAAAACAAAAAAGAAGACAAAGAAAACAAAGAAGACAAAAAACCAGAAGAAACAACAGAAGCTACAGAAAAAGACGAAACAAAAAAAGACAACCAACAAGAACTTACAAATGATGAAAAAGCAACACTAGATGAATTTGTAGAAAGATTAGAAAAATACGAAAACGGAACAGCAGGCGCATCACTAAAAATGGATAGACTATTCACAGAAATGGTCAACAGATGCACATCATTAGAAACAAAACCAGAAAAATCACAAGAATATCTAATCAAAAAAGTATCCCAAGTCAAAGACACTGAAAACTTCAAACAATCAGTAAAAGGACTAAAAGATACCATAGAATACTACAAATCAAACAAACAACAATACATCCAAGAACTAAAAGACAGTGGCGCAACATGGGATCCACAAATCAAACTAGAATCCTTGGAAAATGTACTAAACAAATTACAATAGAAATGATGAAAGAAGCTGACAAACAGCTTCTTTTTAGTACCATAAATAGTGTAAGAAAGGAAGTAATTCCTATCTTGCACTATTTTTGTATAATGAAGAAGTAGTATGACGAGGCTCTTTTAGGGTTGAAACATCCGCCATTAAAACTGTCAACTACCTTTTCATTATTCATATTCGGTTAAGCAGGTTGGGCAAAACGTCCGTGTCACAAGCTAAAAAGAGTGTAATGGTGCAGGTAGAAGCTACAAAATAAACAGAAAGAAGGAAAAATAATGATATCTGTAGGAATAGATATATCAAAAGACAAAATCACAGTTTGTGCATTAGAACAAGGAAGCAAAATAATATGGAAACCATTTGATGTTTCTCTAAAAAAAAACAGAAGTAGAAAAATTATTGAATAAACTAGAAAAGTTAAAAGAAGAAATAAAAATAACAATGGAAGCAACAGGAAAATATCATCTACCAATACTTTATGAATTAAAAGATAGAGGATACTTTGTAGCAGTAATAAATCCACTAAAGATGAAACAATATTGTCGAGCATTAAACTTTAGAAAAGCAAAAAATGACAAAATAGATGCAAAACAAATAGCAGAATATGGACTAATGTATTGGAAAGAATTAGAAGAATACAAAGTAGATAAAGACAACTACAAAATCTTAAAAGAATTAAACAGAAGCTACCAACATTACATGGAGCTAAGAATCGATCAAATGAACTACATAGATCAAACAATACATCAAACATTTCCAGGCATAAAAAAACTAATACCACATAATTCAGGAGACTTTTCAAAAGACAAACTCTTAGACTTTTTAGAAAAATGGTGGCATAAAGACCTAGTGTTAGAAAAAACAGAAGAAGAATTTATAGAAGAATATAAAAGGTGGGCAAAAGAAAAGAGATACCATCCAAATGCAAACAAAGCAAAAGCCATTTACCAATTAGCAGAGGATAGTATCTCAACACAGCCTTCCCATAACTCAAAAATAGAAACGAATATCAGAGAAGGAATAAACCTGATAAAACAAATAAATCAGATTCTAAATAGAATTTTATCACAAATGATAGAAATATCCGAGCCCTTAGAAGAATATAAAGAAGCAAAAAAATTCTCAGGAATATCAGAAAAATTAGCAGTACAAATAGTAGCAGAATTTGGAGACCTATCAAAATTTAAAAACAAAAAAAGCCTAATATCCTTTATAGGAATAGACGCACCACCATATGAATCAGGAAATTTTAAAGCGGATCAAAGAAAAATAAGTAAAAGAGGAAACGCAATACTAAGAAAAGTGGGCTACCAGGCAATGAAATGTATGATGAGTGCTAAAAAACCAGAAAATGAAATATATAAGTACATGATAAAAAAAGAAAAAGAAGGAAAAGCCAAAAAAGTATGTAAATTTGCAGGATTAAACAAATTCTTAAGAATCTACTATGCAAGAGTTATGGAATCAAAAGCCCAAAAACAAGAATTAAAAGTAGCATAAAATCTAAAATTACACTAAAAAAACCGATTGATTACACTCGGTTTGTTTGCCATGCACTAATTTAATTACTCAAATAATCAAATAACCTGAAATTAATTTCAGGTTATGCTTGACTTTTGTTAGCAGGTTTTTGTGAGAATAAAAACCTCTTCAAAATATGCAAAGCAGAAAACCACAATTGCCCGAATATCTAGCTTACGAAAATAGGATTAATTTATCCTATATCGTGATATAATTCTATTAGGAGGCATAATCATGAAAATTAACACAAAAAATCTTGTATCAATCACAGAAGCAAACCAAAACTTCTCCAAAGTAGCACGACTAGTGGATGAACAAGGATCTGCTGTGATACTAAAAAACAATAATCCTAAATACGTACTCATTAAATATACTGAATTTGAATCAGAACAAAATACTGATGATGAAAACATCACAGAAATCTCAAAACGTATTATGAGTCAAAATAAAAAAGCATATAAGGAACTCTACAAATAAAAATTGCCAACACATCGAGACTGTGAAATAGTTTGTGTATAGAATCCTCCTGATATAATAGTAATCAGGAGGATTTTAAAATGCCAAGAAAAAGACCAGAAACTAGACTCAACAAAATATCCAAGATGTTAATTGAAGAATATCAACCAGAAACAGTACAAGATTTACAAGAAGCTTTGAAAGATCTTCTAGGAGACACAATGGAACAAATGTTAAAAGCAGAGTTAGATGAACATCTAGATTATGAATATGGTGAAAAACCACTGTCATTAAACACAAGAAATGGATCAAGTAAAAAAACAGTTAAATCATCATACGGAAACATAGACCTAAACATCCCACGAGACAGAGAAGGATCCTTTGAGCCACAAGCATTGAAAAAATATCAAAAAGACATATCAAACATAGAAAACCAAATAATATCTATGTATGCAAAAGGAATGACAACAAGAGACATATCAACACACATAAAAGAAATCTATGGATTTGGAATATCAGAATCCATGGTAAGCAAAATAACAAATAAAATACTACCAACTATTGAAGAATGGCAAAATAGACCATTAGAAAAAGTATATCCATTTGTATTTTTAGATGCAATACACTATCATGTAAGAGAAAATAACATAGTAGTAAAAAAAGCAGTATATATAGCACTAGGATACAATACAGAAGGATACAAAGAAATACTTGGAATGTGGGTAGGAGAAAATGAATCAAGTAAATACTGGCTATTGGTATTAAATCAATTAAAAGAACGAGGATTAGAAGATATATTAATAGTCTCAACAGATAATTTATCAGGATTTAGCCAAGCAATAGAAAGTGTATATCCAAAAACAGAAATTCAAAAATGCATAATTCATCAAATAAGAAATTCAACAAAATTCGTATCATATAGAGATATAAAAGAGCTAATGAAAGACTTAAAAACAGTATACAAAGCATCAACAGAAGAACTAGCACTAAGTAATCTAGATATATTTGAAGAAAAATGGGGCAAAAAATACCCAATGTGTGTAAATTCATGGAGAAATAACTGGGCTGAATTATCAACATATTTCAAATATCCAGAAGGAATAAGAAAACTAATATATACAACAAATAGCATAGAAAACTTTAATAGACAACTTAGAAAAGTAACAAAAAACAAAACAATATTTCCAAGTGACTACGCCCTACAAAAAAGCTTGTATCTAGCGATGGTAGATGCTTCAAGTAAATGGACGAGTAGAATAAGAGGATGGGATCAAATATTGTCACAACTATCAATATTTTTTGAAGGCAGAATCTAAATTTTGCCATAAAGATAATAAAAAATTTGAATCATTCAATCAAGAGTAAAGGTATAGCCCTGGTCTGACGACCAGCTCTTGACAGAAATCTTCAAATTTTTAAGAAATACAATTAGGCAAAAAGGGAGATTTTTAGAAAAATCTTGACCTTTTAGTTTAATTGTGCCAAAATTAGGTTACAAATATCTGAACTTTCAGATTTTAGTAATAAAAGTATATTTTTTAAAAATCAAAAAAATATCAGCTCACAACCTATCAGGAGGAGCTGATACACAAAACTTTTCACATACCCAACACATCATCAAATCACACAAAGCAGAAAACGACAATTGCCCGAATATCTAGCTTACGAAAATAAATAAATCCTAAGCTCATGAACCTAAAATCTCAAGTGCGAGCTCCGCTCTGGCACGAGTGAGATTTCTTAACGGTTCATTTCGCTTGGATTTATACTTATTTTCTCCAGATGATATTCTACAGCAATTGTAGGAATCTGCTTTTTTTCTCGTTTAGAGATATGTAAACCTATCGTAATTTTCAAATTCATATCCACGATTTTTAGGGTATTTCATACAAAAACCATAAGTTTATCCGTAATTCCTTTAGAATAAAAGGCTTTAACTAAGCGAGTCATCTGGAGAAAATTGTGAAAACTCAATCGCAGAAATCCGGCCAAAATTTGACCGCGTAAGCGAAGCGTGCTTCAAATTTTAGGATTTCGAGATTAGAGTTTTCCAATTTTTGGAAGCCAGACGAAGCGTGTTAAACCTTTTATTCTGGTTTGAAACCAAGTAAATCCTGCAACCAATCGTTTGTAAAAACCTACGATCACACAAATTTTCCTACTCCTCTATATCCTCAATATCATATCGATCCAAATCCTCATACACATACGACTGTTGAATACCTCGCAAATAAACACCCCTGTCATCAACCCTCTTCGTCAAAGCATTCCTCAACAAGTGTTTAATCTCCAAAGAATTCACCGGCGACCTCTCCATAGCACTCAAATAATCAGCCCTGTCCACCATCACCCAGTCAACACACACATTCAGATTTTTCTTCAACATCAAATCCAGCCAAATCCTAGTCGCACGACCATTCCCTTCCCTGAAAGGATGCGCCACATTCATCTCCACATACTTCTCAATAATCTCATCAAAAGAACCCTCAGGCATCCTCTCAATAATCGCCAAATTACTCTCTAAATACAACAAATTTGCAAACCTGAAATTTCCTTTTGACAAATTCACATCACGAGTCTTACCTGCAAAATCAAAAATATCCTGAAACAAAAACCCGTGAATCTCCTGCAAACCCTTGTAAGTACCAACCTCAAAGTCATTGATCAAACCCTTGTCCCAAAGCTCAATAGCTCTTCTTTTAGACAAAAGCTCCTCATCAATAAAACGACCCATCAAACACCATCCCTTCTTATAATTATTTTATGTAAATTTCTGCTTAATTTCTAAACGTGTCGAATTTCATACGGTTAAATTTTATTATTGTAAATTACCTTTTATCCACAAATTCCTTTAGAATAAAAGGCTTTAACTAAGCGAGTCATCTGGAGAAAATTGGAAGCCAGACAAGTGAAGTTAAACCTTTTATTCTGGTTTGAAACCAAGTAAATCCTGCAACCAAATTTCTGTCCCTGTCTATCATCACACGAACACTCTGACTCCATCCTACAACATCTCCCCATCATCATAACCTACCTCAGCACTCCCCATACAAACGAAAATTCATTCGAAAAAATCCGTCAAAATCAGGGAGTGAAACTTTAGTCCGCGGACTGATTTAGGATTTTGAGAGTTGAATTATCAACTTTCTCCCCAAATCCCCCAATGAGGTGTGACCCTTTAGAATAAAAGGCTTTAACTAAGCGAGTCATCTGGAGAAATTTGTGAAAACTCAATCGCAGAAATCCGGCCAAAATTTGACCGCGTAAGCGAAGCGTGCTTCAAATTTTAGGATTTCGAGATTAGAGTTTTCCAGTTTTTGGAAGCCAGACAAGTGAAGTTAAACCTTTTATTCTGCCCAGCGACCAAGTAAATCCTGCAACAAAAAACCTGTCCCTGTCTGCCTAACCACGAACTCTATAACTCCAATCCAGCAACAAAACCCCATCATAACCTATCCCAGCAACGCCCATACAAACGAAAATTCATTCGAAAAAATCCGTCAAAATCAGGAAGCGCAAGCGAAGCTAGCAGACTGATTTAGGATTTTGAGAGTTGAATTATCAACTTTCTCCCCAAATCCCCCAGAGGTGTGATCCCTTTAGAATAAAAGGCTTTAACTAAGCGAGTCATCTGGAGAAAATTGTGAAAACTCAATCGCAGAAATCCGGCCAAAATTTGACCGCGTAAGCGAAGCGTGCTTCAAATTTTAGGATTTCGAGATTAGAGTTTTCCAGTTTTTGGAAGCCAGACGAGTGAAGTTAAACCTTTTATTCTGGTATGAAACCAAGTAAATCCTGCAACCAAACCCTGTCCCTGTCTACCTAACCACGAATTCTCACACTAAGCTAACAACCCCTCACTCAAAACCTATCTCCACACGAATTCTCTATCTCTATCTAACAACACCTCACTACTTCCTATACTCATACCTCAACACGCCCTCTTTCCCTGGTTCTAGTTCCTCAACAACCTTCCCTTGGAAAAACACATACGCGCCACCCTTCGCCCTGTCATCCTCATCCACAAACGAATTCACAAACAACACCGGCATCGGCACAAGCTGCGATTGGTTCCTGTAGTCCTCAAACTCATTCTTATACCAGTCAAGCACCGAAAAATCCACAAACACCGGCCACAACAAAACATCAGAGTCAATCATAGAAATATAAGTATACAAATCCTCATCCCAGAAGTCCCCGCAAATCAACGTCGAAAAACTCACGCCATCCATCTTGTACAAATACAACTTATCGCCTTCCCTGTAATCGCTACACGCATTAGGCTCCTTCCAACCAGGACTCATTCTCCTGTAATTGTTGATAATCTCGCCACGTTTCGTCACAGTCATCTGCGAAGAATAAAAAGCGCCATGATCATTCTCAATATATCCGAACGAAATCGCAATCTCATTCTCCCTCGCAATTCTGCGAATCTCCGCAATCTCATTCGAATTTTGCGTCACAGGAACACCGACATCATCCTTGTACACAAAACTCAAACACTCAAACCCTTGCAGAAAACTCTCCCCAAATACGCACATATCAGCTCCATTTGCCGACTCAACGCTTGCATATTTCTCAATCTGCTTCAAATTAAATTCCTTATCATTCAAACGCTGCTCCACAGCACACAAACTAATCTTCATTACTCAAAAAACTCCCTCGCATAACTCAACTCACCACGAGTCTTGAAACCATCCTCGCATCTCGCCATGAAATAATCATCCTCCACATAAAAAGGACACAAAATCCCGTAGTCCCTCGCTCTCGTGAAACCAAACCTCGTGAACACATCAGGCTCACCCATCACGCAGATAAATTTCACCCCGCGACTCATAACATCATCGACAGCACTTCCCACAAGCAAATCCACATTATCATCACTCAAATGCTCATCGTCAATGTAGAAAATCGACAGCAACAACCCTTCGAACTTCCTCACACGACCCCTCGTGAACATCACAAGCCCACAAATCGCATCGCCATCTTCCAACACAAACGTACAATCCTCACAAAAACTCTCCGATTTCACAATGTCCTCGAACAACTTCGCATCACTCTTCTCAGAAAAACTATACTTCATATTAGAATCTCTCAACAAATCACAACAACTGTCGTAATCATCCGCATTATATAATCTATATCTCATAAATCCCTCTTTTTCATCATTCGTTACATCAATTATATCCTAATTCACACACATTTACCATTTCTATCATCACATCACCCACCAACCACACACTCATAAAATAACCACATTTAAAGATTACAATTGCATTAATACAAATCAAGGAGGAATCAATGCAACAAACTAAAAAAAGATACACAATAGGCGAAGAAATCTTCAACTCCGTCACACATGGAGTGGGAGTTCTAATAGCAATAGCGTTCATGGTACTATTAATCATAAAATCACAAGGTAACCCTCCACTCATAATTGCAAACATAATCTACGGAGTAAGCCTAATGCTGATGTTCCTATTCTCCACACTATATCACGCCATCACCAACACCAAAGCAAAAAAAGTCCTCAGATATTTCGACCACTCCGCAATATTCATCTGCATAGCTGGAACATTCACACCAATAATAGTTAGAGTGTTACAAGGCGCACAAAGAGTAGGATTCTTAGTAGCCATTTGGCTTATAGCACTAGTAGGAATAATCCTTAAAATCACAATATTCAGGAAAAATCTCCAAGAAAAATACAAAAAGCAATCACTCATACTTTACGTAGTAATGGGATGGATGTCTGTATTACTTATGAAAAATGTCATCCAAATCTCTGGAATTCTTTCATTCATACTTATATTGTCGGGAGGAATACTCTATTCCATCGGCGTGTACTTCTACGCTAAAAAAAGAAAATACTTCCATTCAATATGGCACATATTCATAATACTAGCATCAGTAGCACAGTTTTTCGGAATATATTTCGGATAAAAAAGTAAATAGATATAAATTAAAAACGACTAACTCGTAAGAGAAAGTCGTTTTTGTGTATTTTGCACAGTAATATCAAATAAATCAAATCTCTATTAATATACCTTAATTTTCCTGATCGTCTTTTTGCAAACTTAATGCATTAATTATAAGTGTTTTAAATTCATCATATTTTGCTTCGTTTGTTGATATTTTTTTATTATTTTTATATATGTCATTTTTCGTTATTTCAGAAAAGTTGTCATTATCTAAATGTCTAAGTGTATAGAAATACTCCTTGTGTAATTCTTTAATTATATTGTCAATAGCAATATTAATAGCTTTATCTTCTTTGACAGAATCACCTTTATCTTCTTTGACAGAATCATCTTTATCTTTTTCAAAAAAATCTTTTCTAAGCACATTTTCTATTGATGGTCTCCAAGCTTGGTTGAATCTTCTAAATATGAACACTGGTTTAACTTTACCTTTAGGATTATTAATATATTCCAAAATTTTCCATATTATTATCCTTGCACTTAGCATACTTACTTTTGAAGTTGATTTTACCAAGCAATTAGCAAATCTATTTTCATAATCCTTCGTAGTCTTTCTAGCAAAATTTGGGCTACTGCTTCTAAAAGGAAAAGCTTCTAAATTAACTATTTTCTTTGATATTTCTTTATAATATATTGAATTTTCATTATTTTCTACATTTTCAGAATCATTAATAATTTTTAATAATCCATTAAGATATTTATCTGTATAATATCCTGGTTTTTCAAGTCCATTTTTTTCTAATTCCTTATACAAGATTCCTCCTTTAGAACTTGAATTGAAAATATATTTTTTTATGTCCTTATTGTTTTTCATCTGAACAGCTTCGCACATTGCAACTTTAACATCTATATTTGGATTCACCAGACACAAGAACACTGTTCCATTTTCGACATCTCCTCTAACATGACTAGGTATCCCATAATCAATACTTGCTGCCCTTCCATTTTTATCCTTTAATTCCTTATATAAACCATTATCTATCTTTAGCCATGAAAACTCCTTATCATCATTCTTCAAAGCTGCAAAGAAATCGTCTAATAAATCATCAAAGTCTTTACCTTTCCATGGATTATATTTTCTTAGAAATTCATCAATTGTTTCTACTTTATCCTTTTTTTCCTTATAACTTTCTACCAACTTTTCCAATGCTCTTGTCTCTTCCAATTCTTTTGACTTTTTCAATTCTTCAGACTTTTTAGTCATAACTGCACCTCCACAAACTATTCGGTTAAAATCTTTACAACTTATATATACCCAATTCTAAAATATAATCATATATCCCCACTTCAGCTCAAACAAAAAGGGTAGCTCAATAGAAAATCTATTGCACTACCCTTTATTTTATTTCCTGTGTCTTCTAATATCCAACACAAACTTTCTAATATTCACAATCAACACAATCCACGCTACGATTGTAAACGCCAAAAAAACATAATCCACAGTCTTTGATGACGAATCTGCCTTCACGTTCAATTGTGATGCCTTCTCATTATTCGTAGCATCAGCCGTACTTTTCGAAGAATGATCATCAACCCTCACGCAGTTAATCAAAATCCTTCTAGTAAACGGAGGATACATCGGATCACACGACAATATCGTCAGCATATCCTTGTCTTCCACAGGCTTCAACCTATCCCAATCTGACGGACTGATGTACTCTCTTCCGACAACCTTGTACGTCAACGTCTTCCCATGATGATGCACATACACCACATCATTCGAATACAATTGACCCACCTTCAATAGCATAATATCTCCGTACCAACCCCTGTGGCCCGCAAGCACACTACGCCTGCCCTTACCACCCACAGGAATCGAAGTACCGTCAAGCTGACCGACACCCTTCGCCAAATGATTGTAGCTCGCACCCAAATAGATAGGCTTCTTGAAATTAATCTTCGGAATCTCCAAATACCCGAAAATCCCATTCTCATCAATCACCTTGCTACTTTCAAGCTCAATATCCTCCGAATTAAAAGGATCCATGAGTCCTGTTTCATCCACATTCACATTCGAATTATATTTTTCGATTCTTTCGGAAAGCTCAGTTGACATCTCACCTTGTGCCCTCAAAAAATCATCCATCTTTTTATCTTGTGAGAAAATCTTGTACGACAAATTGCTCAAACAAAACGTCAACAACCCAATCCCCACAAACAAAATCACATAACCAAACTTCCTACTTGATCTCATTATTCTTCTTCCTTCTTCTTTGCCTAATATAATACCACAACAAAATCGCTATAATAATCAGTGAAATAATCAAATAAATCTTGTACTTACCAGTCACTTGACTCACCAAATCCTTCTCCACAGCAGCAGGATTGTATTCAGTACGCTCAGCACGCACCAACAACCTGTGCGAATTAATCATATACGGAGTACAAGTCAATAACGTACAATAATCCTTGCCCTCCACAACCAAAACCTTGTCAAAATCGCTCGGCTCCACAACAAAAACGTCGATAACCTTGTACGCCAACACCTCTTTTATATTGTGAATGTAGAACACATCGCCCTTCTTCATTTTGTTCAAATCAGTAAACAGCTTCGCAGTAGGAAGACCCCTGTGAGCAGTCAATACAGTATGAGTACCCTTGCCACCAACAGGAAGGGAAGTCCCCTCCAAGTGACCAACACCCTTTTGCAAAACCTCCTCACTCGTACCAGCATAAATCGGCAAATCCTGATTAATCTTTGGAATCTCAACGTGACCGATCTTTTCCTTCACCTCGAGCATTCTCGCATACTCGCTAATCGCATTCTTCTTTTCCTTCTCAGAATAAGGATCCGCAAGCTTACTAGGATCCAAAGTCTTGTTGTAAATCTGAGCGAGCCTAATCCTCCTGTCAATCTCCTTCTTGTCAATCTTCTTGGCCGTAGTATCAAAATCGTGCACCGCACTATTAGCCTCAATCCTGTAGTACAACCTCGAAATCAAAGGATACATCGCCACAGCAAACCCCACCAAGAAAATCAACACATACTTCAAATTTTCCTTTAACTTAGACTTCTTCATGCTTATCCTCTACATCAAGTTCTTTCAACTTTTTCTTCGCCTTACGTTGACGATAAATCAAATACAACAAAATAGCGATAATAACCAAAGAAACATAGAACAAATACCTGTAAATATAACTTGCCTTGTTATCAGCAATCAACGCCTCATCCACAGCCGGAACATAAGGAACCCTGTGACCCCTAACCAAAAGCCTGTGCGAATTAATCATAATAGGAGTACAAGTAAGTAACGTACAATAATCATGCCCCTTCACAATCAGCAAATCGTTAAAATTCGACGGCTCCACAATCTTAATCTGATCCACCTGATAAGCCAACGTCCCGAAAACATTGTGAACATAGAACTTATCGCCAATCTTCATCATCTTCAAATCAGTAAACAACTTCGCCGTAGGAAGTCCACTGTGAGCAGTCAACACCGCATGAGTATTGTTCCCACCAATAGGAAGAGAAGTCCCCTCCAAGTGACCAATCCCAATCTGCAACACATCCTCGCTCGTACCAGCATACATCGGCAAATCCTGATTAATCTTCGGAATCTCCACGTGACCAATCTTCTCCTTCACCTCGAGCATTCTCGCATAAGCCTTCCTGCCCTCTTCTTGGTTCTTCTTATCATAAGGATCCTTGCTCACCACATTATTCAACGAATCATTGTAGCCCTTAGCCAAAGCCAACCTCTTGTCCAATTCCTCCTTCGACAAACCCTTCACAGCCTTGTCGAACTCCTTTACTTGATTAGTGGAATCCACCCTATAATACAACCTAGAAATCACAGGATACATCATCACACCAAATCCCAATAAAAATATTAAAATAAACACAAAATTATGCTTAATCTTCTTCCACATTACAATTACCTTTCTCAAATACCGGTTTCTAAGTCAATTATACCTTAAAAAAATAAAATCGAAAAACATTTGATAACGAACATAACCAAACCCTCACACCAATAACACATCTCACAAAATCGTAGACCACCTAGCATGAGGGTTTATTTTTACATATTCTCAAATCTATTTTTCGAATTACTTAATATTTTTTCCTATTAACTTATCGTCCTTTGCAATTATCCACTTACCAATAAAGAACATAATCGCACCACCAATCATACTCATGAAAAATCTAATGTCCCCAGTCTTTGGAATCTTACCACCGCGTGTAATATCTCCACCTGGAGTAGTTCTTCTTCTAGTAATAGTGTCACTCTTGTTAGTAATGAAAGCAATGGAAATAGTCTTATCATCGGCTTGTTTTTTGATTTCAAATTCCACAGGCTCACTCAATAAAATGAAACCTTGTGGAGCCTTTATCTCAACCAAGTAATACTTACCATAATCCATATCCTCAACGGCAAACTTACCATTGTCAGCACTTGTTACAATATAATCCTTGCCGTCCTTCTTCACTGGCTCAAACTTTCCATCTTTGTTCTTAGTCATAACCTTGAACATCGCACCACCCAAAGGCTTCTTAGCTTCATCAGTCTTCATGAAATCGTGTCTGCCCTTGTCATTAGAAGTCTTACTATTCACAACCCTAAGTTCCACAGACTTATCAGAAATAGTAAACTTAGTGTCCACATTCTTAATCACATAACCTGCTGGAGCTTCCACCTCTCTGAAAATATAATCGCCCTTCTTAATATCGTTGATTATAATCTCACCAGATTCGTTGGAAATATATAAGCCCTCATCAGATTTTTCCTCTTTTTTAGATTCTTCGCCGGACTTTTCTTCCTTTTTTTCATCCTTGGATTTTGCTTCATCTTTTTCAGACTTGGAATTTTCGTCCTTCGACTCATCTACATTTTCTTCAGATTTTACCTTGGATCTGTCGTCATCTTTTGGAGATAGTTCAAGCTTGTCATCTGATTTTAAAGTAGCCTTGTTCTTCAACTCGACATACTCGCTACCACGTCTAACAAGTAACTTAAACTTAGCACCCTTCAAAGGATTGCCGCTCTCGTCCACTTTCACAAGTCTCACATTCGTAGAAGATTCCTTCGCATGAATAGTCACATTCTTGCTGTCACCCTCCACATCATCTGGAAGGTTAACCAATACCGAAGCTATCTCCTTGTCACGTTTAATGCCCGAAGTGTCACGCACATAATACGCACCCTTATCCAAATTCCTAAACACTGCCTCATTATTGGAAAACTCCACATCAGCCTTGTCCTTGTATGTAGAATTCAGATTTTCTACGGACAACTTATTCAAATCACCAAGCACAGTAGACTTTTCGGAATTTGGAATTTGTTCATCAGAAACCTTCCACAAACTCATCTTCCCCGTAACATCACCGTATTTCTTAGCCACAGTCACAGTTATCGAATAATCCCCCGCAGCAAATGAACTGCTAGTAAGAGTCATCGCCACCATTACCATAACCATTAATATCTTTTTTAAAATCTTCATATTATTACCTTCCATTTTTAGTTCTATATTAATATTGTTATATTCTTCTAAAAGTGCAAATACATCACATATTTGCACTTTTAGAAGAAGGAAAATTGCTTTTCCTCTCTTCTTTTAGTTATTATCTAGCTTCAGTTGCTTGTCTTTTTTTGATAGCGATAATAGCTGATGCCATTATTGCAAGACCGATAGCAGTGAAGATAATAGTACCAATACCACCTGTTTGTGGGATAGTTACTTTCTTGTTGACGATTTGTTGTCCTTTTTCAGTATCAGTATCGCTAGTATAACCTATATGTGTAGGTACTGCTTCACCTTTTTTATAACCAGCAGCATCACTATATGAACCCTTAGCTACTTTGAAATCAATATCGCCATTTAATTTAGCAAATCCTTTTGGAGGAGTTTTTTCTTCAAGTTTGTAGTCGCCGTATTCAAGACCTGAAATTTCAAATCTACCTTGGCCATCTGAAGTTAATACAACTCTATTATCTACTTCACCTTCTTTTGGTGCATTTACCCAAGTATATGCTGTTGCATTTTTTATGAAAGCTTTATTGTAAGCATCTTGAGCTGTATCTATAGCTGCTTTCTTAGTTTTTCCTTCTTGACCTTCTTGTTGTTCAGCTGTTAAAGCATTATATTCTTCAACTGCTTTGTCTAAAGCTGCTTTAGCAACTGCTACTTCTTTTTCATCTTTTTTAGTTGCTACAAGGTATTTATCTACTTGTTTTCCTTCTTCAGTTACAGTCTTTTTAACAAAGAATTCTGCTCCTGCAAGTCTCTTTCCATTTTCATCAGTCTTAACAAATTTCTTACCACCAAGTACAACCTTTGGTTCTGTTGGGTTAAGTGGTTTTGGATTATTATCCTTATTGTTTGTTATTAATATTTCACCGTTTTCACCTTTTGTAAAGTGTGCAGTTTGGTTCATGTTATTATCTTCTTCAACTTTGTATTGAAGTTCTTTGTCTAAACCTTTCCAAGTAAATGACCATACATTACCTTCTTCTGTCTTAGTTTCTGGACCTGTTATAGTTTTTTCATTTCCAATTGGTGTGTAAGCTGCATTTGGTGTATAAGTTGTAGTAGTTTCTAATTTCCCAGCGTTTTCTTTTGTTTCAAATTTAACTGTACCAATTTCTTCCCCAGTTTGAGCGTTAACTAATTTAAATGATGCCCATTCTCCTTTTGCTGGAGTTCCATCAGCCCAAGTTTTCTTAACAGTTAAATCTCCATTATCGTTTGGTTTTGTAGGGATAGGAGTGTTTCCTTCGCCTGGTTTGTTATTTCCATAGTGGAAAGTGATGTCGTTGGCTTCAGGAATGTCAACTACTGTTATAGATTTTACAGTTGCAGAGTAAGTTAACACAACTTCTACGTCTTTATCTTGTCCATTTACCTTATCAAATCCAGCTTGAGTAAGTTCTATTCTAAATCCATTTGTATTTTTATCTGTAGTTACAGTGTAATCTGTACCAGCTACTGCTTTTGTTCCACCAATTGTAACTTTTAAATCATTATTATATTGTAGACCTTCAGTCATTTCATCTGACCAGTAAGCTGTTTTTAATTTAGATTTTGCTGGAATTTGTGTTTTTACTTCGTAAGGAATCTTTTTACCAATTTCTGCTTTAGCTGTTGCTTTTTTCTTTTGGTAGTTTTCATAGTTAGCACCTACCCCAATACCGGCACCTTTTTCTGCTTCTTCAAATCCATCTGCTTTTTCTAATTCAGTTTCGCCTTTTTCTGCTTTTTTAAAGTTCTTATCGATTTGTGGTTTTTCTTCAGTGTTCTTTGGATAAACGTGAGCATCAGGTACTACACCATTATTATTTACTAATGGTAGAGTAATTTTAACTGGTACAGCTTTGCTATCTGTAATAATCTTTCCATTTTCATCTTTATTTTTATCTTTATTAAAGTAACTTGATTTTTCATGGATTTCTTCGATTAAGAAGTCTCCTTTTAATCCCTTAGTAGTAAATTTAATACCGTCTGCCTCAGTTAAACCTGCAAGAAGTTCAAATCCTTCTGGTAATTTTTCATCTAAAGAGTCTACTGCACCATATACTGGTTTTTCAGTTGCTTTTGTATCTTTTTTAATAGTTACATATTTGCCTTTGTTATCTGTACTGTTGTATTTAACAGCAAAGTATGCACCTGCAATCTCTTTAGAACCTGCACCAAAATAGCTTTCCAATGCTTTTTTTATGTCTTCTGCAGTTTGTTTATTATCTTCTTTCTTACCGATTAAATTACCGTCATATTCGGTTCCATCTAAACCTGTAGTTCCTGGGAACTTTTCATTTTTTAAGTTTTCTTTTGTCATTAACATTTTGTGAAGTGTTACAGTGTTTGTTGTTTCATCAGCCGCACTAGCTATCAATGGGGTGAATACACCAACCATCATCGCTAATGCTATGATTAGTGATAAAAATCTTTTTTTCATAATATAACTCCTTTATATTTATTTTATAACCATTTGCTTCTCGCAAATTATTACCTTGTCCTTGCCCCCTTGGGCACTTCTTCTCTTAGGCTTCTGCCTTCCAACCCTTCCGGTTTCATAAGCATCGCCTACATCTCACGAACCTCTCAGTCCGCTTTCTATAATCAAGCCCTTTTTCTTAGAACTTAGATTAGCATGTTAATTTTTCTTAACGTCTTTTTCTCTCATACATAGCCCTTGGACTATATTTGTTCTTCGTAGCCTTGTATGTTCTTATCTCTTTTACTTCTGTAAGCTCAAGACCTTCATATCTCTCATCAGCTTCTTCAGTTGCAATATCCTCAGTATTAGCATCATCTAGCTTGTCATTCACACTACTTATTATCTCATCAGCATCTTCACTTGCAATATTTTCAGTATTACCATCATCTTGCTTGTCATTCACACTGCTTATTATCTCATCAGATTCCGTACTCGAATTACCATTTCTGTACATATCTTCCTTGATAGCTTCCAGTGTGTATATTGCATTTGTGATATATTTTAGCTTCGCTGATTCAGATTTATTGCCAGTAGAACATAGATTAAATACAAATATTACAAAGCTTATTAAAACTACTACTAACACGAAGTATTTCATAGCCTTTGAATCTTCTATAATATCATAAACTATTCCTAATACCGCTATAAACATTGCTAAGTAATCAGAAAAACTACTTTGATTTCCTACAAGCGAATCTACATCATCTCTATAAGTCTTAAATGTGTTTAGGTCATTCAGTAAATTCTCTTCAATGATATTGTCATTTTCCAAGTAATGCTTATTAACATATTTCAAAATATATTCACGTGTAAAACAACTTCTTTTTTCTTCGTCATACGCTAACTTATATAAGCATTCATCATCTTTTAATTTCACTGTTCTTAATTTCCTATTTATCTTCCCATCATAACTCATAAGACCACCTCATCGACGTTTAATAGATTTACCTCAACATCATTGAGACCCCAGGGACTTGGCTTGTCGCCTCATCCCCTTGTCTCTTATTTAGTCCCTTTACGGAGGGTACCTCATCTTTTGATCAACCTCAATCATGATAAAGCACGTCCTCTCTTCTTCTTCCTATACTTGTAGTACGATGTTGTCATAATAATCGCCCCTGCAATTAGGAATCCGAATATACCCAACGCCCCTGTGTGAGGGAATGTCGCCTTATGGTTTTCCACTTGTATTGGATCTTTGCTTACATAATCGATGTAAGTTCCATTACCTTCTGACATGTTGTTAATGTCAAGCTTGTAACTTACTTTGTCAATTGAAGTAGTAAATGCTCTTGAGTACACTTCTGGTTTTAAGTCTACTGCTTTAGTCTTATCAGTTATTGTACCAGTGATTTCTACTACCAATCCCTTTTCTGTAACTAAGTTGCTTATTGTTGGAGATGGTTTTGTATAATCATTAGCATTATACAAACTTGGAATACTGTATATAAGTGGATTTGTATTATATCCTTGATTTCTTGGATTAACTTCTTTAAAGTCAGTATCCTTCAAATCAGCAACAGTTTTACCCTTTTCAAGAGTTGCCACTTTTATTGTTCTGTAGTTATCACTTACATTCCAATTATTAACATCAAGTTGTAGCAATGTGTCATGCTCATCAAATGTCCATTGAGTGTGACCTGGATTTATTACAAGTCTTTGCTTGAATGTTCCCTTGTCCTTATCCACTTCACGGATTTCACTTGTTATCATGCTATTTGCACCCTTAGTCAAGCTTGCCTTTAATGGATCTTTTTCAAGAATTTGAACCTTGCCGTCTTTTACTACAAATTCTTTGACGTAGTCTCTTGGTGTTATATAACCTGATGGAGCTTTTGTTTCTTTAAGAGCGTAGTAGCCATTTTCATAGAAGGTAAACTCAATTTTACCATCTTTACCTGTAGTAAAATTATCTACATTAGTATATCCTGTTGGAGCAGTTTCTCCATCTTTAAGAACAAGTCTTTCTGTCTTTCCACCACTTGTTTTTTCGTAAAGTTTAAGAGCTGTAGTTGAATACTTTTCTTCACCCTTATCCTTTTTATACCAAACTTCAAATTTTGCACCTGCAAGTTTTTTATCTTTGTTACTAGCATCAACTTTTTTGAAGCTTATCTTTTGTTCCTTCTTATTTTCTATATAAATAGGAACTATACCATCCTCTTCTGTATCTTTTTCTTCGTCAGGTTTATCTCCAATAGTCTTTCTTATAATCTTGCCGTTACTATTTACTACAAACTCGTAGGCAGGATTTGCTAGGATGTTGTATCCATCTGGTGCAGATGTTTCTTCTAGCTCATAGAATCCTGGTTTTAGTTTAGTATATTCAAACTTACCATCTTCGCCAGATGTTTTTACTAAATCATTGTTATTTTCATCCTTAACATATGACCATTGATCTACAGCTTTTTCTTTGTATTTTAATTTAAACTTAGCATTTGCTAGAGCCTTACCATCCTGGTCAACTTTCTTAAACAAGATTTTGTTTTCTGGGTTGACTGCTACTATTTCTGGTTTAACACTACCACTTGCCTCATTTACAAAGTGATGGATTGAGTCATGTCTTTCAGCGTAGGTTGGTGTGGAATTATTATTAAATTTAAGGAGTGTTCCGTGTGCTGTATACTCAGACTTATCATCTCCAGCTACCCTTCCAGTTACTTTTATGATATAAGAATGGGTGTTGTTGATTCCATTATCGAATTTAACATTTGTATAGTATCCTTTTTCTAAGGTACGGAAAGATTTCACTGTGTCAAAAGGTGTTAGGTTAGAACTATTTTCATTTACAGCAAATGATTCTGGCATATCTCTAGATACATCAGAGTTATTTTTTAGATAGCTTACAGACATATTGAAGTTTTCTATATTTTGCTCTGATTCATATCTTAACTGAACAGGACCATCTGTATTTTCTTTTAGTCTATTGACATAATAGTAATGTAAGAACTCGCCTGTTTCTGGATTGTATTTTACTATCTTTGAAACAAGGTTAATCCTGTTTCCATAGGCATCTATCTCGTGACCATAGTCAAGATCATAGATTACTTTCATATCCTTATATTGACTAGTATCCTTTCCAATAGCAAATCCAACTTTTTGTTTAATAAACAGTCCGTCTGTTTGCCTTACCTTATATAGATCAATGAAGGAAGTTAGTTTGTTTGAGAATTCTACTAGAGAGTAGGTTTTTGCATAGTCTGTGAATGTATAGGTTATAGTTCTCTTTGCTCTGTCATAATCAGCCTTAGCAATAGTACCAATTCCAGCTGCAATGATATCTAAGTTTTCAATTTCACTCTCAGAGATTCCATTTAGATCTGTCACATCACTCATATTGAGTACGAAATAATCCCCTGGGTTTACCTTTACGCTAGAATCAACAGAGTACTTGTTGGTAAATTCCATACTTTCACCAAAGTGTGGATGAATATTATCTCTATCTTCACTGGTCTTTTTATCTGGGTTTAGAACTTTCATACTAGATGCTAACTTTATATTACTTGATAAATCACGTCCATTTCTTTCAATAGGACCTGCGTATGGATCAAGTCCTTCACCACCTACTGTAAAGTTCCATACTTGGTTAGTATTTACATATCCATCTGGTGACTTAATCTCTTCTAGTCTGTAGTTACCAATTGGTAATTTATCGAAAAGTATTGTACCATCTTCTCCAACAGTTTTATCAGTTACTGAGCCATTTGTTAAGTTAGTTAGCTTAAACTTAGCACTAGCTAAAAGATTGCTTACTTTGATAACATCACCATTTTGATCGACCTTTGTAACAGTCATTTCTCCTTCACCTGGTTTTTCGTTAATAATCTTACCCATGTTTTTGGCTGTAGCACTTGTTACAAAGTCTATAAGTTTACCGTCTTTTGCAGAAGTTTTGTTTTCTGGAACATATTGATAAACTCCATTTGCATTGTCATATTCTAGGGAGATATATCCACTAGATGCAGGGATGATTTTGATTTGTTTTACTGGATATTCATTTTGGTAAGATGTGCCATCTTCTTTAAATTGTTCCTTACCTACTACTATCATATCTTTTAGTAAAACTTCTTTACCTGTGTCTGGGTTAACAATTTTACTTGTTTCTATGTCTATATCTTTTGAAACTACATTCTTGATATCAAGCTTCTTAGTAGTATCTTTAGGATCTACCATTTTAAGGTCAGATAGTTTGTAAGTTTTTCCCTTACTTTCGAATCTAACATTTATAGTTTTAATATCAACTGTATCACCTGTTTCTGGATCTACTACATCTCCTGAATTTGTATTAACAGTTTTGATTGTGAAATATAGTAGTGGATCTGTGATTGGCTTGTATCCTTTTGGAGCCTTAACTTCCTTTAGTCTATAACGACCTGGCTCTAAGTTTCTAAAACCAAAATATCCGTTAAAGGCTGACCCTACATATGAACCTTCTACATCTACATAAGTGTTGGCAATTTCTTTTTCAAGTTTAAATATAGCGCCTTCAAGTCTGTTTGTTGTTACTTTTTCGCTATCAACTTTATCTTTTGGATTATCACGACCGTGTTTAGAAAATGTTACATTGTATCTTTCTTCTTCATTTACAACACTCATTCCATCTTGTGGAACTTCTGTGTAGTTTGTAGATGAATAAAGTGTATGAAGATCTATACTTGTTGAAACTCTTGTTCTATCATTTTCATTTAATGGAGGATAGATTCGTCCACCAGTTTTACCTAATTGTCCAGTTGGTGATTTTTCAAATTTTGTTAATCCAAGGGCTAAGTTACCAGCTTGGTAAGAGCCTTTGTCAACTTTTTTAAATATTATATTTCCTTGATTATCTCTACCAACTGCTTGTTGGAATTCTCTCGCTCCATCATAGAAGTCAAAATTGAGTTCAAGTTTTTTCAAATCTGCTTCTGGAATAGTATTTTTATTATCTTGTTTACTATCATATCCTGTTAAAATAGCATCATCATAGAAACCTTCAACGTCAATATAATATACTCCGCCTTTATCTAGGTTCATTATATCTTCATCAAATCCCCAATCAAATGGTCTCCATCTTGCAGTATTAAGCATTGTTACATCATTTTTAGATAAGTCATAATTGTTTAATACTGTATCAGCAAAGTTGTCATCTTTTGGAGCACCTGTAATCTTGTAGGTTGATCTGTAAGCAGTTTTTACACCTTCTACATCTATAGTTGGTGCATTTCCTGGCCCACGGTCAGTTTCTTCTCTTTTGTGTTTTGGATTAATTTGAATATTAATCTTATCACTTGCCCCTCTATATCCTCTTGTATCAATGTATATTCTTTGGATATAAGTCTTAGACTGAGTATTTATATAAGTTATTTTAGACTTATACTTAATACCATTATCTGCAGTTTTTACTGCTTCGCTATCATAAGACTTCTTATTTCTTAGATAATCATATGAAGTATGTTCTGCTGATTTATATTTTGCTTTTAGTTGACCAGCATTTTCATATACTTCTATATCAAAAGGAGCTTGTGGCTTTTTGTAACCTAATGGTGACTGTGTTTCTGTTAGTCTATAGAAACCAACTGGTAAACTTACAGGATTACCTTCCTTATCTTTTAGTTTTACATTACCGTTAGAATCTGATGTTCCGAAAAGTTTTTCGAAATTTTTATATTTTATTTTATAAGTTTTATCAGTATATCTTTCTAATTCAAACTCTGCCTTTTCAAGTCTTCTATCATAGTTATCTCTTTTTATAATCCTAAGATCAAGACCTGTTTGCTTGTTGGTAATTTGTGCAGCACCACCAGTAATTTCTTTCCAACCTTCTTTAGGATCTGGAGTGTCATCAATTTTATTGAACGTTGCAGAAACAGTTACAGGGCCTGCTGGCATTTTGAATGAGTAAGTTCCATCAGCGCTTGCTGTTAATGATTGTCCATTCATTGTTACACTTCCGATTTCAAAACCTTCGTTTTGTGTAACAGTTAAGTTAATTGGTGTTCCTTCTGTTGCAGAATCTTTATCAGCAGAAATACTTCCACCTTCTTGTGGATTATTAACTGTAATAGTATAAGTGTCAGCTTGAGGTTTTATAAAGTAGACACTAACTGTTACATGTGCTTCTGGCATTGTAAATGTGTAGGTATTGTCTTTTACTTTAGTAGTTCCTACTTCTCCTTTGGTACTATTTACTTCTAGTTTATTTAGTACATAATCTGCTGTCTTAGGACTTAATGTTAGTGTAACTTTGTCTCCAGCTTTCAAATTTTGATTTGGTTCTGCAGTAACAGTGCCATTTTCTTGTACATTAGGAGTTACTGTATAAGTTTTTTCTTCTATCTTTTCAAATTCTGCATTAACACTTACATTACCTGCTGGCATAGTAAATTGATTATTGTTTACTGGAACAATATTTCCCTTGTCATCAGTAACTGTTAAAGATTTTAACTTATATCCATTTTGTGTTTGTGGACTTATATTTAATGTTACATTTTCATTAGTTTTAGCATTTGCTGGTCCACTTACATTTCCGCCTATTGGTTTGTTATAAGTGATCTTATAAGTTTCTGCTTCAAATGTTGCATTAATTGTGACATCACTATCTGGCATTGTAAAAGTATTACCATTTCTAATTGAAACGTCTCTGCCATTTTTATTATTAGTAACTGTTACATCTCCTACTAATTTATATCCTGGGTTTGGTTTAGCTGTGAAAGTTACAGGTTGTCCATTACGTTGATAGTTTAGTGGGTCTGTAATAATAGTTCCGTTTTGAGCATTTTGATAAATTGTATATGCATCAAACTTTTTAGCTTTAAGTTTACCACAATCTATGTTATATACTTTTAAACTGTCTATAATATTACCAACTTGGCCTGATCTTAAGTCAGGTTTCATCTTAACCTTAAATTCCATGCTAGCAGTATCACCTTTGTTGATACTTATAGCTCCGTCTCTTACACCAATTGTCTTAGTGTTTGGATCATATCTAGTATGCCACCTACTTGGATTGTTCGGAATTTGACCTTTGTCATTTGAATTTTTCTTCCAAGTAATTGTTGAGTTAGGAACAAATGTTACATCATCATGAAGTTGCAAATCGAATGATACGTCTGAGTAATCTTTATTAGCATTACCATTTACATCAATTCTAACTAAAAACTCATCATTTCCTAGATATTTTGCATCAGTGGATACTTTTACAAATCTCTTTTGTACATCAGAAATTGTACCTAAAATTTCATAAGTTACTGCGTTTCCAGCTCTCAACGCCGCTTCTACCATTTCTGGGCCAAATTCTAATCCAGTATTCACTCCGTATAATGATGTGGAGTTTCGTGCTAGATACTGTATTATTTTATTGGCTGATGAGCTAGGAGCTGCTTGTACTACTGACAGATGTGCATTTGTTACAGTTGCCGGTGGTTGAGTATTATTGTCTTTGATATAAACTCTTCCATCAGATGTAATTCTTACTGTCCAAGTTGTATTTGCCTTTTCATAACCTTGGGCTGGTTTAAACTCTTCTAGTTTGTAAGTTCCTGGTTTTAAACCGTTGAATGATAGCATTCCGTTTTTGTCTGTAGTTTCATATCTTTCATCTTCAAGAGGATCTGGTCCTATTAATTTGAATACTGCACCTGGAACTGCTGTTTTAGGTTCGCCTTCTTTAACTTCTTTTACTTTTTCAATCTTAAAGCCATAAGTTTTGATGTCGTTTGTTACATCAAGTGATCCTTCTCCTACGTAAGATCCTATAATAGAACCTTCTTCTCTTGTTGTTGGATCACTTTCTACAATATCAGAAACTCTTTCATAGTAGTCAGACTTCCAGTAAGTTTGTCCACCCTCATACCAGTCCATTCCAGTACCAACTCCACCATTTATATCTTTGTATGGTATTTTGACATCTATTACTATTGGCTTAGTAGTAGCTGGAAGTTCTAGTTTTAATCTACTTTCTCCATAGTGAGATTTATCTACTGATTTTGTAACACTATTTGTAATATCTGTTTCATTAAAGTCCGCAAGTCTTAGGTCAGATACAAATCCTGTGACTTTACCGTCAGTATTTCCGCCCTCTTTTGGATCAAGGGTAAATACTTTGTATTCTTCATTGTTATACCAATCCATATTTGGATATTCTGGTTTTTCTCTATGAATTATCGCTGTAGTATCACCGATTTTTCTTGCTTCTGGGTTTATTACATATCTTTGGATAACATAATTTTTATCTTTATTTATAGCGACAATTCTGGTACCCATGTATCTTGCTTCATTTGAGTTTGCAGTCCATCCTGTAAGTCTATTGTCATATCTTGACCAGCCTGTTGTTGGTCTTTCCTTTACATTAACCCAATGAGTTCCTTTTTCGCCAAGGATTGATTTTATAACATTAGTATCTGATTTTGAGTAGGTATAGATTTTGGTTTTACCATTTTCTACTCTTAGAACCCATTTCTTGTTAAGTGGATTATAGCCTGCTGGTGGCTTTATTTCTTCAAGGATATAATTCTTGCCTTCTTTTAGAGTAGCATCGAATTCTGCGATACCATTTTGTCCTGATGTAGCTTCATATGAGAATTTTGAATCGTCTGGATCTGTAATTTTGAATTTTGCTCCAGGAAGTGGCTGTCCATCGCCATCTTTTTTGTAAACTCTAAACTTTTCTCCAACTGGCTTGTTTGTTACTGGAATATTTATAGTATCTTTTCCAGTGTATTCTTCCCCTCCACCTATGATTGATGTTGAAGTGATTTTTACATTTCCATCACTGTAAACAGTAACATTCCATTCTTTAGTAGATTTAATATATCCATTTGGTTCTCTATACTCTCTTAAAGTATATTTGCCAGGAGCAAGATTATTAAAGCTAACCTCTCCGTTTTGACCTGATGTTCTAAAAATTTTGTTTCCATCAGAATCTATTAAAATGAAAGTTGCTCCTTTAAGTTTTTCATTTTGATTTGCTTCATTTAGCTTAGTTATCTTGAAGCTTGCAGGTTGGTATTTTTTATTTATGATACCAACTACTTCTTTAGTAAATGAAGGTAGTTGTTCACCTGTTTGGTCTGCCTTAGAATAGTTATCATTAGGGCCTGTTACAAAGGATGAGTTTAGTGAATTGGCTCTATTTCCATTTTTTTCTTCACCATTTGCCATGTAAAAGGCTCTCCAGTGAGTGTTAAACTCATTTATATCTCTAATCCTAAATGTTTGTTCTATTAAATAAGCATCTTTTGTAGGATTTATCTTTGGTACAGATATAGTTAGAGGAGAATTTTTTGTATCAAATAATTCTCCTTGGCTTGTTAACTTGCTTGGATCGTAAGTTAAATTAAATCCACCCTGTGACCTATTATAAGCTTTGGTGTGATCAATTTCTGCATGATATACAAGACTATAAATGTCTGGGTTTTGTTCAGGTCTTACCCCCATTGACAAAGGCATATAGTCATTTATTGGAGGGTTGTAGTCAGGATGAGCATTATATTTGTTAAGTGGTGGAATGGTTGTTTCATAGATTTTAACATCATCTAAATAATAAGGAGATTCGTATTGACCTTGCCAAGTTTCCTGCTTGGCACCTTGGTAGTTCGCAAATTTCCAGTTAAACCAAATTTTGTTAGCATCACCAGTTTTATAATCTCCTAATGGGTTGTAGTATCCAATCGCTGTTACATACCAGTTTCCATCATCTGCCTTATAAACATCTCTAAAGTAGTAAGCTTGACTTGGGAACTTACCCTTAGTGGTATGGGAATCATAACCACCGTAGTCAGCATGGACTTTTATATTTTGTACTCGGTTACCTATAATTGTTCCTGATTGGTTAGGAGCAACTACATTGGTGAAATTCCAATCTCCAGAGTGTGTCGCATAAAACTTAGATGGAATCATTCCCTTAAGATCTAGACTAAATGTTGTTTCACCATTGCTTAATGAGTTTTCATTAAAGACATAAGTCAATAGGTTAGTCTTATAATTAAAGTGTGGTTCTGCTATCATCTTTCCTTTAAAATATAGGTTTGGGAAAGTCTTGAAATATTGAGTAAAGTCTAGGTTAGGGTCAAATTGGATTTCAAATCTAGAGCCTGGAGCTGCATTATTAATTTTAACGTCCAAGTGATATTTTAAGGATTCTAGTCTATATGCTTCCCAAATTCCTCTAAAGTAACCGCTACCTTCATCATCGTTAATTTGCATATTTTGATTAACATAGGTAACAACAGCTTTGTCTGTCCCTTGACCACCTTTTTCTCTTTCTATATAGTAATCAACTCCTGCTGTTGGTGATGCAGATGAGTTATTAAACTTAGCATCGTAAGAAACTTGTCCATCTTCACTTACAGTTACTTTAAAATATACGTTAGATTTTTCGTATCCTTCTGGAGCTTTCACTTCTTCTAGGTAGTAGGTTCCTGTCGGATATTTTCCAAAGTTTACCTTACCATCTTCTGTTGCTATTTTATTAGCAATTATTTCTCCGTTTTCATTTTTAAGGACAAATTCCGCTCCACCTAATCTATCTTTCTTTCCATTAGTAGAAGTGTTCGCAAATTTAGCAATTTCTATTTCACTTTTTTGAAGTTCGTCGTTTGAAATTGTTATTGTTGGATGTCCATTTTCATTAGAATTTTTGCTTAAATTTACATTTGCTCTAATTTTAGATTGATTAGCTGGGGTATCTTTTGCAAGCCAATCATAAGATAAAACTGTACTATCTTTATCTCCTATATTAGCACTTACTTCAACTAAGAAACCCCAATTGTCACCAAATCTTCCTTGAGGGAAGGTTATTTGATAGCCTGTATTTCCTGATAGAGGATTTTTTGTATTTGCTTTTCCTTCAATCGCTCCGTTATTGTTCGCTTCCCCTAGAGTAATTTGACCTAGACTAGATAGTTTTTGATCAACGCTTTGATTATTCATAGAGGCAAAAATATCTGGTCTTTTAGAAGGACTTACATCATATACCTTAATATCTGAATTTTGTAAGTTAACTCCAGGTATTGATATATTAAATGTTGTGTCCTTATCAGTTCTTCCGCCTACTCTTTGGTCATATGGTTTTAGATATACATAGAATTTTAAATTTCCATTTTTATCAACTTTGCCATAGTGTTGAGTATTCATGAAGTCTTTCCAGTTTGGAAAGTCAGAATGTTCTAATATATCTGTTTTACCAGAACCAGAAGAAAATTGAGCATTTTTACCTGCTACAGATACTTTTCCATCATCTGAAATTGTGATAGTTTTTTCTTCTTGGTCAAGCTTGTAGCCTGTTGGTGCTTTTGTTTCTTTTAGAGTATATGTGCCTGGTTTGATATTATTAAAAGTAGCTTCACCATTAGAATCTGTTGTTATTCCTATTCCTGCACCTAGTAGGTAGAAGTTTGCTCCTGGGATTCTTTTTTCATGATTATTTGCATCTACTTTTATTACAGTAAATGTTGCAGGTATTTTGTCATTTTTTTCTACCAAGGCATTTACAATTTGGTGAGATTTTGAATCTACATCATAGTAGTTTGCATTTTCTTTAAATGTATATTTTTTATCAGCTACTGAAATAACATCAGTTGGTAGAACTTGAGATATTTCATGATCTATCATTGAAGATTTGCCATCACGTCCTATATTCCAAAATCTTACATTTTGAATTGTAACTAGTCTTTGATGACCGTTTTCTTCATTTAAATCTATTCCACCTAACTCACTATCCTTATTATCTTTAACTGTTAATCTTTGAGCTGGCATTTTTTCATAGCCTTCAGCTAGTGACCAGTGTTGGTCAACTATTATATCTTTATATTTAGAAATTGTAACTCCACCAACACTGTAATCAGTTGGATCATTTGGTGTGTTTAACTTTGTATCAAACTTATATACTCCAATATTTCCTACTGCTTGTGTGCCAGTTGGGTCAGTTTCTTTTACTGGTACATTTTGTATGTCAGTTTCTTTATTTTTAACTTCCATCTGACCATTTGTGGTATTTATTCCATAAACTGCTCTTTTGCCAGAATTTAGAGTTTGGTTTTTAAGACTTCTTGTTTCTAGTGGAAGTCCATTATTAGTATCTCCTGTAGAAACCGCATCTGTTATAGTCCATTCTCCTTTAGTTTCTGATTTGAACTCACCTTTTATAGTAGTTCTATTATTCATACTGGTACGGTTAGGAGAATTTTCTTCTATTTTTTCTTGAGGATATCCTTCTTTTAATATATGTCTTAGAGCACCAACCTTATTATTTTTATTTGTAAGGATAGTTGATACATCTATCATATAAGAAGCTTGTTTATTTGTTCTTGGAGTGTAGAAGGTATAAACAAGTGTTTGACCACTTTCACTTTCACTTAGGTCATGGTGTTTTGAATCTGTTATTCCAAGTTTTCCTTCTAGTTGATCTTTTAGCTTTACAGATTTTCCGTTTATTTTTACATCTTGAATTTCTCCAAGTCCAGAACCTTCTACTGTAGTTAGGTTCAGTTTGTAGCCTAATTCTTTTAGGTCTACTGTTGAGTTGACTCTTATTGTCCAATTGATTCCACTAAGTTCGTTGCCATCTACGGCTGGATTCCCTAAGATATCCATGTTTACCTTGTAGTCCTCATCATCTTCACCAATTATTTGGACTACATCATCTCCACCTTCTTCTATGATAGTTCCAGCTGGATTGCCGTTTTTATCGATTTTTTCTGCAGGTAGGGCTTTTGGATTTGTAACTCCTAGACCTGATATTCTATTTACTACAGTAAAGCTTTCTCCAGCTTTTATGTTTGCTGTGTTATAATCAACATCTATATTTAATGGTACTTGTAAGTTTTCATTGATTTCACTTACAATTTTATACTTTATTGTGTTAGTATCTTTGTCGTATTTTGGTTCAGCTATTTTAGTATTACCATTATAGATTGGCTTTAATTCGCTTGGGTTCTTAACTGTTAACTTGTCATCTAAGTGGATATTGAAAAATTGGTCTGTCTTAATAGGTCCAACTCTTGTTGACGTATCGAACCTAGTCCTGATTGTAAATTTTTTATTTTCCAAGCCTTGATCTGAATTAGCAAGAAGCATTTGTGGGTTGAAGTTCTTGTCGGCATCTCTTTCGATAAGTGCTTTGATTGCGTCTGCGTTATCATCCATTAGCTTTGCTTGTTCTTGTTGTGTTAGGTGATATTTTGCTTCAAAGCTTGTTAATAATGCTTGAACTTCTTTTAATCCGTTTGCTTTTACTGATAGGATTGCTTTTAGTTCACGGTCTGCTTTTTGAAGATTTGTAAGTCCGAAGAATTCTTTGATGCCTTCCAATAATCCTTTTGTTTCTTTGCTGACTTCTTTTTTGTCAGTTGTCTTGTTATTGTCTTCTTTATTATTAGCATCTTTTTTATCTTCTGATTTTTTTATTTCTTCTTTTTTATCTTTTAATGCTTTGTCAAATTCTTCTGCTTTTTGTTTTCTTTCTTCTGGTGTTGCAGGTTCTGATTTTACTTCTTGTTTTGTTTCCTTCTTCTTTATAATAGGTTCTTCTTCTTGGTTTTCTTCTGTGTCTTGTACTAGTCCAAGAAGTTTTTTGTTTTCAAGGTCTTTCTTTACCTTTTCTTCTGCTTGCTTTTTGGCTTCTGCCTCAGTTTGTTCTTTTGCAAGTTGTTCTTGTTTTGCTTTTTCTTCGGCAGCTATTTTTTCTGCTTCTGCCTTTGCTTTGGCATCAGCTTCTGCTTTTGCCTTTGCATCTGCTTCGGCTTTTTCTTTGGCTTCTTTTTCTGCCTTTGCTTTTTCTTCAGCTGTTTTTTGTTCTTGTGCTTTTTTGTCTTGTTCTGCTTTTATTTTGTCAGCTTCTTCTTTTGCTTTGACATCAGCCTTTGCCTTTTCTTCCGCTTCTTTTTTAGCTTTTTCGTCGGCTTCTTTTTTAGCTTTTTCGTCAGCTTCTTTTTTAGCCTTTGCATCTGCTTCCGTCTTCGCTTTGGCGTCTGCCTCTGATTTGGCTTTGGCAACTTCTTTTTTGTGTTCTATTGATGATGTAACTTCAGCTGGTAATTGTTCTGTTTGATATGTGCTGTAAGTTTTATCATCTAATATAGCCGCAAATAAGTCTGCGTTTTGTTTTACTTCAAGTGGATTGTTTTCATCCTTATTAAGAGATATTGTTGTAAGTTTGCTGTCAACAGCTTTGTCAACTTTGAAGTCGAAGATGTAAGTACGGTTGTGTTTGTCGCCTTCTGGTACTTCGCCATCTTGTTGCAGTCTACGTTCTTCTGATGTTTTAAGTCTGTTTTCTTCTGATAACTTTTCGTTTTCTGGAAGTTTGTTGAACAATCCTTCTTTGTCAAAATCAAATTCTGGAACAACTTTTAGGCTGTATACTTTGTAGTCGTCTCCAAAGGCTTCCTTATCGGCTTGAGGTACGTAGTTGTTGTGGATTCTGTATTTATCCCCTTCTTGTACTACGGATACATCTAAGCTCAATCCTTGATCTTTGAGTAATTTATCAACTCTGTCGAATTCTTTGTGAGCATCTTCTATCGTTTCAAATGTCCTCTCGTCATAAAGACTAAAATCCTTTCTAACTAACAGTTTGATGTTAGAATTGATGTTAGTGGCGTTTAATACAAACTTGACGTTCGTACCGGTGTCCAGATTCTTGTCATCAATTACTGTAGCGAGGTTCAATGAAAAGTTCGCATAAGTATCCTGTTTCAAGGTCTCGAGCTTTTGTATTACGTATCTCTTGTCGAGCTCTTCCTCCTTAGCAAATGATGTTATGGCTGGTGTTATAGTCTGAATTACCATCAGCATCACCATGACTAACGCTGTTAGCCTATCTAATATTTTCTTCATTTTAACCTCCCAATTTACTTGCTTTTTATTTCAAATGTTAGTAATTTGATATTTATTATATTAATTTTATCCTCTACTGCTTTACATGCATTTAGATTAAAAAACCACAAACTTTCAGTTAGTTAATGCATATCGTTTGCATTTATCTGCTTAACATAAAGAAAGAATCAGCCCAACATGTCTGATGAATAATGTTGCCTGACTCACTTAGTTCAAAATAAAATGCATTGCTTTTTATATCCATTATAATTACGTTTACGTGAGTTTATATGTAATATATATTTGCATGTACTATTTATGGGTAAATACTATCATACTATATAGGAAATGTCAATTTACTTGATTTGTTCAAATTTTTTTAAAGTGATTTTATTGTTATAGTTCAAAAATTGATTTATAATTTTAACTATTTATTTTATTACATGACATTATTTGTTGTTTATTTGTCTTTTTATTCTCTTGTTAAATATTATATACTGCGTTTCATGAAATATTTTGTGTATATTCAGTTTATCGGAACATTTTTGTTCATATTTTATTTTTATTTTTAGTATAATGTAGCGTAAATTTTTTTTGGATTTTTTTATATTTTTTTTGGAAATTTATCAGATAGTATTGAAATACCAACGTTATCAAAAGTAACATTTTGACATTTTAGCTTGAAATGTGTGAAAAATATGTGGAAAATTTAAAAAATTTTAATTTTTTGAAAAAATATTTAAAAGACGAAAAGAAACAAGAGATTGTTTGATCAAATTTTGTGGTGTGAATGTATACTGTGAGCAAATTTAAAATAAAAAAAGACTACAGATTCGCAATTGAATCTATAGTCTTGGCGAACGATAGAGGATTCGAACCCCCGACCTTCTGGTCCGTAGCCAGACGCTCTATCCAGCTGAGCTAATCGTTCACATACAACAAAACAGATGTATGCACATCTGTTGTTGTCTGGAGCGGAAGACGAGACTCGAACTCGCGACCCTCGCCTTGGCAAGGCGATGCTCTACCACTGAGCCACTTCCGCATGAATTCTTTTGGTGGAGGAGGGTGGATTTGAACCACCGAAACATAAAGTAACGGATTTACAGTCCGTCCCCTTTGGCCACTCGGGAACTCCTCCTTAATCCTTTTTTAAAAGGATTTGGAGCTGGTGGGAGGACTTGAACCCCTAACCTACTGATTACAAGTCAGTTGCTCTACCAATTGAGCTACACCAGCATACTTGGCGACCCGGAACGGACTTGAACCGTCGACCTCCAGCGTGACAGGCTGGCATTCTAACCAACTGAACTACCGGGCCTTGTGTTAGAATTTGTGTTTAAAAATATATGGTGGGCGATACAGGGCTCGAACCTGTGACCCCCTGCTTGTAAGGCAGATGCTCTCCCAGCTGAGCTAATCGCCCATATATCTGGTGACCCTACCGGGATTCGAACCCGGGATACCGCCGTGAAAGGGCGATGTCTTAACCGCTTGACCATAGGGCCTAATTATTCAAGTTTATTATATTATATTAAATTGTGAAAGTATGTTGCAGCTTCGCTGCAAATGTCTTGGTCGCTACATAACGAAATCGAAGATTTCTATTGCGCGACATTTGACCTACCAACAAATTACTTCGTAATTTGGATTAGGATCAAGGGTCAGCTTCAGCACGAAATCAAAGATTTCTATTTCGTGACATTTGACCTACCTGCAAATTACTTCGTAATTTGGGTTAGGATCAAGAACCGCTGTGACCATAGACTTAATGCCAAGGGTAATTTAATTTTCAAATACCACATAGCTGAATAAAAAATTGGTAGCGGAGAAGGGAATCGAACCCCTGACACCACGGGTATGAACCGTGTGCTCTAGCCATCTGAGCTACTCCGCCATATTAAAAAATTAGTTGCTATGTATGGTTGCGGGAGCAGGATTTGAACCTACGACCTCCGGGTTATGAGCCCGACGAGCTACCAAACTGCTCTATCCCGCGTTATTGGTGCCGAGGATCGGAATCGAACCGATACGGTGTTTTACCACCGCAGGATTTTAAGTCCTGTGCGTCTGCCAGTTCCGCCACCCCGGCATTTGGCTCCCAGGGTGGGACTCGAACCCACAGCCTATCGGTTAACAGCCGAGTGCTCCACCATTGAGCTACCTAGGAATATGTTAACAAAAGATCCCTTGATTTATGAATTTAATGTTTTCACTCGCTCAGCCTCACTTCAAAAATCTTCTTTTTAATAAATATTATGGAAGATTTTATCGTTCGAAGCGTCGCTCGTAAAATACATTAAATTCTTCAAGGTCTCTTTAAGTGGTTTGCGCACCACTTGTTTGTTTGGCGACTACCTACTCTCCCACGACGTTTCCATCGTAGTACCATCGGCGTTAAGAGGCTTAACTTCTGTGTTCGGCATGGGTACAGGTGTATCCCTCTTGCTCTTATCACCATACTTGTATTTACTTTTACATTTCAATCAATAACAGTATATATTTCCAGTCAAGTTTTCGATTTATTAGTATCAGTTAGCTTTGATATTACTATCTTTACACCTCTGACCTATCTATCTTGTTTTCTTCAAGTAATCTCATAGAAATCTTATCTTGAGGTTGGTTTCGTGCTTAGATGCCTTCAGCACTTATCCTTCCCAGACGTAGCTACCGAGCTGTGCACTTGGCAGTACAACTCGTACACCAGCGGTCTGTCCATCCCGGTCCTCTCGTACTAAGGACAGATCCTCTCAAATTTCTCACGCCCACGGTGGATAGGGACCGAACTGTCTCACGACGTTCTGAACCCAGCTCGCGTGCCTCTTTAATGGGCGAACAGCCCAACCCTTGGAACCTACTCCAGCTCCAGGATGAGACGAGCCGACATCGAGGTGCCAAACCTCCCCGTCGATGTGGACTCGTTGGGGGAGATAAGCCTGTTATCCCCGGGGTAGCTTTTATCCGTTGAGCGATGGCCCTTCCACTCGGTACCACCGGATCACTAAGTCCGACTTTCGTCTCTGCTCGACCTGTATGTCTCGCAGTTAAGCTCGCTTTTGCCTTTGTACTCTTTGAATGATTTCCAACCATTCTGAGCGAACCTTTGAACGCCTCCGTTACTTTTTTGGAGGCGACCGCCCCAGTCAAACTGCCCGACTGACAGTGTCCTATTACCAGTTTCATGGTAACTAGTTAGAACTTTAGAATTAAAAGGGTGGTATCCCAACAGTGACTCTGCAAACTCTGGCGAGCTTGCTTCTTCGTCTCCCACCTATCCTGTACATTTAATCCCAAAATTCAATGTCAACCTGCAGTAAAGCTCCACGGGGTCTTTCCGTCCTACCGTGGGTAAGTCGCATCTTCACGACTACTACAATTTCACCGGATCCTTTGTTGAGACAGCGCCCAAATCGTTACACCTTTCGTGCGGGTCGGAACTTACCCGACAAGGAATTTCGCTACCTTAGGACCGTTATAGTTACGGCCGCCGTTTACTGGGGCTTAAGTTCGTTGCTTCGATTGCTCTAACAAGTCCCCTTGACCTTCCAGCACCGGGCAGGTGTCAGCACCTATACTTCATCTTTCGATTTAGCAGATACTTGTGTTTTTGGTAAACAGTCGCTTGGGCCTATTCTCTGCGACCTAATTTCTTAGGCATCCCTTCTCGCTAACTTACGGGATTATTTGCCGAGTTCCTTAACAAAGGTTCTTCCGCGCGTCTTAGAATTCTCTTCTTGCCTACCTGTGTCGGTTTTGCGGTACGGGTACAAGATTATTCGATAGCACCTTTTCTTGGCAGTTTGAATCTGTCGCTTCGCATCTTTCTGCTCCCCATGATAACTTACGTTGACGAATATACGGATTTGCCTGTATATTCTGGCTTGTTACTTGGACGTGCTCTACCATTCACACGCTCGACTTTTCCTTCTGCGTCAGTACTTCTCTCAATCACAATCTTGTAGTACAGGAATTTCTACCTGTTGTCCATCGACTACGCCTTTCGGCCTCGCCTTAGGTCCCGACTTACCCTGAGAGGACGAGCCTTGCTCAGGAATCCTTGGGCTTTCGACGGGGATGATTCTCACATCCCTTTTCGCTACTCATGCCAGCATTCTCACTTGTATATAATCCACAATTGCTTACGCTTTTTGCTTCAATTCATATACAACGCTCCTCTACCGATAGAAAAGCTATTATGCCAGTTGTATGTTGTTAAGTGTTTTTGAAATTGTATCGTTTAATAGTTTTATTTAATGTCTTTCTCTCTTACTTTACTAGTTGATATATTTCCTAATCACTTTTACTTCATACTTCTCGCATAATTGCTT
>NZ_CM000955.1:1169472-1338263 GCF_000159695.1 Finegoldia magna ATCC 53516
AAAACAGTATACAAAGCATCAACAGAAGAACTAGCACTAAGTAATCTAGATATATTTGAAGAAAAATGGGGCAAAAAATACCCAATGTGTGTAAATTCATGGAGAAATAACTGGGCTGAATTATCAACATATTTCAAATATCCAGAAGGAATAAGAAAACTAATATATACAACAAATAGCATAGAAAACTTTAATAGACAACTTAGAAAAGTAACAAAAAACAAAACAATATTTCCAAGTGACTACGCCCTACAAAAAAGCTTGTATCTAGCGATGGTAGATGCTTCAAGTAAATGGACGAGTAGAATAAGAGGATGGGATCAAATATTGTCACAACTATCAATATTTTTTGAAGGCAGAATCTAAATTTTGCCATAAAGATAATAAAAAATTTGAATCATTCAATCAAGAGTAAAGGTATAGCCCTGGTCTGACGACCAGCTCTTGACAGAAATCTTCAAATTTTTAAGAAATACAATTAGGCAAAAAGGGAGATTTTTAGAAAAATCTTGACCTTTTAGTTTAATTGTGCCAAAATTAGGTTACAAATATCTGAACTTTCAGATTTTAGTAATAAAAGTATATTTTTTAAAAATCAAAAAAATATCAGCTCACAACCTATCAGGAGGAGCTGATACACAAAACTTTTCACATACCCTCTACAGTTACTATATCTGCTGAGATTTTCTTGTTGTAGACGGCTGTTTTGCCAGTGAATACTTCTGTTTGTATGATTTGATCCATTGCATTTTTAATTTGTTCATCAGTTTTTGCACGATCATAGTTGGTTAAGTTGATAGTCATTGTTTCATTTGAATCATTGCCTATTTTGATTTGTAAATATTCTTGCATTTAAATACCTCCTAAAGTTCTGTTTCTTCTACTACATACGCGTGTTTTTCATTAGAATCTACTAATGAATTGATAGTGTATGCTGCTGTTTTCAAGTTTTCGTTAGTAACTCCTGATTTTAAGTTACTGAATGTTTTGCAACTTTTCTTTTGTGTTCCGTTTGCATCATATACTGAAGTGATTTTTAATTTTTTCATTTTCACTCCCCCTTTCATTTATACATACATTGACAAGGGCGTTATTACTATTCTGTTTTGAAAAATTTGGGTATAATGTAATTAACACAAGAAAGGTTGTGAAATTTATGAAAAGGTTATTAAAGATTCTACTTACGATTGTAATCGTCTATTTAATTGTCGGATGGACTATTAATCATCCAGTTCAATATTTTTGTGGAAAACACAGGCTGTATTCTTTTATGCAACAGCAAGGAACTAATAAAGATAATATTTTGAAGATTTCATCAAGCTATGATTATAAAGCCGGTAATTCTGAATTTAATGTGATTTTTAAGGATGATCCATTGGTTGAATACAGATACAGTTATCGTTTGGTTAATTTTAGATTGAAAAGTTTGCCGCATTTGTTTGAAGATACGAACAAAATCATTGTTTTTATTTACGAATACCCTACAGGAAGTCCTATCGGAAACACCTATTTCAAAAAGGCAAAATACATGAAATACACTGAAGAATGGTATTAAGAGGTGAATATGAAAAATAAACTATACAAATTTATCAAAATTGTGATCTGTATTTTCGTAATTTACAATGTTGTGTGGTGGGTTGTTGATCATCCAATTCAAAGCTATTTCGCAAACAAAAAACTTGACCAAGTCCTCACTTTACAAGGAACCGACAGATCCAACATCAAATCTATAGAAAAATATAATGATGCAAGTGAGAATACTACATGTTTTACGATATATTTCAAAGATGATCCCAATACACAATACGAGTACCGATATTTCTTGTACTCCAATGTTTATTTGAATCCTATGAAAAATAACTACAACAAGATGTTTTGTTTTGCTTATGATTTGAAACTAAAAAAAGAAAAAAACATGATAGACAATCACAACTACCTAGCAAGAAAGCCGTTTTCTGATTCTATTAAATATCAAAAATGTTTAAATACTTGGAAATAATTAACCACTAAAACAAGCCCATCTAATAAGATGAGCTTGTTGCTTTTATAAATTGTATTTAAATTGATGTAGTATTATTTCACATTCAATTCTTTTTCTAGTGCTTCGGTGAGAATTTTGGAGAAATTAATATTTTTGTATTGTCCCAACATGTTCAAATGATTCGGAATAGTAAGTGTTTTCTTGGTATTCACAACTTTTACCTTAGAAAATTCGTAAGGTAACCACACGTTGACATAAACGACAAATTCTCCTTCTTTGAGTTCTTTCATTATATCTTCTATATTAGAAGCTTTCTTGTATTCATCTTCTTCAAAATCATAAAAAATTAATCCAAAAACTTCCTTGATATTTTTCAATGCTTCTTCGATTGTATTCCCTTCGGCATATATTTCTTCGTAATCATAGCATTGAGCAAAATATCCACCATCTTCCTTGCTCATTACAACTGGATACAAAATATCATTTTTCATAATATCACACTCCTAAATTTCGAGAGATAGCGGCTGGTTTACCAACCAGCCTGTTTGTATATGCTCTTTAAAGTTTTTGTTGTAAAATCCTTTTGTGGATGTGCAACAGTTACAATCCCTTTTTTTACAGGATGTTTAAACTTGTGATGACTGCCATTGACGCTAACCAAGTACCAGCCATCTTTTTTGAGCATTTTTATTATCTCTCTTGAGGTTTTTGACGTCATACTTAGCCTCCATAATTATTATAGCACGTATAAAACACGTGTCAATATATGGATTGGGTTTATATTATTTTTTTGCACATAAAAAACAAGTCCACCTAATAAGATGAGCTTGTTGTTTTTATAAATTGTAGTAACGCAACCAGTGCTGATAGGATGATTGCTACGTTGTAATCCAGTTGGTTTTTTCTATAAATGAAAAAATGGTATAATGTAATCAAATAAGCAGGTGATTTAATGACACAGAAATCTGAAAGTTTACAAATTATGTTCATACTAACACTAATCGGAGGATTCTTGGATAGCTACAGCTACGTAACCCGTGGAGGAGTATTCGCATTCGCGCAGACAGGAAACCTAGTGTTATTGTCGATAAATATTTGCTATGGGAATTTGGACAAAATAGTCCGCTACATCATGCCCATTATCGCATTCATATTGGGAACAACTCTGGTTAGAATATTTGAAAAAAAACACAAATACATGAAAATCGTACATTGGAGACAAGTAATCATAGTTTTCGAAGGAATAATCCTCGCATTAGTTGGATTTATCCCAGAAAATTTGAACAAATTAGCATGTCTTCTCATATCATTCGTATGCGCAATGCAAATCGAAGCATTCAGAAGATTCAACGGAGTCGATTTAATGACCACAATGTGCACAGGAAATTTGAAAAAAGCAACCGACAGACTTATCGACTACGCATATACAAAAGATGACAACCTACTCAAAGCATCATTTACGACATATGCTGCAATCCTGATATTCATACTAGGCTGTATAATTGGAACACTCACATCCATTGTCTACTCAACAAAATCAATACTCATACTTCCTGTCGTCATACTCATCGCATTCATCATAATGCACGAAACAGAAAGGAACAAATAATGAAACAAATGAAAAACCCAAATGAAACAAATGGATACGTAATGCTTTACACAATGCAAGATAAAAGATCACTAGACGTATTGAAAAAAGAAAAAAGATTCATCAACAAATTGGAATACGCAAGTGAACATTTGGGAGACATCTATGAGTTTTTCAGAGAAAAATACACCTATTTCGTCAAACAAGCAGAAACAATCGTCCCCAAACCTGACGATGTAAAACTACCAATATGGTGCTCAGTTAGTAACAAAAATTGCATGAAACCAGACCAAAACTCCGTAGCATATTGCCTCAAAGTCCCAGCAGAAAAGGTCGTCTATCTAGATGGAGCAAAATGGGACTACGTCCTCAACAACCACTACGTACCACTAGATGAAGACGATTTGAAAAATTACTACAAATACTTGAAAGATCACAAAATGCCCAACCCGTTTCTAATAGGCTCCGAAGATTATAGATATTTGTATCCCGAAGAATACAAAAAAATCTACCAAAGCTACAAAAGAATCTTCGACATCGATAAGTGGAACATCTTCGCAGTCCAAGGAAACATCTGGGAAATCACAGAAGACATGATAATCAAAGTATACTACCATGACGACCCAATAGACATATCAGAAGAAAATTTAATAGATTATTTGTAAAAATAAAAAAATCATCCAAAGCTAATAATATCATACAGATATAGATATTAGCGTTGGGTGATTTTTAAATTTAGAACCGGAACAATCCGTGTAGATAACAAAAGCAGTTAATCCTTATTGCTAAGAATATCATAAGGAGTCTAGATATTCGTGCAATATGCTTAAACTGCGTATACTAACCTATGTCTGCATTGCAATCGTGCTTGATGATTTTTTTAATTTAGAGCTGAAACAACACTTGTAGATAATTTCCAAAAAAGTAGATTACCAAAATTACATACAGATTTTCCTTGGAAAAATCCGACAAATTTCGCCGAAAAAATTCTCGTAGATTATTACCTGTAATTTTGGTTTTCTACACATCTTTCCTCTTCCTTATAAAGTATTTTAATAAGCATCAAAAAAAGCAGTTAAGCCTTATTGCTAAGAATATCATACGGAGAAAATAAGAATAAATCCAAGTGAAATAAGCCGTCAAAAATCGCACTATCTGAGCGTCAGCGAGTTTGCGATTTTAGGCTTATGAGCTTAGGATTTATTTATTTTCGTAGTCTAGATATTCGTGCAATATGCTTAACTGCGTGTACTTACCTACGTTAGCAATTCAATTACTTACCTATCTTAGCAATGCAATTACTAACCTATGTCAGCAATGCAACAACTTACTTTTTTTCTCTTTTCTTAAAAAACACAAAAAATGCACCAGTAATTACGATTAAACAAGCGATGCTTATTAAAATATGCTCGTTGTCTATTCCCGCTTTTGGCAAACTTTGTGTACTAGCCAACATTTTTGTTACGCTGTTTTCTGTTTCGCAGTAGCTTGTGTCATGTACAATGTGCATCAGAAACATCATCACTGCTACCACATAAATCATTAATTTCTTTTTCATATTCTCCCCCCATTACCCTCACACTTATTATATATTTTATATTATTATTTTTCAATATAAAATATTTTTTTAACTAGCACATTTTTGTAGGGTCAACGTATTCGTCAAATTCTTCTTCTGTAAGAATTTCCAAATCGAGCGCTGCTTGTTTAAGTGTTGTGTTGTTTTTATGTGCGTATTTTGCGATTGTGCTTGCCTTGTCGTAGCCAATTTTCGTGTTAAGCGCAGTTACTAACATCAACGAATTGTTCAAATAATATTCGATGACTTCTCTGTTTGCTTTGAGTCCTCTTAGACAATTGTCTGTAAAAGATTTCGTAGCATCTTTGATTAGTCTTACAGATTGCAATGCGTTGTAAATAATCACAGGCATGTAGACGTTGAGTTCGTAATTTCCTTGGCTTGCTGCGACTTGAATTGTCGTGTTGTTGCCCATTATTTGCACACAAACCATTGTCAATGCTTCTGCTTGTGTTGGATTTACTTTGCCCGGCATGATTGATGAGCCAGGTTCATTTGCTGGAATTGATAATTCGCCGATTCCACACCTTGGTCCACTCGCCAAAAATCTCACATCATTTGCAATCTTCATCAAATTGTTAGCAAGGGCTGTGATTGCTCCATGAGTAAAGCTTATTGCATCCTTTGATGTAAGCGCGTGGAATTTGTTTTCTGCAGTGACGAATTCTCCGTTTGTTTGGTTGTTGATTTCATCTACTACCATTTGGTCGAATCCTTTAACTGCGTTGAGTCCTGTTCCCACAGCTGTAGCTCCAATTGCAAGTTCATTAAGCGCTTTACTTGCTTCAATGATGTGTTGTTTTCCTTTTCTTATCATAAAAAGCCATCCCGATATTTCTTGTGACAATCTTAGTGGCACTGCATCTTGCAAATGTGTACGTCCGATTTTGATGATGTCTTTATTTTCTTCCATCAATGTTTCCAAAACTTTTTCAGTGTTTTCAAGTTCTGCTATTAGTTCTGAGTCAATCATGTGTTTAAGTGCAATGTGGATTGCAGATGGGAATGTATCGTTGGAACTTTGGGATTTGTTCACATCATCGTTTGGATGAATGATGTTTGATCCAGCCTTTTGGTTTGCAATGTGTGCTATAACTTCGTTTACATTCATGTTGGATTGCGTTCCAGATCCAGTTTGCCACACAGCTAGTGGAAATTCATTGTCGTGTTTGTGATCCAAGATTTCATCACATGCACCCACAATCAAATCCTTTTTTTCGTCTGTAAGTTTTCCCAATTTGTTGTTCGAAATCGCACACGCTTTTTTTAATCTTGTAAGTGCTTTGATGACTTCAAGTGGCATTTTTTCTGTGCCGATTTTAAAATTGTTGAAACTTCTTTGAGTTTGTGCTCCCCATAACACATCGTCACTTACTTCGATTTCTCCGATAGAATCCCTTTCAATTCTCATTTTTTTCCTCCAATTACAATTCAAAATTTATTTGCTCTCTATTATTAATCAAACTTTTGTAACCCAAATAAAGCGACAAGAAACTTGCAATGTTGACACTTGCACAGATGGCTATCATCACAGAAATCTGATAAATTATCGCAGTGTTCGGGCTTACTCCTGATAAGATTTGTCCTGTCATCATTCCAGGAAGGCTTATAATTCCCATCGCAATCATACTATTCAAATTAGGTAGTATCGCCATTTCTACGGATTGATTGACGATTGGAATTAGCGCTGTATCTGCACTCACTCCCAAATTAATCAACGTTGTGATTTTGTTTTTGTTCAGTTTCAGATTTTCGTTTAAGTAATTTACTCCCAAATTCACAGCCGTCATCGTATTTCCAAAAAGCATTCCAGAAATCGGAATCGCATATTGTGCATCCAAAATCGGCTTTCTGATGACAAATCCCACGTAGAAACACTCCACGAGTAATCCAGAAAATAATATGCTAAGTCCGATTATCACCTTAAATTTGTCGGACAAATGGTTTCCCTTGAAAACCTTCAAACTGCTGAACGTCGCCATTACCAATATGTAAATTATTACAAATAAATTGTTGTTCGCGTTAATCACATAAGTTAGGATGAAACCTGCGATAATAAGTTGCACAGTCATACGAACACTTGCTACAACTAGCATTTTTGTTTTGTTGATGCGGCATTTTTTCATTACGAATAACACAACCAGCAACAAAAGATAAATCAACACGAACCTAGTCCATGGTATTTTGATTATTCCCATTTTATTCTCCCAAATCGATGATTTTATCTGCAAATTCGTCCACCAATTGCCTTGCGTGGCTCACAACTACAAGTGTGATGTCGTTTTGTTTGCAGTAATCCACGATATTTTTCATCATATCAAACGCAGTTTTATTATCCAACGCACTCGTCGGCTCATCCAAAAGCAAAACCTCAGGCTTCATGCTAAGTGCAATCGCCAAGAACACCCTTTGCTTTTCTCCTCCGGAAAGTTTCTCAACATCTAAGTTCACATCCACATCAAAGTTAGTGATTTTCAAAAACTTCGTGATATCATCGTCAGTTAATTCTTCTAAATCGCGTAGCTTGTAAAACTCATGGAAATTCTCTCTTATAGTCATATCAAACAAGAAATTTTCCTGAGAAGTCATTATGATGTTTCTTCTCAATTCAACAGGTTTGATATTCAAAATATTTTTATCTTTGTAGAAAATTCTGCCCGATTTCAGTTGTAATGTGTTGTTGATAAGTTTGAGAAGAGTGGATTTGCCGCTTCCACTCTTACCCACAACGAATACCACTTCGTTTTTATCTATAGAAAAATCATCGTACTCTTTGATGAATTTAACATTTTCAAATCTCAAAATTTCCATTTAAAATTCCAGTTGCTCCTTGAGTGACGCCTTGAATTTTTTGAGAATTTTCTTCTCCATTCTGCTGACAGTCATTTGGGAAATATCCAATTCCTCTGCAATCACGATTTGTGTTTTCTTATCAAAATATCTTCCAAGAAGAATTTTCTTTTCAACTTCGTTCAAATCCTCCATGCATCTGTTAATCAAATCTCTGTTTTCAAACTTCAGCATGTCCTTGTCTTCTTCTCCAATCAAATCGCTAAGATTAGTGTCCCTATCATCACTTGATTGATCGATCGATTGATCCAATGATTGTGGAGCGTACACCTTCGCCCCTTCCAACACTTCCAAAACTTCTTCGTTGGATATCGACAAGTAATCTGCGATGTCTTCAACTGTTGGAGATTTTTGCATAGTTTGTGCAAGGTGAATCTTGGCGTTGGCAACTTTTTTGTTGAGTTCTTGAATTCTGCGTGGAACTCTGATGACCCAGCCTTTGTCTCTGAAATATTTCTTGATTTCTCCGACTATTGTAGGAGTTGCATAGGAGGAGAATTCGTAGCCTTTTGATGGATCGTAACGGTCAATCGCATAGATCAGTCCGATACATGCGACTTGGTACAAATCATCGTATTCGATTCCCCTTCCTGTGTATTTTTTAGCTAATATTTCAGCGATATACAGGTTTTTTTCAACGAGAGTATCCCTTGTTTTCTTATCTCGTGTTTCTTGGAATTTCAAGAATAATTCTTTAATATTCTCCTGTTCTTCTTTACTAATTGATTTATTCGCCATAATATTATTTCCTATTCTTGATTACTTTTATCTCACTTCCATTGATTTCGTATTCATCCATTAAAGATTGGATAATCATTTCCGATATTTTATCCTTTTCGTTGTTTTCACGTGGATTAAATCCGTCTAATTTGAAGATTAGTGTTAAAGATTCATCGTCAATAGTCATTGTACAGTCGATGATTTTGGATCTGTTTCTTTGTAAATTCAAACATTCACTCGCGCACAATTTGATATCTTCAATATCGTCTACTGAAAATCCACACTTCATCGCAATGAAAGATGCTGAAAGTCTTATAAGAGATACATTTTCTTTTTCATTTTGAAAACTTAATCTGAATTCTTCCATTATATCTCCTTTATTACGAAAATCTTGTCCATTTCGGTTATCGTGAACACTTTATTGACGTGTTTTTTGATATTGTCGATGTAGATTTTGTGGTTATTATCTCTTAGTTCGTTGTACACTTTTATCAAAGCACCAAGTCCTGTTGAATCTATAAATGAAAGATCTGTCGCATCAATTCTGATGTCTTTTGGATTTTTCTTGTATTCTTCCAATAAATCATCTCTGAATTCGTCGCAAGTGTTAATGTCCAAATCACCTTGGATTCTTACAATTATTTCGTCTTTTGTGACTATATCGTAGTTTAATTGCATAATTTTCTCCTTATTCTTCAAAATACTTAGCTACAGCTACTATCGCATCTTCGCCCTTATCTGTATTTTTCAATAATACTCCAGATGTTGATCTTGAAAGTGTAGATATTCCTTCCGCTTTAATTCTGATAACCTCAGCTTTTTTGCTAATCAAAAGTATCTCATCTTCATTTTTCAATGCCTTTGCACACGCTACATCTCCTGTTTTCTTGGCGATTTTGTAAGTTCTGATTCCCTTTCCACCTCTGTTTTGAGTAGTGTAGTTGGACAATTCAGTCTTCTTACCGTAACCATTTTCACTGATAACTGCCAAGAATTCATTGTCTTTTACCAAATCAAATGAAATAACTTCATCATCTTTGTTAAGCGTTATAGCCTTTACTCCGATAGCATTTCTGGATAAATCTCTCAATTGATCCACATTAAATTGCAAACTCATACCTTTTTTAGTGACGATAATTACATTTTCATTTTTTTCGACAAGTTTAACATCGATAAGTTCGTCACCTTCGTCAAATTTGATAGCTATGATACCAGTTTTTCTAATATTTTCGTACAAATCCAACGAAGTCTTCTTCACTTTACCATTTTTAGTGATAAATATTATAAATTGATCGTCTTCTTTGTCCTTATCCAACGCCAATACTTGTGTAACACTTTCATCGGCATCGATTTGGATTAGGTTAATAATGTTGGATCCTCTAGCAGTACGACTTGCTTCTGGCACTTCGTAAGCTTTTAGTGAATAAACTTTTCCTTTATTAGTAAAGAACAACAAATCTTGATGAGTTGTAGTTGCAAACATATCTTTGATGAAATCTCCATCTTTCATTCCCATTGCATTAACACCACGTCCACCTCTGTGTTGAACTTTGTATGCATCTGTGGAAATTCGTTTGATGTAGCCTTTGTTAGTGATAGTAATAAACATGTCTTCTTCTTCTAGAAGTTCCATATCTTCAAAATCACCGTCATCTCTTAGAATTTTAGTTCTTCTGTCGTCTGAATATTTTGTTTTAATTTCTGTCAATTCGTCTTTGATGATTTCTAATAACATGTGTCTGTTATTCAAAATTTCTGTCAATTGTTCAATCAATGCGCTCAATTCGTCAAATTCATTTTGTAGTTTTTCTTTTTCCAAACCTTGCAATCTTTTAAGTCTCATATCCAAGATTGCTTGGGCTTGAATTTCTGAAAAACCAAATCTTTGCATCAATTTTTCAAGCGCATCATCATAACTTGTTCTTATGATGTGAATAATTTCATCGATATTGTCGATTGCTTTTAACAATCCTTCAACTATGTGAATTCTCGCCTTCGCCTTATTCAAATCAAATTGCGTTCTTCTTCTAACGACTATTTCTTGGTGAACAAGATAATGGTCGATTAATTGTTTCAATGTCAAAACTTTTGGAACGCCATTTACAAGTGCAAGGTTGATTATCCCGAATGTAGTTTGCATTTGAGTGTATTTGTACAAGTTATTAAGCACGATATTTGGATTGGCATCTCTTTTTGTTTCGATGACAATTCTCATACCTTTTCTGTCCGATTCATCTCTCAAATCGCTGATACCTTCTAATTTCTTTTGTTTTACAAGGTCTGCAATTTTTTTGATTAAATTGGATTTGTTAACTTGGTAAGGAATTTCTGTGACGATTATTTTGTATCTTCCCTTTGATTCCTCAATCCTAGCTTCTGCTCTTAGTTTGACTTTTCCACGTCCTGTTGTGTATGCGTTTTTGACTTCTTCAAGTCCCATGATGTTTCCACCTGTTGGAAAATCAGGAGCCTTGATGTGTTTCATCAATTCTTCTATTGTAATATTTGGATTGTCGATTGATGCGATTAATGCATCTATAGTTTCACCTAAGTTGTGTGGAGCCATATTTGTCGCCATACCAACAGCGATACCACTGGATCCATTTACGATTAAGTTAGGAAATCTGGATGGAAGTACAACTGGTTCTTGTTCTTCACCGTCATAGTTGTCTTGGAAATCAACAGTATCTTTGTTGATGTCACGCAACATTTCAAGTGATAGTTTTGCCATACGTAGCTCCGTATAACGAGGTGCGGCAGCTCCGTCACCGTCGATAGAACCGAAGTTACCTTGACCATCTACAAGCGGATATCTCATATTGAAATCTTGTGCAAGTCTTACAACTGCATCGTAGATTGCACTGTCACCGTGAGGGTGATACTTACCCATTACTTCCCCTACAAGTCTTGCGGACTTGGAGTATTTTCTATCTGGGAACAACCCTTGTTGTTGCATTCCGTAAATTATACGTCTGTGAACAGGTTTCAATCCGTCTCTTACATCTGGAAGTGCACGTGATACAATTACACTCATAGAATAATCCAAATATGCACTTTCCATTTCTTTTTTCAAATCAGCTGGTTTTATATTGAGTTTTCTTTCTGTCATATTATTCTCCTAAGCGTCAATGTTTTGTGCATAAACAGCGTTTTGTTCTATAAATTCTCTTCTTGGTTCAACATTGTCTCCCATCAAAACATCGAATGTGTTGTCGAGTTCGTTTTCGTCTTCTCCGTCGATTTCAACTTTGATTAGGATTCTGTGTTCAGGATTCATTGTAGTATCCCACAATTGTTCTGCGTTCATTTCACCAAGACCTTTGTATCTTTGAACTTTGATGTTACTTCTTTCGCCGTATTTTTCCAAAGCTTCTTCCAATTCTTTTTCTGTGTAGCAATATTCCATTACTTTAACACCTTTGATAATTCCATAAAGTGGTGGTTGTGCGATGTACACGTGACCTTTTTCCACTAATGGTTTCATAAATCTGTATAAGAATGTTAAAAGAAGTGTTCTAATGTGCGCTCCATCGACATCGGCATCGGTCATTATTACTATTTTACCGTAACGAAGTTTGCTGATGTCAAAGTTTTTTCCTATTCCAGTTCCAAATGCAGTAATCATAGCTTTGATTTCGTTTGAATTTAAAACTCTTTCAAGGTGAGCTTTTTCTACATTCAAGATTTTACCTCTCAATGGCAAAATAGCTTGGAATTTGTTGTCCCTACCACCTTTTGCAGAACCACCGGCAGAATCCCCTTCGACAAGGAAGATTTCGTTGTGTTCGATGTCTGAGCTTTGGCAGTCAGCAAGTTTTCCTGGAAGTGTAGTATTGTCAAGCACCGATTTCTTACGAACCAAATCCCTTGCACGTCTTGCGGCAAGTCTTGCTTTTTGTGATGCCAATGCTTTTTGTATAATTGTCTTGACGATTTTTGGATTTTCTTCAAAATAAAAACTCAAATGTTCGTACACAACGCTGTCCACAACAGTTCTAGCTTCGGAGTTACCCAATTTTCCTTTGGTTTGTCCTTCAAATTGTGGGTTGTTAAGTTTTACTGAAACAACAGCAGTGATACCTTCTCTGACATCATCACCAGATAAGTTATCGTCTTTTTCTTTTAATATGTTTTTGTTTCTTGCATAATCGTTAAGAGCACGAGTAAGTGCAGATTTAAATCCTACAACATGCGTTCCACCGTCAACTGTTTTAATGTTATTAGTAAATGAAACTATAGTTTCGTTGTAGCTTTCAGTGTATTGCATAGCTATTTCCACTTTAGTAGTGTCCTTTTCTCCTTCGATATACATAACTTCGTGATCCAAAGGCTTTTTGGATTTGTTGATGTATTCTACAAATGATTTGATACCACCTTCGTAGTGGAACAATTCCTTGTAGCCTTCTCTTTCATCAGCAAATTCTATCTTCACGCCCTTATTCAAAAACGCCATTTCTCTGAATCTTTTTGCAAGAACATTTTTGTCGAAATTCAAAGTTTCAAAAATCGTATTGTCCGGCATAAATTCAATTGTTGTTCCAGTTCCTCTGACATTTTCTTTTATAACAGTAAGTTCTGTAACAGTTTTTCCTTTTTCAAATCTTTGTTCGTACATTTTGCCGTCTCTTTTGACTCTGGCAATAAGATATGTACTTAAAGCATTAACACAGCTTACACCAACCCCGTGAAGACCACCTGAGTATTGGTAAGCGTCGTTTGAAAATTTACCACCCGCATGAAGCACTGTAAGTACAGTTTCAAGCGTTGATTTGCCTGTTTTTGGGTGTGTTTCAACCGGAATACCAGAACCATCATCTTCTACAATAACTGAATTGTCCTTTTTTATAGTAACCTTAATCAAATCACACACGCCAGCCAACGCCTCATCAATTGAGTTGTCGACTACTTCGTACACCAAATGGTGTAGACCTTTTTCATCAGTAGAACCGATGTACATCCCTGGTCTTACACGAACCGGTTCCAATCCTTCTAATACTGTAATCTGATCTGCAGTATATTCTCTATTTTTCTTCATTATATTCCTTTCATAAAGTTATTCATCAAATAATTCCCACTGATATTTGACTTGTAAACTCCTCTATTAGTTATGACTATAGACCTTATAGTAATGTCCTCATCTTCATTCACAAATTCTACGTTTTTCGTATAATCCAAATCATTTTTATCAAAATCATTGAAGAATTTGTCCGAGACATTAACCACTGCTATAATCTCATTTTCATCAATTAATGTGTTGTTGCCAATATCCAAATACATATCATTCACCTATTTTTATCGTGTACAACCCTTCCGGAGCTCTTTCTGAAGTCGTCAGAAAAGCTTGAAAATCCTTGATATATCTGATGATGTAGTTGATTCTGTAATCGTCAAGTTCACTGAACACATCATCTAATAAAATAATTGGCAATCTATCATTATAAAATCTACTCAAATCCAATTGTGCAAGCTTCATCGATAAAATAGCAGTTCTCACCTGAGCTTGAGATGCAAAAAACTTAGCCGATTTGTCGTTGATTAAAATATCCAAATCATCACGATGGATACCTAAATTAGTTTGCTTATTTTCCAAATCCTTATCCAAAATATCTACCAAACTCTTGTAATAAGTATTCTTTTGATTAGTCATATCCTCTACATATTCTATCGAAAAATTATTTTCCATGTCCAGCTTATCATTCTCATCACTCAAATTTGAGCACACGTTTTTTGCGATAAGATGTAGCCTTTCGACATAGCTTTTTCTCTTGTGCATAATATATGAGCCATTATCTGCCAACTGAATATTCAAAGCCTTCAACTGCTCATTAAAATACGAATTGTACCTGTGGTTTTTGATGAGCTTATTTCTCTCATCCAACACTTGATTGTACTGTTTCAAAACAGTCCTGTAATAGTTATCCACACCACTTATGGACTCATCCAATAATTTTCTTCTCAAAGATTTCGATTCTTTTACTATCTTCAAATCATCTGGCTTAAAAACAATACACTCAAAATACTCGTTGTATTCTTTAATTGTATTCACAAAAGCTTCATTCACATTGAGTATCTTTTCGTTACTTTTAATAGTAATATCTATCTTATCCTCAAAACCATCATCGTAGACATCCATTACAATACGAGCCTCATCTTCACCGAATTTAATCAAGTGAGAATTGGTGTTGGTTTTGAAACTTTTTCCCTTCAAAGCTACATTAATAGCTTCCAAAATATTAGTCTTACCTGAGGCATTTCTGCCTACAATCAGATTCAGACCATCACAAAAATCCAATTCTATTTCACAGAAATTCCTGTAATTATATAATTTTAATTTTTGAACGATCATTACTCGACTACGTATTTTTCTCCTTCAAATTCCACTACATCTCCTGGATAAAGCTTCTTGCCGCGTCTTGTTTCAACCTCGTCATTAACCTTAACCATGGATTCTTTAATAAGTTCTTTCGCCATGCCACCAGTTTGTGCGATGGATGCGAATTTTAGAAACTGTTCCAATTTAATAAATTCAGACTCAATTTTAACACTAATCATTATTACCTCCTGCAAGTTTTACCGGAAGGACAAGATAAGTGTAATTGGTATCATTCAATGGCTTAAACACCATCGGTCTTAGACTTCCACTCATATTCAATGTAATATCGTCATCATCAATAACCTTCAAGCCATCTAACAAATACTTAGCATTAAAAGCAATCTTCAAATCTTCTCCACCGATTTCGCACTTCACATACTCATCGACCTTACCAATATCAGTATTAGATGAAATATGCAATTCATTTCCAGAAAAATCAAGCTTAACCAAGTTCGCCTTGTCTTCTTTTGCCATCAAAGACGCTCTTTCCAACGCCATTTGCAAAGCTCTCTTTTCTATAGTAACGACAGTCGAAAAATCTTGTTTCATAACTTGATTGTAGTCGATATATTGACCATCGATTAATCTAGAATAAACATCAGTGTTTTCCAATTTGAAAATAATATTTCCAGTAATAATGTTAAGAGTTATTTCCCCTTCTTCTAAAATCTTGTAAACTTCATTCAAAGCTCTCGCTGGAACAATAGCCTTCATTTCAAACTCACTCACATTACTCATACAATCAAGTGAAACTCTGTAACCATCTAAGGCCACAAATTCAATCCTATCGTTCATAATATTGAACAAAACACCTGTCAAATCTGGTCTTGTTTGGTCCATACTTGTAGCAAATGATGTTTTTCTGATGGAATCTCTAAGTTCAGATTGTTCTAAAGTCAATTTAACATCCTTATCTATATAAGGAAGAGATGGAAATTCGTTTGAATCTTGACCTTGAATGTTAAATTCCGTAGACAAACATTTAATATTGATATTATTATCGTCCACTTCAATATAAATATCATCGTCAGGAAGCTTTCTAATGATATTTCCTATCATTGAAGAGTTAATTACAATTTGACCTTTTTCGTAGATTTCACAATTTGCTCTAGTATCCACAATAAGTTCCAAATCCGTAGCAACAAGTCTAAGACAATTTTCTTCTGCGATGAATAAAATTCCTTCTAATATCTGAATAGTCGTTCTAGATGACACCGCTTTTTGCGCAATATTGATATGTTTAAGTAATTCTTTTTGCGATATTTTTAATTTCATATTTTACCTTTCGTTTATATAAATAATAATAATAGTTAGTAATAGTAGTAGTAGGGCTGTTTGTATTGTGGATAACTCTAGTTTGTTTGTAATTTGTGGTGTTTTATATATTGATAACGATGTGTATATAATTGGCACAAGCTGTGCGATTATCAACATTATCAACTTTTTACAATTTTAGTTTATCACTTTAAAGTTATCAACAACTTATCCACATAGTTATTAATATTAAATTGTGGATAGAAAACTCTAAAATAAACTTATCCACAATCATAAAGTTTAATAAATTAAGAATTTTGAATGTAGTTGATTAGGTTATCAATTTCTTCATCAAATTCTGAACTTTTTTTGATATCATTCTCAATTTTCTTGATTCCATGCATTACTGTTGAGTGATCTTTGCCAAAACTTGAAGCAATACTAACCAAAGAAATATCCAACAATTTTCTGGACACATACATTGCTATTTGCCTTGGATATGCGATTTGTTTGGATCTCTTTTTTGAAAGCAAATCATCTTGACTTACATTGTACCTATCACACACACTCTCAATGATTAAATCTATAGTTACAGGTCTTAATTGAGTGTCTGCGATAAGTTGTTTTAGAACATTTTTTGCCAAATCTAATGTGATGTTGCCATCTCCTATCAGAGTCTTTTGACCTACGACATTCATTACTGCCCCTTCCAACTCACGTATATTGCTTTTGACATTCATAGCAATATAATCGATTATTTCTGGGGTAAGTGATGTATTATTTCTATCTAAATACTCGTTTATAATAGCCACACGTGTTTCGTAATCTGGTGGTTGAATGTCTGCCATTAATCCCCACTCAAAACGAGACACCAACCTCTCTTCCAATGTTTTTATCTCCTTTGGAGGTCTATCACTGGAAAGTATGATTTGCTTGTTGTGGTTGTACAATTCGTTGAATGTGTGGAAAAACTCCTCTTGTGTACCTTGTTTTCCTGCTATAAATTGAATATCGTCAATTAATAGTACGTCTATATTTCGGTATTTTTGTCTAAATTGTGAATTCTTTTTCGTAGATTTATCTCCTATTGAAGAGATAAGTTCGTTTGTAAATGATTCACTAGTAGTGTAAATAACCCTAGCTTTTGGGTTATTTTTAAGTATTTCATGAGCAATGGCATGCATCAAGTGAGTCTTACCCAATCCTGCTTTTCCATGAATAAACAATGGATTGTATGCTGTGGCTGGGTTTTGTGCGACTGCAAGTGCTGCGGCTAATGCTAGTTCGTTGTTTTTTCCTTTTACAAATGTATCGAATTTGTATTTGCTGATTAAATTCTTGCCGTAAGGGCTTAAATCAGTTTTTTCTTCTGGTAGTTTTGTTTCAGGTTTTTTATCTTCTACAGTGTATTTTTCATCTTCTGATACTTCTTCACTTACTAGAATGGATCGTTGACCATCTATGTTTTGGTTTTGAATTATATTTTCGTCTTTGTAATTATCCATTTCATAACGGTCTATGATGACTACTTTTCTCTTGACATTACTGATGAAATCCAAGTATTTTTGGATATCGTCGTAGTATTTGTTATAGATTGTTTTTTTGGTAAATCTATTTGGAGAAAGCAAAATAAATTCAGTATTTGTTAAATAAAGAGGTTTTAATGGAGCAATCCATGTGTTGAAGTTCAAATCAGACATTTCCTGTTTAAATGTGTTAGATATTTTTAACCAGAGTTCATCTTTGTCGGTCATTTTTCACCTCGTTTTTTTACTTATCAACATATTTATCCACAAAATGATGAGTTATCCACATTAAATAAATAGCTATTTTCCAATTTAAACAAAAAAAATATATAATTTATTCACATTCGCACAACTTATCCACATCAATTTATAGAAAAATAATTGTGGATATTAAATTAGAATATACAGCAAATTCGTGTAGTTTTAAAACAAGAATTCACATAGTATCCACAACTTATCCACAATTTGTTAATAAATGCGTACTTTTCATACTTTTTGATACTTTAATTATAGCAAATCATATCTTTTATTACAAATTTATTGAAAATTTTGATAAATGGTTTTGAGTTTGCGATAACTTATCCCCAAAAGGAGTTTAATATTTTAAATTTAGAATGAATTGTGGATAAAAGTTATCCACAATTTTTACTGTTTTGTGGAAATTTTATAAAAAAACACCAACATTCTTATTTGAAAATGTTGGTGTTCGTTAATTATTTATTTCCTATGAACATAGTTTCTTGGATAAATTCTTTTATTTTCAGTCCATATCCCAATTTTTTGGCATACGGATCTGTGACTTCCTCACTTTTTGCAAAGAAATTTGTAAATCCTGCTTTTTTAATGATTTCTTTTACATCTTCTTCCAGAAGAGCTCCCCCAACTCAGGATCCGTAAATGTTGTCTAATGATAAGATATCATCGTTTAGTTGTTTTTTCAGTGTGATGTCACTGATTATGAACATTCCATTTGGTTTGAGGATTCGATGGATTTCTTCGTAGACTTTTTGTTTGTTAGGCTCAAGGTTTATTACACAGTTACTTATGATTTTGTCGATGGAGTTATCTTCAAATGGCATGTCGATAAGTTCTCCTTGGACAAATTCAATATTTTTGAATCCTTTTTTATCTCGTACTTTACTAGCTTTTTTTATCATGGACTCTAGCCTATCCATTCCATAAATTGTATTGGAATTAGGATATGTTATTCTTGCCATGAAGACATCTAATCCCATTCCACACCCCAAATCTAGTAGTGTGTCGGTGTCTTTTAATACTAGGTTATCAAGTGGATTTCCACAAGATAGTCCTGATGATACTTCTTCAGGGATTTTTTCTAGTAATTTAGGATCGTAACCTAAGGATTTGTATAAGTCTATTGAATTTACTTCTGTGCTCGTCTTACCTACTGCTATGTTATCGTAGAAATTTGTTACTTGTTGTCTTATTTCTTCGTCTGTGTATTGTTTGTTCATTTATTTATCCTTTCTTTAAAATCTTATAACTTCGTGATGTCTATTAATAGATTTGCTAGATTGTGACATTGTTTTTCTGAAATTTTATAGTATGTCCATTTTCCTTCTTGTCTAGATTCTATTATTTTTGAATTTGTAAGTATCTTCATATGATAAGACAATCCTGATTGTGTTAAGTTCAGTTTTTCTAAAAGTACACATGCGCATTGTTCTCCATTTTGCAACAATTGTAAAATATCTATTCTTTTTTCATCGCTCAATGCTTTAAATGTGTCTGCTATTTGTTTGTTGTTCATTTTACTACCTCACATCAAATATTTTTGATATATCAATTATATCATTTTTTACGCAATACATCAAATATTTTTGATATGTAATAATTAAATTATTTTTGGCGATTAATTGGTATTTGTCAACAAAAAAGCTTGACAATTGTTATTGTCATAAGTATAATTGGAGTAGTGTTTTTATAGGCAAAAGTCCTTATATTTTATACTAGGAGGTGCGATTGATGAAAAGAACTTATCAACCAAATAACAGAAAAAGAAAAAAAGACCACGGATTTAGAAATAGAATGGCTACTAGAGGTGGAAGAGCTGTTTTAAAGGCTAGAAGAAGAAAAGGTAGAAAAGTATTATCAGCTTAGGTCACATTCATTGTGGCCTTTAATTTATTATGGATAAAAGTGTAAGGTTAAGAGATAACAGGGAATACAATGTTGTCTACAAGAGGGGAAAGACTTATTATAATAGAAACTTCTCTTTGGTAGTATACAATTCAAAAAAAGGAACTCGAATCGGATTCTCTGTTACTAAAAAGTACGGCAATGCCGTTGAAAGAAACAGAATCAAGAGGAAACTGAGAGAGATTGTAAGGCTTAATTTCTCTGAGTTTGACAAGGGCTTGGATATGGTTATTATCCCGAAGAAAAACACTGAAGACTTAACTTACAAACAGCTAGAATCTGCATTATTGCACGTTTGTAGAAAGGCATCGAATAAAAAATGTCGAAAGTGATGATATTTTTAATCAAATTTTACCAAAAAGCTATATCGCCGTATTTGGGGCATGGAAAGTGTAAATACTATCCAACTTGTTCACAATATGCGTTGGAGGCTTTCAGAAAAAAGCCGTTTTTCAAGGCGTTAGTGCTTACTATTTGGCGAATTTTAAGATGTAATCCATTTTCAAAAGGCGGATATGACCCACTAAAATAAAAAGGAGTTGTAGAATTGCAAATAATTGCAAATGTATTTGGAACTATTCTTAGGTTCATATATGAAAACATCTCACATGTGATGGCTGAACCTAAAAGTATATCGTATTTTGCGATATCAATTCTTTTATTAACACTTATTTATAAGCTTATAACTCTTCCGGTAACTATTCATACGCAAAAAACTCAAGAACAAAATGCTTTGATGCAACCGGAAATTAAGGAAATTCAAAGAAAATACAAGAACGACCCACAAACTCAACAATTAAAGATGCAAGAATTATACAAGAAGTATAATTTCAATCCTTTAAGTGGTTGTTTGCCAATTATCTTACAAATGGTTTTGGTTTTGGCATTATTTAGAGTAATGAGAGAACCAGGCAAATACATGTTTGATAATGTGGCTAAGATTAACGAGATTGCTCGTAATTTCTTCTGGATACCTGATTTGACTAAACCAGACCCAGTATTATTTGGATTACCTTTAATAAATGCGTTCACTCAATTTTTAGTAGCAAAGATCAGTATGCCTACTAATAACAAGGATAAGAAATCAAATGAACCTGATCAAATGGAAATGATGAACAAATCAATGATTTATTTCATGCCTATATTTATGTTCTTCATTTCAAGCAAATACGCTTCAGGTTTGATTCTTTATTGGGGATTTTCTAACGTTTTAGAAGTTATAATAAGGTTAATAATTAAGAATAAAGACAAAAAAGATGTTGCGGAGGAAGTTAGATGAGAAGCACAGTAGTTAGTGCGAAGACTGTTGAAGAATGTGTCAATAAAGCTTTGGATAAGCTTCAAGCTAATCGAAACGAAGTTAACATCGAAGTTATAAATGAAGCTAAACAAGGTTTTTTGGGCTTGTTTGGAGCAAAGGACGCTGTCGTTAGAGTGTCATTAAAAGACGATGTTAAAGAAAAGGGAACAGGCGATTTTGTGAAGAATATCCTAAACTCTGACTCTAACTCAGTTGAAACAGAACAAAAAGAAGATACTAAAGTTATAGAAGATAAGAAAATTGTAGAAGAAGTTAAAACAGAACCTACAAAAGATGATAAGGAAGAAATCGTAGAAAAACCAGTAAAACCAGAAAAACCAGAAAAACCAGTAGAACCAGTAGAAGCTGAAGAAGCTGTAAAATCTGAAGAAACTGAAGAAGAACAAGATACTGAACCTGATGTTACTATTGATAGAAACGACGAACTTTTCATCACAAGCAAGAATTTCTTGAAACAAATGATTGAAGATATGGGAATTGATTGCGATATCGAATCTAGAACTGAAGGAAATATGATTAAGTTCAATATTATGTGTTCAGAAGAATCTGATATCGGAATTATCATAGGAAAAAGGGGAGAAACATTAGATTCTCTTCAATATATCGTAAACTTGGTTACTAATAGAAATGCAGACACTTATATAAGAGTTATTTTGGATTGCAACCAATACAGATCAAAAAGAGAGAGATCTCTTCAAAAATTAGCTAGAAGATTAGCTGATAAGGCTGTTCAAACAGGAAGAGATATCAAGCTTGAACCTATGAATCCATACGAAAGAAGAATCATTCACACTTATCTTCAAAACGATGAAAAAGTGAATACATTCTCTCAAGGCAATGAGCCTAATAGAAGAGTTATTATTAAAAGAAAATAAATTACAAGACTACATATCTTAGGTATGTGGTCTTTTTTTGTGGGATGACAAGAAATAAAGTTGACAACAAATTTTTTATGATTTATCCTAAAAAAAGGAAAGTGGTGATTATCATGACAATATATAAATAGATTTTAGAGAAAAAAATAATCTCTGAAATCGTTAACGAAAATTATTTGAAGAAAATAGGCTAAATATAATCAAATATTATTAGTCAAGTACAAGTTTTAAGAATGTTATATAAATTTCAGAGGGTAATATGATAAAAAACAATGTTAAGAAGAAAAATCTTATTTTATATTTTGTTGCGATAGTTCTCACATGGACAGAGGCTTTGGTGAATCCTGTAATAGTATCATTGATTATAAAATCATTTGAGAATAAAGACACAGTATTTTTGATGAAAGCACTTGTGTTTGGGATTTTGTGTGGAATTATAATGCTGATAGGTGATAGTGGAAAGAGACTTTACTATTCGTATGTAATAGCTGATTTTAGAGAATCTTTTAAGTTAAAAGTGTTCAATCATTTTTTAAAAAGTGAAAATCATATCGATAATGATATTGTCAGCAGTATAGAAAAGGATTCAAGTCAAATTGAAAACAACTACATTGAACCAACGGTAATTATTATATCGTCGATTGGTTTTACAAGTGTTTCCATCATTTATGCACTAACAAGAAATTTCCTTTTGGGGATGCTTTTTATAGTATTCTACAGTATTCCAGCGCTTATGAGTAATTACGGGAGTAATAGATTAGATAATAAATCTGAAGAATTATCAAAAGCTGATGATGCTTTTATGAATAAATTACAAGACATCAAAAATGGAAGAAGCATCATCAAAATTTACAATGTATCCGACTTTTTCATTAATTTGTATCACAAATATTTAAAGCAGGATGTGGATACTTATAAGGGATATGAAATTATACGAACAAAAAACAACATTGTGATTAATTTGGTTGATATAGTATGCTCTATGATTCCTCTTATTCTTGGAGGGTATTTGAGTTTTAATGGTAAAATATCGTCAAGCGTATTCATCAGTGTTTACTTAGTTAGTTATAATATAGGATATCAGTTCCAAGAACTTGCATATTTTAATAATACACGTTCATCATCAAAGTATCTCTTAAAAAAGTACGACTACATTTATCAAGATATTGATAATGTAGAAATAAATCTTAATGATGAAGTTTTTCCAATTACTTTTGATAATTTGAGTTTTTCGTATGATGATAAAGATATTATTAAAGATTTTAATTTTAAGATAGAAAAGGGTGACAAGGTCGCAATTATAGGAGAAAGTGGTTGTGGTAAAAGTACATTATTGAATTTAATATTTAATAATTTAACAGCATCTAAAGGAAGTATTATGTTTAATAAAAAGGAATTATCAACCGCTGAGATCAGGAGTTTTACTAGCTTTATATCACAAGAAAGTTATGTTTTTAATCTTAATTTAGAAGATAACATTACTTTAGGAGATAATGATATTAATTTAGAAAAATTAAATGGAATAATTGATAAGTTACAGATAAATCATCTTAAATCCAAAGTTTTATCCAATGATAGTTTGTCAGGAGGAGAAAGACAAAGGGTAGAAATTGCAAGAGCAATGTATCACGACAGAAAATTAATTTTAGCAGATGAAATAAAGTCTAATTTGGATAAGAAAAATAGAGAAATAATAGATGATATTATATTCTCTTCAAAAAATACAGTAATAGAAGTAATTCATCAATACGGTGACGAAACTTTAAAAAAATACGATAAAGTTATAGATATGAGGTAAATAACGGGCTTATGACTTCAATATAGTGAAGTTGTAGGCTCTTATTTATTTGTAATCTTTTTGTATGATATAATATAATATTACTATAAAGAATGAAAGGATAGACTAAATATGGACGATTGTATTGCAGCTATTAGCTCTGCTACTGGTGAAGCGGGAATTGGCATTGTTCGAATGACTGGAGAGGGTTGCGTGGATGTGCTTGATTCTGTGTTCAAAAGGGCTAATGATAATGCTGATTTAATAAATAGAAAAATGACTTATGGCCACATTGTTGACGATAATGAGATCGTCGATGAGGTCTTGGTTTGTTATATGAAGGCTCCTCACACTTACACTCGTGAGGATGTCGTGGAGATTTACACTCACGGTGGGGTTGTCGCTGTGAGAAAGGTGTTGGAAGTTCTGTTAAATAATGGTGCAAGACTTGCTGAGGCAGGTGAGTTCACTAAGAGGGCTTTCTTGAACGGTAGGATTGATTTGTCTCAAGCTGAGGCGATTATCGATATGATTAAGGCGAAGACTGACAAGGCGTACTCTGTGAGTATGAAACAGTTGGAGGGTAGTGTTAACAGAAATATCAAACAGTTGAGAGACCAATTGTTGGATATGCTATCTCATGTGGAGTATTCTATTAATTTTACTGAAGATATGCAGGACGAATTGGACAACACTCCTGTTTTGAACGAGGGCAAGGAAGTTTTGGATAAGCTTAAAAAGCTTTCTGAGAGTGCAAACAGAGGTAGAATTATCAGAGATGGTATCAATACTACGATAATTGGTAAGCCAAATGTAGGCAAATCTTCTTTGTTGAATGCTTTGTTGAAGGAAAACAGGGCTATCGTTACGGATATTCCAGGAACTACTCGTGATGTCATCGAAGAATACATCGATTTGGACGGGATAAGTCTGAAGATTAACGATACTGCAGGTATTAGAGATACTGAGGATATCGTGGAGAAAATCGGTGTCGAAAAATCTGTGTCTTTTATTTCTGATTCGGATTTGATTATTGCGATTTTCGATTCTTCGAGAGAGTTTGACGATGAGGACAGGAAGATTTTGGATCTTATTCGAGATAAAAAGTCGATTGTTTTGTTGAATAAGATTGATTTGGATGGTGGATTTGATTTCGATGAAAATTTGGAAGGAATCGAGGTTATTCGCATATCTATCAAGCAAAACGAGGGTATTGAGGATTTAGAAAACAAGATTATAGAGATGTTTAATGACGGATATATTGAAGCTAATAACGACAATATTATCACCAACATTAGACATAGAGATATTATTAACAAAGCTATTAAATCTTTGGAGAGTTCACTTCACGATATGGAATGTGGTGTTCCTATCGATTGTTTCGAGGTTGATTTGAGAAATGCTTGGGAAATTCTTGGCGAAATCACTGGAGAAACTGTGGATGATGATGTGTTGAACAAGATTTTTAGCGATTTTTGTATAGGTAAATAAAATGGATAGATTATATTATGAAAATCCCTACGATGTCGTGGTTGTAGGAGCGGGTCACGCTGGTTGCGAGGCGGCGTTAGCTACGGCGAGATTGGGGTTAAAGACTGCGATTATGAGTATAAGTTTGGATTCTGTGGCTGATTTGCCATGTAATCCAAACATTGGTGGCACTGGAAAGGGTCACTTAGTGAAGGAAGTTGACGCATTAGGCGGCGAGATGGGGCTTGTTATCGACAAGACTTACATTCAATCGAGAATGTTGAACACTTCCAAGGGTCCTGCGGTTCACTCATTGAGGGTTCAAGCGGACAAGAGAAAATACCACGATGAGATGAAAAGCGTGTTGGAAAACACTGAAAACTTGGATTTGATTGAAGCGGAAGTCGTGGATATTGGGGTTGAAGACAACAAAATAAAATCCGTAACTACTGCACAGGGAGCGATTTTCCCAACAAGGGCTGTGATTCTTGCGACTGGGACATATCTTAAAGGACTTGTGATGATGGGTGAATACACTTATGAATCAGGGCCTCACGGTATGAAATCATCTAAGAAATTATCAGATTCTTTGAAAAATTTGGGAATTGAACTTAGAAGATTTAAGACTGGAACTCCTGCGAGAGTTCACAAGGATAGTTTGAATTACGAAGTGATGACTGTGCAACCTGGTGATGACGATGTTATTCCTTTTTCGTTTTTGAATGACGGCAAGGATATTTCAAAGAAGCAAGAAAACTGCTATTTGACCTACACTACACATAAAACAAAACAAATTATTGAAGATAATTTGGAGAGATCTCCGATGTATGCTGGAATTGTAAAGGGTGTGGGTCCACGTTATTGTCCTTCGATTGAAGACAAAATCGTTAGATTTCCAGACCGCGACGAGCATCAAGTATTTGTGGAACCTGAAGGTTTGAGCACGAAGGAAATGTACATTCAAGGTGTGTCATCGACTCTTCCAGAAGAGGTGCAAAAAGAAATGTACAAGACAATCATTGGTTTCGAAAACGTGAGATTTATGAGAAGTGCGTACGGAATCGAATATGATTGTATTGATCCTACTATATTAAAGAGAACTTTGGAACATTTGGAAATCAATAATTTGTTCTTTGCAGGACAAATCAACGGATCCAGTGGATATGAAGAAGCTGCCGGTCAAGGAATTATCGCAGGAATCAATGCTGCTATGAATTTGCTTGGCAAAGAGCCATTTGTATTGGATAGATCAGACGCGTACATTGGCGTATTGATAGATGATTTGGTAACCAAAGGAACTAACGAGCCATACCGAATGATGACTAGCAGATGTGAGTATCGTTTGACTTTGAGACAAGATAATGCTGATTTGAGACTTACTGAAAGGGCTCACGAGATAGGTCTTGCAACAGATGAAAGATACGAGAAAATGCTTCACAAGAAGAAGACGATTGACGAGGAAATCGAAAGATTGAAGTCAATAATGGTGACTCCAACAGAAGAAACCAACGAAAAATTGAGAAAACTTGGATCATCAGAACTTAAAACAGGCATTAATTTGTTGGATTTAATCAAAAGACCAGAATTAACATACGATAAAACAGAAGAATTTGACGTTAATAGACCAGAACTGCCTAGATATTTGAGACTACAAGTGGAAACTCACATCAAATACGAAGGCTACATTGCAAAACAAATGAGCCAAATCAAGCAATTTAAAAAGCTTGAAAACAGAAAACTATATATGATTGAAGATTACAAGGAAGTTATGGGCCTTTCCAATGAAGCTGTACAAAAACTTAATGACATCAAACCAGAATCGTTGGGTCAAGCGAGTCGAATTAGCGGTGTAAGTCCTTCTGACATCAACGTTTTATTGATTTATATGGAAACGAGGAAGAAATAATGTCATTAAAAGAAACATTGAACGATTATGAAATACAATTGGATGACAATCAAATAGATTTGCTGTTAAAATACATGGATTTGGTGTTGGAAAAGAACAAAGTAATGAACTTGACAGCAATCACTGAAGAAGAAATGTTTCACGTGAAACATTTTGTGGATTCCTTGTATGTGTTGAATTTGTTCGATTTTGAGGAAAACAAAACTATAATTGACGTGGGAACTGGGGCAGGATTTCCAGCTATTCCAATAAAAATAGCACGAAATGATTTGAAGTTCACATTGCTCGACAGTTTAAGAAAAAGAGTTGATTTCTTAAGGGATGTTATAGATGAACTACAACTTACAGACATCAAAGCAGTCCACGAAAGAGCAGAAGAATGCACGAGAACTGCTGAATACAGAGAACGATACGATTATTGTATATCACGTGCAGTGTCAAAGCTTAATACGTTGGCTGAGTTCTGTTTACCATTTGTAAAAGTCGGAGGATACATGATAGCCATGAAGGGCAAATCCGACGAAACAGACGTAGGAGAGAACGCAATCAAAATCCTCGGTGGCAAAATAGAACAAACTATTGATTACAAAATAGATGACGAGGACAGAAGCTTGGTTATAATAAAGAAAATCAAAGAAACTCCGAAGAAATACCCACGTGGTGGCGGCAAACCAAAGAAAAACCCACTATAACAAAGAAAATTTAAGTTTAAAATACTTCACAATGATAAGCAGAAAACCGAATTGACTCAAATATCTAGCTTACGAAAACAAACAAATTCTAAGCTTGTGAATCTGAAATTGCAAACTCGCTGACGCTCAGAAAGTGCAATTTCTTAACGATTCACTTCGCTTGAATTTGAGGTTGTTTTCTCCAGATGATATTTTCCGTCAATCGCGGTAATCTGCTTTTTGTTTGTCAAGATTTATGAGGAAAAGAAAAAAATATTTCTCGTGGGATTTGGATTGCTACGGGAGAGGGAGGAAAATACTTCACAATAATAAGCAGAAATCTGAATTGACAATTAAGAGGGACAATATTATAGTAATTGCTAAAAATAGAAGAACATTTTTGCACGAATATCTGACTCCATAAATTGGTGATTTGTTAATCTCGAACCACTAAAATCCAAAACTCGAGCTAAAGCTCTCAAACAGTTGGATTTTTGACGTGGTTCTTCGATGTATAATCACAACAATTTATTACGTATGATATTCTTAGCGAAAAAGCATTCTACTTTTTTGCTTGGCTAGTTTAAAAAAGATCAGGAAAAAAATATTTCTCGTGAGATTTTGATTGATACGGGAGAGGGAAGAATGTTTTTCTATTTTTATTCCACAAATGTTTCACGTGAAACATTTTAAGGATAATTTCATTAGTGATATAATTTAATTGTAAATGGAAAGAAAAACGACGCTCTGAGAGGCGTTTTAAGGTGGGTAAAACGAAATATAGGTAAAACACTATGGAGGAGACATGAAAGTTCAAATAATAGCCGTTGGGACGGAATTATTGCTAGGAGACACTTTGGATACGAATTCTAACTACCTTTCTATCAAAATGAGAGAGTTGGGGTTTGATGTGTACAAGAGGGTTGTGGTTGGAGATAATTATGACAGGTTGTACAAGGAAATTGAAGATGGTTTAAAACAAAATGATTTGATTATCACGACGGGTGGTTTGGGACCGACTGAAGATGATATAACAAAAAAATGTTGCTGCGATTGTCTTGGCAAGGAAATGGTTCTGAACGAAAAAAGCTATGCTAAATTGAGGAAGTATTTTAACGAAGATGAAAAAGCGATTCAAGGCAATATCAAACAATGTATGTTTCCTGAAGATGCGATAGTTTTTGAAAATTTCAATGGAACTGCAGATTGTGCGTTGATTGAAAATAATGGCAAGAGAATTTTATTCTTACCAGGACCACCAGCTGAGATGAAGCCTATTTACGAAAACCAAGTTCAACAAGTCTTGGAGCAATTTGCGACGGACTGTATTATTTCTGAAACATTAAACATATCTATTCTTGGAGAATGGGACATGAATGAGAGGGTCAAGGACATCATTGAATCGTCAACCAATCCAACAGTTGCTCCATATTTCAAAAAAGACAAGAGGATACTAAGAATAACTGCAAAAGCATCAGACAGACAAACAGCTCTTGACATGATTTCTAAGAAAAAACAAGAACTTAGAGACAGACTTGGCGTGTATGTTTTCGGAGAAAATGATGAATCTATCGAAGAATCTATGTACAAGGTGTTAAAAGAGAATGATTTGTCGATTATGACGTCAGAATCTATTACGGGCGGTATGATTGCATCTAAACTTGTGAATGTGTCTGGTGTTAGCGATTATTTAAAGAGGTCATTGGTGGTGTACTCTGATGAGGCGAAGATTGAGTTACTTGGCGTTAATCCTGATACTATCGACAAATACGGAGTTGTGAGTGAAAATGTTGCGTTTGAGATGATCGAGAGAATGTTTGAAAAATTTCATGTCGACTGTGCGATATCTACGACTGGTTTCGCGTCAGGAGAAAATGCTGGGCTTGTTTACGTTGGGTTGGGATACAAAAATGAGATAAAAACGCTGAAATTACAGCTTCACGGAGAACGAAATAAAATCAGAAATAGAGTTTCAAATCGTGCTTTGGCAGAGTTGAGACTGATGATTTTAGAAAATGTTTCACGTGAAACATTTTAAATCAAATTAGAACTTTATTTGTGCTATAATAAATATGAAAGGAGCTGTAAATTTGAAAACAATATGTGTATTTAATCAAAAAGGTGGAGTAGGTAAAACTACTACTGTCGTTAATTTGTCAGCAGCTCTTGGTTTGAAAGGAAAAAAAGTGCTTGTAGTGGATTTGGATCCGCAAGGTAACACGACTTCGGGCTTTGGAATCAACAAGTTTGAACTTCAAAAAAGCATGTACGATTTGATGGTTCACGACGATTTTGATGAAGATTTTATCATCAAAACTGAAGAAAAAAACGTGGATATAATCCCAGCAACGTCTGATTTGTCAGGTGTAGAGGTGGAGCTTATAAACACTGATGGCAAAGAAAAGGTGTTATCTAAGATACTTTCTAATGTAAGTGGATATGATTTTTGCTTTATAGATTGCCCTCCATCTTTGGGGACGTTGTCTATTAATGCGTTGGTGGCGGCAGATTCCGTTCTTATACCTATCCAATGTGAGTTCTATGCGCTTGAGGGCGTGAGCCAGTTGATGAACACTATTAATTTGGTGAGAAGTTCGCTCAACGAAAACTTAGAGATTGAAGGTATCGTTATGAGTATGTTTGATGGTAGAAATAATCTTAGTTTGGAAGTGGTGGAAGAAGTCAAGAAATACTTCAAAGACAAGGTGTTTACGACTATGATACCGCGAAATATAAGATTAGCAGAAGCTCCAAGCTATGGAATGAGTGCGTTATCGTACGACAAAAATTCCAAAGGATCTATTGCTTACACAAGACTAGCGGAGGAATTTTTATAATGGTTAGGAAAAAGGGATTAGGAAGAGGCTTAGATGCTTTAATACCACAAAATATTATAGAAACGACAAGTTCTGATTCGATCGTTAATATCGAATTATCGAAAATAATTAGAAGAGAAGATCAACCAAGAACACATTTTGAAAAAGACAAAATACGTGAGTTAGCAAATTCTATCAAAGAATACGGCGTTATTTCTCCAATTATCGTTCGTAAAAAGGATGATAAATACGAGATAATCGCCGGAGAAAGAAGGTTTTTGGCGAGTTTAGAGGCTGGTTTGTCTGAAATTCCTGCTATTGTTAAGGAAATGGAAGATAGTGAGGTGGCAGAAGTGTCACTTATAGAAAACATTCAACGTGAGGATTTGAACGCTGTTGAAGAGGCCGTAGCTTACAAAAACTTGATGGAAAACTACAACTTAACCCAAAAAGAATTGGCAGACAAATTGTCCAAATCAAGATCATATATAGCGAACACTTTGAGACTACTTAACTTGGATGAGTTGTCACTAGAACATTTAAAAAAAGGCGACATAACATCATCACAAGCTAGAAGTTTACTTGCTATTGACGATATGAAAAAGAGAAAAGCTTTGTTGGACAAGCTACTATCCAAGAAAACAAATGTCAGAGAAATAGAAAAAGTATCCAAGGAAACAGACCCGTTTTTGTTGGATTTGCAAAATAGGTTTTTGGAGAAATTCTCTACCAAGGTTAGAATTAAGCCAAAAAGAAAAGGCGGAAGTATAGAGATAGAATATCTATCAAATGAAGATTTAGAAAGGATTATGGAGATATTAGAGCTATGATGTTTATGGATCAAACTTTAGAAGAATTTATTAAAAATGTAAACTCAAAGGAACTTCCAGGTGGAGGTTCTATCAGCGCGTTGACTGCGCTATTAGGAGTAGGAATCGGAAACATGAGTTTCTATCTAACTGAGGATAAGAAGTCTTTCAAAGCATTAGACGAAAAAACTCAACAAGAAATCAGATCTCATGTAGACAGACTTACAGAAATTATCGAAGAATTAAAGGGAAAAATGGTTGAAGATACTAAAAGCTTTGACTCTGTTCTTCAAGCATACAAATTACCAAAGGAAACTGACGAAGAAAAAGCATACAGAAAGAAAATGATAGCTGATGGATACATCATCGCTACAGAATCTCCAATGTCTTCTGCTAGAATTATGATGGAAGCAATGGAACTTGTAAAACAAATTGCAAAATATATCGATAAATATGCAATAACAGACCTTCTTGCAAGTGCATATTTATTACATTCTAGTATGAAATCAGTAATGTTGAACGCCAAAATCAACATGAAACAACTTGGAGATAGCAAGAAAGTAGCTGACGAAATCACAGCATTAGAAGACAAATCAGAAGTTTTATTGAGGGAAATTGAAGAAGTTTCATACAAGAAAATAGGTGAGGTATAATGACTTATTTCGATAATGCTGCGACGAGTTTTCCGAAACCTGAGATAGTTTACGAAAAACTTGACGAAGCAATGAGAGAATTTGCCGCAAATCCAGGAAGAAGTGGACATAAATTGTCACTTAAAATGGATAGGGCGATTTTTAATTCTAGAATGAATATCGCGGAATTTGTCGGCGGAACGAATCCTCTTAATTTGATTTTCACATTGAACTGTACAGATAGCTTGAACATGGCAATCAAAGGACTTGTAAAAAAAGGCGACCACGTTATCACGACATCTTTGGAACACAACTCCGTTCTCAGACCTCTTCACAAAATGCAAGAAGACGGCTTTATCGATTTGACGGTTGTGTACGCTGATGAACGCGGGATTTTGGATGTCAAAAAGGTTGAAGAAGCAATAACTGACAAGACCAGAGTTTGCGTGACAACTGCTATGAGTAACTTGACTGGAACTATCGTTGATTTCTGTAAAATCGGCGAAATCATGCACGATCACGATATCTTATACATCGTCGATGCTGCACAAGCGATGGGGTATTTGGATTTTGACATGAAAAATATGCCGATAGATGTGTTGTGTTTCCCTGGACACAAATCATTGTTTGGGCCAATGGGAACGGGCGCTATGTATATTAAAGAAGGAATTGATGTTAAAAGTTTGAAACAAGGTGGAACTGGATCTCACTCACAAGATTTGGAACAACCTGACGAATATCCTGACAGATTAGAAGCTGGAACTATCAACGGACCTGCAATCTATGCGCTTTCAGCCGGTGTAGATTTCATCAAACAAGAGGGTTTGAAAAACATTAGAGTCCACGAAAATAAACTTAAAGATAGATTTATAAATGGTTTGAAAGATGAAAAGGGTATAATATTATATGGCAGTTTGGATGAACACCAAGGACCAGTTGTGCCTGTAAATGTTGAAGGAATCGGGTCGAGTCAGTTGGCATACATCCTAGATGACAAATACGATATCGCAACGAGAGCTGGAATTCACTGTGCGCCACTTGCACACAAGACAATTCACACACAAGACATCGGTGCTGTGAGGTTCTCATTTGGCCATTTCAACACTGAAGAAGAAGTGGACAAAGCGATTGAAGCGTTGAAGGAAATCAACAGAGGAGACAAAGATGGGGCAATCTAGTGCTATGAACGTGATCATAATAATTCTTATGGTGTTTGTGGTATTAGTTTCCGTGATAAATTTCCGTAAAATCAACATCGTCAACAAGAAAGTCAACAGGGTCAAAAGGAGATACGATGCGCTTTTCAGAGCGCAAGATGGCGACATTGAAGATATTTTGAATCAAAATTCTACAGATATCGTGGCAAATCAAAAAAGAATCGAAGAATTGTCCAAAACATTGGAGTCTGTGGAAACTTTACAAGCAATATCGCTTCAAAAAATCGGCCTCGTAAACTACGACGCATTTGAATATTTGACTAACAAACTCTCATATTCACTATGTTTGTTGGATGCCAACGACAACGGGCTTATAATCACGTCGATTTTCGGAAGAGAACAATCTACAAGCTACATCAAAATCATAACAAACGCTAAATGTAGCGAAAAACTAAGCGAAGAAGAAAATGAAGCTTTGAAGAAAGCTTTAAAATAAAACATTGTAATAAAGGAGAAGAAAATGGATATATTTGAATCATTGAAATCAAAAATCTCAGGCAAAAACTTAAAAATAGTATTTCCTGAAGGAGAAGAATTAAGAATTTTAAAAGCAGTAGCTAGATTGAACGAAGAGAAAATCATAACTCCTGTAATTTTAGGCGACGAAAACAAAATCAAAGAACTAGCATCACAAGAAAACTTAAACATCGAAGGAGTTAAAATCATCAATCCACTTACAGCAGATGATTTCGATGAAAAAGTAGCAAAATTTGTTGAAAGACGTAAAGGCAAAAACACTGAAGAACAAGCAAGAACTATGCTTAAAGATGTAAACTACTACGGAACAATGATGCTTTATTGTGACGAAGTGGACGGACTTGTATCAGGTGCAGTTCACTCAACTGGAGACACTGTAAAACCAGCACTACAAATCATCAAGACAAAACCAGGCACAAAACTTGTATCAGGTGCAATGGTTATGATTGGACCAAACGGCGAAAGATACGTATTCTCAGACATCGCCATCAACATCGAATTATCCGAAGAACAATTGGCAGAAGTTGGCGTAGTAAGCGCTGAAACTGCAAAACTTTACGACATCGATCCAAAAGTTGCATTTCTTTCATTCTCTACAAAAGGCTCTGCAAAACATCCATTTGCAGAAAAAGTTGCTAACGCTACTAAAATCGCCAAAGAAATGGCTCCAGAACTTCCAATCGATGGGGAATTACAATTTGACGCAAGTATCGTTGAATCTGTAGGAAAACAAAAAGCTCCGGGCTCAAACGTTGCAGGTCACGCAAATGTGTTCGTATTCCCAGATTTACAAGCAGGTAACATCGGATACAAAATCGCTCAAAGATTAGGAAAATTCGAAGCAATAGGACCTATCTTGCAAGGAATGGCAAAACCAGTTAACGATTTGTCCCGTGGTTGCAACGAAGAAGACGTGTACAAGTTAGCTCTTATCACAGCTGCTCAATCATTATAAAGTGAAAAACAATAGACTGTTCACGCTAATAACATATGTCGTATTCTTGTTATTCTCAGGATTTTTAGTAGAAATCGCAATATCAGGCAAGAATTTAACAAGAATAATGCTAATAGTTTTCGTAGCATCCTTATTAGTCGTGACTAAAATGATTTACGACAGAAGAGATGAGGACATATCATCTTTGAAAGAATTGAGATTGTATTTGATTGCAAGTGCAGTAGTTTCCGTAATGGCAATAGTAAAATATTTCAAAGAATTCTCATTTAGTAGAATATATATGCCTTTTGCATTTGCAATAATCATACACTTAGTTTATACACTAATATATAAAAATAAATCAAAAACACAAAGATAGGTGAAAGCCTATCTTTGTCTTTAAGGAGATAAAATGGAGTTAATTAATTTCATATATATGTTCTTCTTTTATGCAGTAATCGGATATATTTGGGAAGTAATCTGGGTAAGCGCTGGACAAAAGAAACTTACAAACAGAGGATTCTTGTACGGACCATTACTTCCAATATACGGATTTGGAGCAGTGTTCATCACGCTTTTTGTGGACCACGCAATAGCAAGATTCAACGACTCCTACATCGTAATATTTTTATCGGGACTTATAATCGCTACGGCACTGGAGTTCGTAACAGGATATTTAATTGAAAAAATATTCAAAGTAAGATATTGGGATTACACAGAAAGATTTATGAACATCAAAGGGCTAATATGCCTCAGATCATCACTGTTTTTCGGAGTAATGTCCATATTCATGATGAATTATTCTAACAAACATATACTTGAACTCACTGAAAAAATCAAAAACAGCAATTACAACTTCGTGATTTACATTCTTATCGCGATATTTGCTGTAGATGTTGTGATTTCAGTAAAACAAGCTTATGGATTTAGATATATAATTGAATATCAAGAAAAAATGGAAGCATACTTGAATGAAATCAGAAAAGATGTCAAGCTCAAAGCGTTGGAAGGATCACAAACACTTGAAGCTGATTTGTCGGGACTTAAAAGTGCACTTCGTGACAGGATAGAACAAGTGGAAATCAAGAAATCCTTCATAGAAAACAGCGCCAAAATATTAGAAGACAGAATTGAAAGAGAAACCAACCTCAAAGAAAAGCTCAAAACCTTGTTGGATGAAAGAGTTGAAAGCGCTGAAAAAGTCGAACTAATCCACGATAGAATCGACAAAGTTTACGATAAAAGGCTTAAAAGATTACAAACTCACCAAAAAAACATACAAAGAGTTGCAAAGAGAAACGATATAACTTACAAAAAATAAAAATAAGCAGATGTCTTATACGGCATCTGCTTTTGTTGTATCAAAAACAAATATTTATACAGAATTATTTTGCATAAAATTTCATTATTTCTTCAGCACACTTTTCGCTATTTTCATTATTTATTTCCAGCTCAAAATCTTTTGATTTGACTGCGTAATTGATGTCGTAGTATTTTGTAATCAAACTTTCTATCACATAATCGTAGTCTTCATCATCTAGTTTATCAATCAAAATGGAGGAGTTATTATTGCCAATGTATTTGGACAAATGATTTATCCCTTTTTTTATATCCTCCAAAGCATGAGGATTTTTCAAATAATCTGTTTTTATTCTATCTATTCTATCTTGAAGGCTTGAATTTATCATAACTTGATGATGTGAACTGTTGTATTTTTGTCTCAAAGATTTGGGAACATTAATTCTTCCTATTTTGCTACTTTCACATTCCACAAAAACAGGTTCATTATCAAAACTTTTTAGCTTATCTAACAACAAACTTTCGAACATTTTTTGCGTTGGTTGTTCATTCAACCCTGCATTTCCAAGGATAGAGCCTCTGTGGTTTGCAAGTTGTTCCAAGTTGAGGACGTTTTTGTTAGAATGTTCCAAGTAATTCAGAATTTCCGTCTTGCCAACACCAGTGTAGCCGTTGATGTTCACGTATTCATGTGAATTTATAAGCGCATCTAGATTTTCGATAACGTATTTGCGATAAGCTTTGTATCCACCTTTTAGCCTGTAAATACTGAGTCCCATTGATTTCATAATGTTAAAAAGCACAGTACTTCTCATGGAACCTCTGTAGCAAAACAAGCACACGTTGTGATTTTCACTCAAATCCAACAATTTTACGTAAATGTCTTCTAGTTTTACAGATGCATATCTTATCGCCAATTTCTTTGCACATTCGTGATCGCCGTTATCGTAAATCGTTGAAATTTCCACTCTTTCATCGTTGTTTAGTATAGGAATATTTAAAGCATTAGGTATAGTCTCTCTTTGAAATTCGTATTCGCTTCTAACATCGACAAATATTAAGTTTTCCATATTTATAAGTTCTTCATAAGTATTTGCTACGAACATTTTGGCCTCCAAGGTACTAATTATACACCTTTTATTGCATTTGTAAAAGAGATTTGTAACAAAAAAAGAACTTGCAATAACAAGTTCTCAATTAAAAATTAAAATACATTCTAACAAGTCCAAGTATCAATATATGGACTGGATAGAATAGGTAATTTACCAATTTGTTTTGTTTTCCACGTTCTCCGTTGTATGTCACAGTAAAGGCGAATCCCAAGAACGAATACACTTCTTTGATAATCGACAAATATCCAAGACCTGCTGAAATCACTGGCTTGTCGTAGAAAATGTAGAACAAATAAGCTAGAATTATCGCATGATAATCGTAGTCCAAGCTCAAATACATCGCCAAGAATCCGAAAACAGCGACGATTACAACAGATGCACCGTACCAAAATATCCTGTTTTTAAACTTATCTTTAATATAATCGATTATCCACACAGTCACAAGGCACAATGCCAACGTGAACATCATATTGTTCCAGTACGGATCGAACAACACTTTTGATGTAAAAATGTCGAACGGTACTTCCGAAATCACTGCAAATACCAACAAGTTACGAAGATATTTCGCCCTGTCGTGTGTCTTGAAAAATCCTTCTACTATGAAAAATATAAAAATAGGAAATGCAATTCTTCCTAATATCGATAAAAAGTTCGAGATATACAACAACGCTCCTTTTCCATTTAAAAAATGCGTTACAATCGAGTTGTTAATATGATCTATCAGCATCGATGTAAACGCAATGTATTTTAGCTGAGCTGCGTTGAATATCTGAAATTTCTTTAATTTATCGTGTTCAAATCTTTTATTAATATCCATTAGTTCTCCTTAAAAATTGAGTATACTGTATGATACACTAATTTGAACAAATTTGCAATATTTTCATTTACAAAAATTAAGAAAATAATTCAAACTATAAATTATACATACACAACAAGCACAACAAGCTCCCACTCCATGCACGACTTATGCGTTGTTTTATGACGGAAAATGGATCAGCAATGAACAACAAAATGAAAAGAAATTTTTGAAGTTGATAGAAGAAGTTCGCTGAAAATTCGCGTCTTAGACCGTGATTATTTACTTAAAATTATCGACTAATTTTACTAACCGAAATTAACCAATACTTTACAAAAAAATGTTTATTTTAGCTAAAAAAATAATATAATATTATTATGGAGGAAAATATGGGAACCATAATAGTTTTGATGTTGATGGCTAAGTGTTTGATGGATTTATATTTGAAGAGATTGTCCATCAAAAACGTTGGAGTGTTTGCGTTGATTTCGGTGTTTTTGTATGCGATTTTCCGAATAACGAATACTACATCAATCTACGATTTTGCTCTGTTACTTGGCTGCAGCGATATGATGGTTGACGATTTCAAAACCAATGAGGTGTACTGGATTAACTGTGTGTTTTTCATGATTTGTAGCATTATTGTTTCTGTGTTTTCTAGTTTTTTCGTGACAAGTTTTCTGATTTTACTAGTTCCTGTGATGTTTAATTTCGTGGCGAAGGACAGGTTTATGGGTAGTGTGGATTGTTTGATTATTCTGGGACTTGGCATGAGCAAAAGTTTCACAGATTTGGTGAGTTTCGTGTTTTATCTTGGAATTATAAGTGGAATCAGGGCTTTGATTTATATTATAAGAAAAGAAGAGAATGAGGAGATTGCGTTCGTCCCTGTGATTTGGTCTTCTTTTTTGTTGTATGCGGTGATGGGAAATGTTTTCTAGATTAAAAATGAGAGGCAAGGCGTTCAGTTTAATAGAGGTGATGGTGAGTCTGTTCATAATTTCTGTTGTGATTATGACTTGCGTTCTAAAATACGACTTCAAAACTGATGTCGCATCCAGAAAAGAGATTAATACGCTTGTTAGCGATTTGAAAAGCGCGAGAAGTGTTGCGATGAATTCGGGACGAAGTATTCAATTTCGATTCGAGAAGAATTCCTATTATTTTTACGATTCTAATAAAATGAAGAATCTTTTTGAAAGAGATTTGAAAAATGGGACACTTAGCTTAAGTGAAGAAGGGACAAGTACTATAGACTTTGGAAATATCGGGGCAAATATATCCAAATCCTCTGCGGCAACGCATTTTCCGACTATTTATTACGAAACCAAAACCAAAAACAAAACATACAAGATAAATTGTTACATAGCGACAGGGAGAGTGGATGTAGATGAGACGAAAAACTAAGGGATTCACGCTTTTGGAGGTTTTGTTTGCGATGTTTTTGGTGAGTCTTTGTGTGGTGGTGTACTATCCACAGCTCAAAAATGTGATTAAAATGCAAGATAAATCCTACACTGAAAATATTGTGCTACGCGATTTGGACAATTCTGTGGAATATTTGAAGGCGCACGATGAGGTGGACTCATCAATTGTGGATGAGAATTCAAAAGTTGTGGTTACAAAGGATGATGTGGGAGATTTGGTCAAGGTAAATGTCAAAGTAGTTAATGGAGATATTGCGAAAGATGTGTCATTTTACAAAGAAAAGTAGGGGATTCACACTGCTTGAGGTTATGGTGAGTTTGTTCATATTTTCCGTAGTGTTGGGCGTGATTTTCCTATCGTTTAAGACAAACTTTACTATTATGCAATCAAGTGCGAATCTGAAAAACGACGTGGATGATGTCGACCACTGCGCATATTACATAAAAAACGAAATCGAAAAGTCGATGTCAGTGATTACAGAAAGACCGAATTGGACGCATTTCGACCGATCAATGGGATTTGTACTAGTAAAATATATTGACAAAAAGCAAAATTACGTGTATTTCACAAAAGAAGATGGCAAAATCATACGATACGCTTTCACAGATCCTAATAGTTTTGATGAATTGAAACAACACGGGCCCAACGGTAGGATAACTCAGAACAAACTCAAGGACAACGCCGATGATTTCACATTTAGTCAGGATGACAACTACATTTATTTGCAAGAAAATGGGAAGAAACTTGTGGTCTACATTGGAGATAAGATAAAATGAAACGAAAATCCAAAGCCTACATCAGCATTTACGCGCTCTACATGATATTCGTGCTGATGATTGTAATTGTTTTTGTGCTTGTCCAAGTGAAAAACATCAGAACTGTCAACGCCTACAAATACGACTACATTCAAGCCAGGGCGAATGCCTATTCAAGAGTTCGAATCATAAATCAAAGAAAGCTTTTTGATGAAAAGTTGAAGGAAAATTCTAATGCTGGGACATTTACCTTGCAGATTAAAGATATTCCAGAATTAAGCAGTAAGACTAAGGTCGATTATTACGAAGAAAATGCTGGAGACAGGAAAGTTTTTTCATTTACAAGCAGTTACCCCGAAAATAATGGATCCAGAGTTACCACAATAATGGTGTATAAAAGAAAAAATCCATTTGAACATAGAATTATACCACAAGAAAAAATCGACGAATTGTTGCCGGAAATCGCAGAAGGAAAGCCGAGCATCGGACTAAAACAGTGTTTTATATTTTCACTGAACGATGAAACGTATTTCGTTGACAAAAAAATAGTCGATGAAAAATACAAGGAATTCATAGCCGAAAAATCAGAAGAAAACAACGAAGAAATTTCAGAAAATGAAGAGGAAATTGTATCTGAAGATAATAACGAAGACAAAAAAATAGAAATAGATGATGAATTCCTAACTAAATTAGTAGATTTTTCCAGAAAAGAGAAGAACATCGTGGTAGATTCTGAGGATATCACGATATTTAACGACGTTACGATAGATGGAGTGTTCATCGACAAGGGCAACGTGTTTTATGTAGAAAATGAAAAAGTACCAAAAACTCCTGAAATTACAGTAAATGGCATATTGATACTGGAAAATTCTGAGGCAAATAATTACAAAGTAAAAGGAGAATATTTGTCAACAAAGGAAGTCGACGTCGATTTTACAGAAGACAAAACAAAATACACGAGTAAAAAATACGAGTATGCTGGTAGTTATTACAAATAATCGATGGAATGATTGAAACTCTACTTCGAAATGATGTATAATATATATATGATAAGCGAAAAAGGGAGGGTTTGCTTATGAATAAATTTAAAAAAATAGATGAAATGAATGGCAAACGTTCTGAGCTTTACGACATTACTTACGAGATTTTCGAGTTTATGGGAGAAACGCTGGATGTTCCGAAAAATCGTTTCAAAAACTCAAAACATGGGCTTTTGAAAATGGGACTAGTTGCATTCATCATCACAGCTTTCTTGGACTATTATTCAAGCTTTGACACAATTGAATTTATCAGGAGAAACTATCTTGTAGGCTACATTTATTTTGCAATAAGATGCGTGTTCATATTCGCATTTGCGATTCTTAAATTCAAAATAATTTATAGGGTAGCTAACAAGTTTTTCGTCAGAGATGATTGGCGAAAAGACGAGAACTACAGCATATTGCTACTTGTAATGTTCCAAGCGGCGATATCCATGGCGTTTTATCCATTGGGAGTTTACATCGTAATCGCTGAGGCAATCGTGATATTGTTGTTTTTCATTGGACTTACAATCAAAAACTTCAAATTTGAAAAACTACCATACATCATCATCACATTCATGTCTTTGTATATTGGGTTGCGATTCGTCAGACTTTTCATCTACAACTTAGTGATAAACTGGATAGAAACAACGAACATTGTTTTCTTATAACACAAACGCTCACAACTGTGGGCGTTTTTTAAATGCAAAAATACAAAATTACACAAAAAAATTAAAAAGGTAAGCTCATAAAAGCCTACCTTTTTAAATAGAGAATTTTAAATGAAATGGTTAGTTAGCTAATTTGTATGTGATAATTACAGGTGTTTTGTCAGCTGGAACTGAATCAGCCAAAGTGTATTTTACTCCGTCTTTTTCGTCAGCGCCGATTAATTGTGATGCGTTTGAAGTTATTCCTAAAGGACAACTTTGTAAGCATGTCATGCAACCTGTATTCATATCTTTTGCTGGTTTTTGGTTACCACCAAATCTGATGTCGATTTCTTTTCCTGAAGAATCTTTGATTACATCGTTGATTCCCAATTCGTTGTCAGAACCTTGGAATTTGAATGAAATATCGATCTTGTCACCTTTAACGGCTTCTTTTCCCATGTTATCCATTGTAACGTTGTTGCCTGGTTTTGCACCGATTTTTTCTAATGCATCGTACAAATCGTTTTGGTTAGAATATGATACAAACATTGATTGTCCGTTGTTCTTACCTGATTTTGCAACGATAGCATGCATTGTGCTTTCTTTTTTGAATTTATCGTTAACTTCAGCGTAAACTTTGATTTGTTTGTTAGCTTCGTCAACAATCATAGGATTATCAGCAGTTGGTTCTTGTGCTTCTTCCTTCTTTTCTTCAGTCTTTTCTTCAGTTTTTTCTTCTTTCTTTTCTTCAGTTTTTTCTTCTGTCTTTTGTTCTGTAGAAGAAGTTTGTTTATTATCTTCCTTAGAACATCCTGCGAACATTAAACTTGCCATTAATAATAATGCTAAAATTTTGAATTTCTTCATTAAAGTCATCTCTTTTCTTAAAAATTTTTATTGTTATTTGTTTCCTCATTAATATTATAGCTATATTTTATCATAGTTTTAACACTTCATTTATTGCAAAATCTAATAAATAACATACTATTTATAAGCTGAGTAAATAAATGAAATCTACGGTATAATAATAAAAGAGGTGATTAGCGTGAAAAAATACGGAGAAGACGTGGCAATTGTAGAAGAAAATCCTAAACCTACGAAAATTTACGACAATAATCTACGTCAAGGAGAACAAATCGTAATAAAAAAGGGAACACCTACTATTAAAAAATTGTACTACGAAGATATCAACGGACAACCTACAATTAAAAAGGAAGAAATAATCGAAGAAGGCTCTCCAACTGTTATAAGAGTTGGAACAAAGGGGATTGTTAACGATTTGAATGTCTCAAAATCAGACATGTGATAAAATTCTACGTTTGTGGTATAGTTATAGTAGAAATGAATTGTAAAATTCATTCAAAATTTACAAGGGGGAAATATTATGGCAAGCTTAAAAGGTACAAAAACAGCTACTAATTTAATGGCAGCATTTGCAGGGGAAAGTCAAGCAAATATGCGTTATACATATTTTGCTAACACAGCAAAAAAAGAAGGCTACGTTCAAATTTCTATGATTTTTGAAGAAACAGCAAGAAATGAAATGGCTCACGCAAAAAGATTCATGAAATTCTTGGCTGAAGATTTACAAGACGCTGAAATAGAAATCGAAGCAGGATTCCCAGTTCACTTAGGAGACACTAAGACTAACCTAAAATCTGCAGCAGAAGGAGAACACTTCGAAAATTCTGAAATGTATCCAGAATTCTCAAAAATCGCTGAAGAAGAAGGATTCAAGGAAATCGCACGCGTATTCACTGAAATCGGAGAAGTTGAAGAAGCTCACGAAAAAAGATACAGAAAATTATTAGAAAACATCGAAAAAGAAAAAGTATTCGAAAGAGAAGAAGTTTACTTATGGAAATGCAACAACTGTGGCTACATTCACGAAGGTAAAACAGCACCTAAGAAATGCCCAGCATGTGATCACCCACAAGGATTCTTCGAAATCTTCAAAGAAACTTATTAAAATTAGACAATATTAGTAAAATCAAAGTCCTCAAAGGTTACTTTTAAACCTCTGAGGACTTTTTGTCTTAAATATTACTAGTTTTTTCGCAAATAATATTCTTCGCTAAATTTCTTATCTTTGCTTTGATGCTTTCTATATTAATCACGATAATACCTCTATATATTTTCTTACATCCTCTTCAATATTAAACATCCTACTGTATTTAATAAGTCTTCTAAGATTTTTGTTATTTGATTTAAAATATCTTGTAATTCCATCCGTGAAAATTTGAGTATCAATTTTTTTCCTGTTCATTACAATATCGCAAATCGTCCTATCAATATCGTAGACAGCAACGTTATTTCCCAATGGAGTTTCAATTTCTGAAATTCCCACATCAAAAAAATCTTTCTGAATATAATGTAACTTCAAATTATTATATCTTTTTTTAATATGACTTGCATTATAACCCTGTGGCACGGATATATGAAAAATATTTGGCGTTCTGTCTGATAAATCATGAAGGTATAACGCTGTTTGATGTGAAAAAACAATCCTCTTGCTTTTAGAAGAAATCAGAACGAAATCATCAGTCAGTTCACCGTTGACTTGGTAAACTCCAGGGCGTAGCCTTTCCAATTTGCCAACATTTGATAAATCTGACAAAATTTGTCTGTGATAGCCAAGTTTCATCGCATCTTCATTTGTAATTATTGAATTATTTTCTAAATGATTTTTCAATGAATTCATATATCTCACCGTCACTTTCGCTTTAATTATACAATATTAAAGCGAAAGTGTAAACAACAACCATCCAAGTCAACAAAATTTTACGTAAAATTTGCCAAGATTTTACTAAAAACATTGACAATTGGCGGAAAATAGTATATAATTTCGTTGTAATTATTTATCTATGGGTACCAAATACGATTATTTGGTAGTTTTTATCTGATGACTATTGCTCGATAAAGAGCCTGGAAAGCATCTGATGTGATACTCTTATAGGCTAAAAAGAACAATAAGGTTCAGAGTTTTTACAAGAAAAAATCAGCAAACAAAAAAGCATCAAAACCAGAGATTGCAAAGGCAAGTTAAACTTGAACCGCAGTCTTTTTTTCGTGGTCAATTTTAACTTCCTAATTTCTAAACGGGGGAAGATAAAATGCTTAGTAGAATGCTAAAATTTTTCGGATTAACTAAAAAAGGATTATTAAAAATAATCCTAGGATGTGCTATCATGGCGTTTGCAGTAGTGAACGTACATAAACAATCAGGCGTGACTGAGGGCGGAGTGCTTGGAATGATGTTGTTTTTGAACAAAATCTTCGGATTTGATCAATCAATAACATCAGTAATATTGGATGTAAGCTGCTACGTTCTTGGATTTTCGATAATGGGATTTGATTTTGTGAAGAAAGCTTTCGTAGCCACAATGTCATTTGCAGTATTTGCGAAATTCTTCAATATTATTGGGCCGGTGTTACCAAGTATGTACGATGTGCCATTGTTAGCAAGTATTGTCGGAGGAATCTGCATCGGATTGGGATGCGGACTTGTAGTAAGTGAAGGTGGAGCAGCAGGTGGAGACGACGCCTTAGCAATGACGATTTCCACAAAATCGGGACTCAAAATATCATTAGCGTATTTGTTCTCAGATATAATAGTGTTGGCACTGTCACTTATGTATATTCCAGTCAACAGAATTATGTTCTCACTTTTGACAACTGTAATATCATCATTTTTGATAGGACAATTCGAAGTAGAACTTCCAAATTCAGAAATCAAAATGGCAAATCAAGCCGTATCAAAAGCTTAAATAAATCAAGCCTTGTGCTTGATTTTTTTATTGCTCACATTCTCTTTCAAACACCAAATCAATTTTAGGATTGTATCCAATAGCTATTTTAGTTTTATTGATAGTAGTCACAAACCTAAAACCTTCCTTAGCATAATCATCTATGATTTTTTTATAATCATCTGATGCTAATCCACAAGTTCTCACTTCAACATATTTGTATTCGTATTTTTGTTTCATGATAATCTCCTCAATTTATTTTTCTGTTAATAGATTATTACCCAAAATTTTAAAATAATATATCAAATGATTTACAAATACAATAATAAGATATATAATCGGGTTAAGAAAACGATGTGCAAAATCAAAGGAGGGGGATATGAGACTCAAAGACAATAAAATAATAATCCTATTGATATTTCTGACTAGTTCGATATTGATATTTGGATTTAATTATTTATATGGGAACAACAGAAAACCTTCTCCTTATTTTATGAGTGACAAATTTATAGCTTTTGAATCAAACAATAATAATCATAGTCTTGACTTTCTTAATATGAATGAAAGTATATCAGTTGTAGCTGAAATAAAAAACTCCAAAGATGTTGCAATATATGATCCAGTGATGAAATACTATATGGGTTCTACAAAAATAATTGATCCAACTACCTTTAGGTATTTTTCAAAAGAAGATTACAAAAACAAAAATAATGTGTCTATTTTGATATATCCAGTGACTTATTATGTAGAAGGGAAAATATCTGGTTACGATAAAAAAGAAATAGAAGATAAGTATCATACTGAGATAATTAATATGTTTGATGTTCAATCTTACATTGCTAATGATGGAAAAGTCGATGTAGTGAGAAATCTATTCACAATTAAACCAGAAAACATTTCAACACTTTACATAGACTCTAGTGATGATAAGTCATTAAAAGCGATTGCAGAATCTCTTGAAAAAATCGGATACAAGAGAAAAGAAATCAAAATGTACGATAAGCTTACTTTGAGGGATTTAATAAAATCATATCCAGAATACAAGGTGTATGCTCAGTTTATTACTAATAGCACGGTCATGGCTTTGGCAATGTATGCAATTTCATTGTGGATGTTTTTGAACAAATACAAGAAATTCGTAATTGTAAGCGCAAATTTTGGTGCAAAACTAAAAGACATCATGAAGATGTTCATTGAAAAAGCCTTGGCGTATAGTTTTATAACATGTGCAATATCAACAGCGTTGACGTATGGATATCTTACAATTATTAATGAAAACAAAATTACGATTTTTCTGATATTGCAATTGCAGATTATTTTAATAATATTGACAGTGATTTTGAGTGCTTTAAGAGTTAAACTCAGCTACGATGATTTTGAAAAAGAGGTCTTGTATGATAAAAGATAATATTAAACTAGGGCTAATGGATGTTTTCAGAAATAAAGTTGTGTTTTGTTTGATGGTGCTTTTAATTTTCTCATTGGGAACAATTATTGAATCTGCAACAGATTCTTATTTGAGAAATACGTTCGTAAAATTTCAATTAAGTGAACATCCTTCATATAGCACTGTTGTGTTAGAGACAACTGATGATAAGGGATACGATTATTCGAATACTTATGGAAAAAAACTGGACGATATATTTTCGAAAAACGGGCACACTTATACTACGAATTCATCGATTTGTAGAAATTGCGGTACAGATATAATTGTGTTGTTTGGAAAATTCAACAAAAACACTAATGTTAGAATTTTTTGGTTAGTTGATAATAAAAATGTGACTGACTTGAAGAATGAGGCGGAATTTGAAGTGGTTTCTCATGATGGGATGGATTTTGATATGATGAATCAAGAAATCAAATACGCTATTGATTATGATAAGAGGGTATTATTGGAAATAAAATCTGATAAATATAAAAATGTTAGTGGCTACAAGTTTCGTGATGCAGATATGCTTGATTTAATTGAGAATGCAAAGTTTTCAGAATATGAGATAAATAAAGGCATTGACAGAGAATTTGAGAAGATTTTCGACGGGAACAAGCTAATGGTCATCAATAATATAAATAAAAAACACGACGACGATGAAAATACATACATCTTCAAATACATTGTTGTGTATTGTCTGATTATGATGGGTATAACGATATTGGGTTTTGTGATTTTCTTCAAATACATGCTTAAAAGCTTACAAAAAGAATACAAAATCCACATTTTATCAGGAGCTAGAACCAAGGATATTATGGCACGAAACTCCGTTTTCGTAGTTTTAGTAAATGTTGCAGTATTCTGTTTAATTTTCGTATTAAACGGATTTGCAATTAATACTTTTTCGGTAGTGGCGTTTATTTACATGATTTTATGCATATTGATATTAGAAATAATTATGTATTTGATTTTGAAAAGAAGCGATCTGATTGATTTGATAGGTGATTGATTATGATAGAAATAAAAAATTTGACCAAAAAATTCGACACAAATGGTGAAGAATTTCTTGTATTGGATAATGCTGAAATGAATATAAATGATGGGGACAATATCATTATTTCAGGAGAAAACGGAGCAGGTAAGACCACTTTTTTGAAGATTGTGGGTTTGTTGGATAGGAAATATTCAGGAGATTATATTCTGGATTCCAAATCAGTTGGGGATTTTACTGAAAAAGATATGTCTAAATATAGGAATGAAGTGTTTGGGTTTATTTTTCAGGAATACAATTTGATAGAATCAGAGACTACCTACGATAATATCCTCATACCATTAATTTACTCATCGAAATACAAGAGAGCTGACAGGAAACAAAGAATTCAAGAGATTAGCGAAGAATTTGAAATAACGGAGATTTTGAACAAAAAAGTAAAGTATCTATCAGGAGGAGAAAGACAAAAAGTGACCATTGCAAGAGCTTTGGTGAATGAGCCGTCTGTTATTCTAATGGATGAGCCTTCGAACACGCTTAATCTGAGAATGAAGGACAAGCTGATAGAATATATCGAAGTTTTGAAAAGAAAATCAAAAACTATTGTAGTTGTCAGTCACGACAAGTATTTGACTGATAATTTGAAAAAACAAGATTTTGCGGAATATGAATTGGTAGATGGAAAGTTTCACAAAATTGGGGAATAATTTTAAATCAAGCCTTGTGCTTGATTTTTAATTGCAAGAAAACTTGGGTATATATAATTAACTGGAGGTTTTTATGGAGAATACAAAAAAACTAAAATTTTCTAATCTTTTAATTGCGATTTTACAAGGAGTTATCCTTTTACTTTTGTTCGTAATTCCAGAGCTTGTTGTTGGAGTGATTGGAGGAGTTGTTGCCAAATTTGTAGGATTTGATGGTAATTTCCAAGATTTTTATACGAAAAACGGGGCGGCTTTTCTTCTATGTGGACAAATCCTGAGGATTATTATTTTCCTTTTAATCATTAAATTTAGAACGAAGATTTTTCAAACGAAATACAATAGGGATTACTTAAAGAAAAGAAAGATTTCTTTTTTTGAAATCGTGAAGCTTTTCGTGGTGGGAATTGGTCTTATGGGTCTTATCAATATTACTGTTGCTTTGATGATGTATTTGAGTAAGTTTTTCCCACAAATTGTTGCAAGCCTTGATGTGTACAACAAGGCGTCAGAAGAATTGATGAAGGGCAATATGATGTTGTCGGTTCTTGCTATTACGATTTTCGCTCCGATTTCAGAGGAGTTGATGTTGCGTGGGACTTTATTCACAGAAAACGAACGACTTCTTCCTTATAAATGGGCGATTATTCTGAATGGGATTGTGTTCGGAGTGTTCCATTTTAATTTGTTCCAAGGAGCGTATGCATTAATCGGAGGGATTGTGATTTGTGCGGTGTATTATTACACAGAAAGCATCTACGCATCCATTCTTCTTCACATGATTAACAACACTTTCAGCATGGTTATTTCTTCTAATGAGGCTGTGGTTCAAAGTTTTTCTTCGATTTTTGGAATTGTAATGCTTGTGTGTATGGTTTTAATGTTTGTTTTCTTGAAAGATTTTAAAAAGAAGAGAGAACTTAGACATTTGAATTACGAAGATTTAAAAGAATAGATTTGAAATTATCGATAAACCTTGATGCGTAAATACGCATTGAGGTTTTTTATTGTGAAATTGTTGGTGTTGATTTTTTTGTTGAAAAACTATAGTATAATAGCAGTAAGTGAGGTTAGATTATGATTTATTTGGATTATGCGGCGACATCTTTGAAAAGGGTGGAACTTATTGAATATATTATGAATAATATGACGGATTTTGATGCGAATGCTGATAGTATTCACAAAATGGGAAGACTTGCGAAGAAGACTTTGGAGAATTCCCGTCACGAGATTGCGAAGTTTTTGAATACTTCTGATGATAGGATTGTGTTCACAAGCGGTGCGAGCGAATCCAACAATTATATTATCAATAATTTTTCTGATGAGAATTACGATATTATAACTTCCAAGATTGAACATCCATCTATTTTGAATCCACTAGATCACAACAAATCTAATGTAATTTTGATAGATGCACAACAAAACGGTGTGCTTGATTGCGATGAAATTATTCGAAATATCACGCCCAATACAAAGCTAATTATTCTTCAACATGTAAACAATGAAACGGGAGTTATTCAACCTGTGAAAAAACTTGGCGAATATTTGAAGGATACGGAGATTTGGTATCATATCGATGCGACTCAATCGGTGGGTCATGTGGATGTCGATGTTGAGGATTTGCACTGCGATTCGTTGTCGTTTTCAGGACACAAACTAGGAGGACTCAACGGATTCGGGGTGTTGTATATAAGGAAGGATTTGGATAATCTGATTTATGCAGGTGAACAAGAAAATTACAGAAGAGGTGGCACTTCTTTTGTGATGGGGGCGTTTACTTTGGAGAAATCTTTGCAAAAATCTGTCGAAGAACGTGAGTATATTGCAAATTTGAAGAAGATTTTCATTGAAAATATCCATTTTGATTACGAAATTAATGGCAATGTGGATAATTCTGCATCTCATATTTTGAACTTGTACATTCCATTTGAGAAGAATGATTTCTTGTTGACTTATTTGGATATGCATGGGGTGTGCGTGTCAGCAGGGTCTGCTTGCTCTGCAGGTAGCATCACGAATTCTCATGTGATTGAAAATATGTACGACGCACAAAGGGCAGAACATTCGGTGAGGTTTAGCTTTGGTTTTAAAAATACAGAAGAAGAAATATTGAAAGCGGTAAATGTGTTAAATGATTTGTACGAAAAAGGAAAATACAATGGATAATTCGAAAATAAAAGTAGTGGTAGGAATAAGTGGGGGCGTGGATTCGTCAGTGGCAGCACTTTTGTTGAAACAACAAGGATATGATGTCGTGGGAATTTTCATGAAAAATTGGGACGAAACTGATGATGATGGCGTCTGCACGGCAGAAGAAGATTACAAGGACGCGGTGACTGTTGCGAATGAAATCGGCATAGATTATTATTCGATTAATTTTGAGAAAGAATACTACGACAGAGTGTTCACTTATTTCTTGGACGAATACAAAAAAGGCAGGACTCCCAATCCCGACATAATGTGCAACAAGGAAATCAAATTCAAAGCGTTCTTGGATTTTGCGATGAAACTGGGCGCAGATTATGTGGCGACGGGTCACTATGCGAGAATTGAACGAGGTGATGACGGAGTGAAGCTACTTCGTGGGCTTGATAATAACAAAGATCAGACGTACTTTCTAAGCCAACTTACACAAGACCAAATCAAAAACGTAATGTTTCCAGTTGGAGAACTTCAAAAAAAAGAAGTGCGTGAGATAGCGAAGAAATATAACTTGGCTACGGCTGACAAGAAAGATTCTACGGGAATTTGTTTCATCGGAGAGAGAAACTTCAATGAATTTTTGTCACATTATTTACCAGCAAAACAAGGAAACATAGTAGATGTCGATGGAAATATAATGGGCAAACACAACGGACTTATGTATCACACAATCGGTCAACGAAGAGGGCTTGGAATTGGCGGAGACGGAGCAGCGTGGTTTGTGTGTGGAAAGAATTTGGAGAAAAATGAATTAATAGTATGCCAAGGAGAAGACAACCCACTATTGTATTCAAACAAATTATACGCAAGCCAATTTGAAACATCGCTAAATCATTTGGATAGAAATGAGTTCGATTGCACAGCAAAATTCAGATACAGACAAAAAGACATCAAAGCGCACGTCAAATTCATCGACGACACGCATGTGGAAGTCACATATGACGACACGAAAGCTGTAACACCAGGACAAGCAGCAGTGTTCTACGACGGCGAAGTGTGCATAGGATCTGCGATAATAGATGAAGTGTACAATGGAGATAAAAAATTAATGGTATAAAATAGTCCACTAGGTTGTAAAATCTGGTGGATTTTTTGATTGAAATATTTAAAATGTATGTTATTTGTATGCTATTTGTGATAAAATAATATTGAAGGAGATGGTATTATGGCACAAACAAATATTAATATAAGAATGGATGAAAATCTAAAAAAACAATTTGATTCATTTTGTTCAGAAGTTGGAATGAGTATGTCCACAGCTTTTAATATCTTCGCAAGAACAGTTGTCAGACAAAGAAAAATTCCTTTTGAAATATCTACAGAAAAAGATCCGTTTTACAGCGCTGAAAACATAGAAAGATTAAAAAAATCTATAGAACAAATGGAAAAAACTGGTGGGACTATTCATGAGGTAAACTTGGATGATTAAAGCATGGACTGACTCAGCTTGGGAAGATTTCGAATATTGGATGAAACAAGACAAAAAAACTTTAAAAAGGATATTGAAACTTTTGAAAGATATTGACCGTAATGGGTATGACGGAATAGGAAAGCCTGAACCATTAACGGGAGATTTATCTAAATATTGGAGCAGGAGAATTGACGATTGTAACAGAATTGTGTATAGAATTGAGAATGATGTAATAAAAATAGTTCAATGTGGGTCGCATTATCGTGACAAGTAGCCTCCAAATGGTTACAAAATGTCAAATAGTGAATAAATTGACGATATTTGTGGTAAATATAATCTAAGAAATGGAGGAGACTATGCAAAAACAAGAAATAAAAGAAGCCATTGACGTGTGCGATGATTTGGTAATAAAACTTGAAGATGTACTTAACGATTTGAAATCAGCAAAAAACTGGGCGTTGGCAGATTTTGTGTTCGGCGATAGTATGATTGGGTTTTTCAAGAGAAGCAAAATGGAAAAAGCACAAAGCAAACTTCATCTAATAAAACAACTTTCAGTTAGATTGCAAAAAGAATTATCGGACATTCATGTGGAATTGGAAGACTTCGGAGATTTGTATTCAATGAAAGAATTCATGCTTGACATTGTGTTCGACAATCCATTTACCGATTGGAGAATAAGAAAAGAAATCAATCAAGTGTACGATTCAACGTATGAATATTTGGAAAATATTGAAATGTTGAGAGACAGCTTAACAAAAGAATACAATAAATTGTAAAAGAAGATATGTATGATAACGATGTTCATCGTGTTGTGATTGATAGTTACAAAATGTCAAAGTTTGGTTTTATTGTTGATTTTTCAAAAAAAAAAAAATATATAATTAAGTTACAAACATAAATGTTTTGTAGACTTAATAGAAAGGTTTTCACAAAAAGGAGGAGTATCATGAAAAATGATAAAAAATTTACAATCGTGGCAATACTTTTTGCAGTATCACTTGTGTGCAATGCGTATTTTTTAACTAACATGACAAAGGCTGACGATGCTGACACTCATAGAATAATTGAAAGATACGTTAAGGAAAATCCCGAAAAAGAAGACGATACTTTAATTAAAGCTACATTAGAAAAGTTTGCCAAGGACGAAAAACATTTGGTATTGACTCAAGATGGCAAAGACGTAACCAAACAACACGAAGATAAGCTGTTGGAATTCAACAAAAACAAAGACTACAAAGCAGCCAAAGAATACGTCCTCAATGAAAACATATCAATCGGTTACTCAGACGACAATATAAAATAGACAATTAGTAGTTAAGTATATTCATTAAAATCTACTATGAAAACAAGAAAAATAATTTTAATGTTAATACTTGCTTTTATTGCGGTAGTGTTATGTATAGTATATGTTGCAAAATCGAATAAGAATATTAGTGATTTATCTGAAATGAGTTCATCAATTGAAGCTTATACAATTAAATTTAAAAGCGAAAGAGGTTTCGGAAATGATAGATTTGACATATATTCTTTTTCATTGAAAAGTCAAGATAATCTCAAGGATTTTAAGCAAAAAAATGACGAACTTGATCAGATTTTTGATGACAATTTTGGGACTATGATGATTACTGAACAAGAAAAAAACAATGAAATGCAAGAATTAAAAACAGATATTGAGAAATTAAAAAATTCAAAGCATATACTTTATAAGTATATTGAAAAAGATGGAACAAAAAAATTATATTTGTATGATAAAAATGCCAATATAGGTTATTGTATGATATTGACAATATAAAATAGCAAACAAAATAGCAGCCACGGCTGCTATTTTATTGTAAGAAGAAAACCCCCAGTTAGACTGGGGGTTCAGTATAGCTTTAGCGATGAAAAACCAACAAAAAACCTCCTATGATATATAATTAAATTGTAGTTCGCCAACTGCAATAAAAAATATCAAGGAGGTAAGAAAATGTCATCAATAAATGACAAACATAGTTTATCACATACAAAATGGAACTGTAAATACCATATAGTATTTGCACCGAAATATAGGAGAAAAGAATTTTACGGAAGCAAAAGATTAGAAATAGGACAAATACTTCGAGAATTATGTAGCTGGAAAGAAGTAAACATAATAGAAGCTGAAGTATGCCCAGATCATATTCATATGTTAGTAGAAATACCACCGAAACTATCAGTATCAAGTTTTATGGGATTTTTAAAAGGAAAGAGTAGCATAATGATATATGAAAGATGGGGAAGCTTAAAATATAAATACAGAGGAAGACAGTTTTGGTGTAGAGGATATTATGTAGACACAGCAGGTAAAAATGCAAAAGCAATCCAAGAATATATCCAAAACCAATTAAAACAAGACCAGTTAAGTGAACAACTAACATTTGATGTAGTTGACCCTTTTAAAGGGTAGCAAGTAGAGGTTGCAAGTGGCGGACTAACCAACGCCATTGAGGCGTGGCTGGTAATACAGGCCCTTTGGGCCGCATGAGAAAAACCCCCGGCTACGCCGGGGGATGATTTTTTTTTTACGAATTATCTTTGATAAAAATAAATACAACATAATGATATAAAATGATATAATAATATAAAAGAATAGCATAATTAAGGAGGAAAATAATGATTTTTAGTGAAAATATATATATAATGACTGATCCAAAAATTCAAAATGTTTTATTTTCTATAGCACAAGAGAATTTTCAATCTGATGAAACTGTATTTTTAGCAATTAAAGGAGCGTTTAAAGAGTACATTTTTGTAACAGATAGGAGTATATATATTTATAAAACAGGATTTATGACTGGACGAACTTTTGGATATTCCTTATTCCAGTTAGATCATGCCAATATTTCTTCTGTTCAATTACATAAAAATTTTGGTGGAACAGGATATATTGAAATAGTAGGTATTGGAATGCAGAATCAAAAAGACTTATCATATTGGTCATCTGATAAAGATAAGAATCCTTCAAGGATGGAAAATATGGTATCTTTCGGCGATATAAGTCTTGCATCAGAAGTTGTAAAAAGAATAAGAGAGTTAATAAGTAAGAACAATAGTGGTAATTATGAAACTATACATACTTCTGAAGACAAATTTGAAGAAATAAAAAAATTTAAAGAATTATTAGATATGGATATTATAACAAAAGAAGAATTCGAACAAAAGAAAAATGAGTTATTAAAATAACAAATAAAAATAGCAGCCACGGCTGCTATTTTATTTTACGACTACTTGTACTGTCTTGAGTATGTCGAATGTTATTTTTTTATTTCTTTTAAATTTTTGACATGCTCTCTATTACTAATATTTAGTTTGTTTTCTTCGATTAACTTCAATATATTATCAACATCTGTTTCGTTTATTATTTCTGTTGATGAAAGTTCTTCAATATTTTTAGCTACTTGTGATATTTTGCAAACTACAGAATTTTTCACTTCAAATTTGATTTCAGCTTCTGGTGAAAAAGCTACTATTGAAAAATATCTCATTTCAGGATAAGAATCTTGTATAATTGATTCAACTGCTTTAATGTGGGCGTAGTTTTGCAAAATAGGATTCATGAAGTTTGTTTTATTTCCATAAATATTTTGCGTCCACTTTTTTGCGTGTTCTGATCCATAAATCCAACCTTTATAATTTTTGGTTTCGACTGAAAATATACCATATCTTGAAACTACTAGGTGATCAATTTGTGTAGTTTTTGTATTACCTTGTTTGTTTTCTAAAACAAGGTTGTTTATAACTCTGTATTTTTCTTTATCAAGACTATTTAGTTTAATCTTAACAGCTGATTCACCCATAGCTCCCTTTAGACGTGGTAGCAAGAGCTTAAGAATTACACAAAAAGCTAAAAATAATCCTAAAATAATGTAAATGTCATGCATAATTATTTCCTTTACATAAAAAATATATGTTTTTTAGCCTGCTATTTTACTTTACCACGACTTGTACTCCTTTGAGTATGTCGAATGTTTCTTTGTTTAGTTTTTCATCGAAGCTATCAGTCAAGTTTTTGTCGACTATTACTGTTGCTTCTGGGTTGAATGTTTTGGCGAGTATTGCGTTGGAAAGTATGCAGATGTTGGATACAAGTCCACACAATTCTATTTCTGAGAATTGGTGTTCTTTTAAGTAATCACAAAGTTCAATACTACCAAATGTTGGTTTTTCGATTAATATGTCTTCTTTTTCTACTAATTCAGCTACTTTTCCGTACAATTTGTGTCCGTTACTTCCTTTGATACAGTGTTCTACTGGAAGAAATTTGCCTTCTTGTGTGTTCAAATAATTTTCTTCGTGAGTATCGAATGTGAATATGATTTGTTCATTGTCTTTTCTTGCTTTTTCGATTCTGTCACAGATTTTGTCTTCGAGTTTGTTTGCATCGTCAAATCCCAAAGCTCCGTCTACGAAATCATTTTGAAAATCTACTACGATTAAAAGTTTATCCATTTATGTCACTCCTTTAAGTTATTATATCTCAAATACAAAATTTTTTACAATAAGTGTTTAAATTATCAAAAGATTGGTATATAATCATAAAGGTTAGGAAAATAAAATTAAACAATCAATCGGCAGAAAAATAATGTTTGGTTGATTTTTATGAAGGAGAAAATATGGATAAAATATATATAACTGGTCACAAAAACCCTGATACAGATTCTATCTGTGCGGCGTTATCTTATCAAGAATTGAAGAAAAGAACAGGAGAAGAAAACGTCGAAGCGATAAGACTTGGCGATGTCAACAGAGAAACTCAATTCGTGTTGGATTATTTTGGAGTGGATGCGCCTACTTTCAAGGACTCAATGAAGCCACAAGTCAAAGATTTGAACTTCGATGTGGCAACATGCGTGTCCCAAAACGCGAGCCTTTACAAAGCGACTAATATTATGCAAGAAAAAAATGTCGCTAGTTTGCCAGTAATCGACATCGAAGAAAGACTTCTTGGAGTTGTGTCAATTTCTGATATCACAAAATGTTACATGGAAGTGTGGGACGATCAAATCCTTCACCACTCAGAAACTCCTGTGGAAAACATCATCGATGTTTTGAGCGCAAATATTTTGAATATTCCAGCAGAAGACAGAGCGTTATCCGGGAAAATGGTCGTAGGAGCGATGGATCCGAAACAAATGGCAAAGTATTTGGAAGAAGATGACATCGTGATTTTGGGTAACAGAGAAGACTCACAAATAGATGCGATAGATAAAAATGTGTCCATGATTATACTTACTGGTGGCAACAAATTATCAGATGAATTGATAGAAAAAGCAAAACAAAAAGACATAATAGTAATTTCTACGGAATTCCAAACATACATGGCAGCACGTCTTCTTCCACAATCTGTGCCTGTAAATTACGTCATGACAAGAGATGATGTGGTTAATTTCACATTGACAGACACTGTTGAAGATGTGAAAAACACAATGTCCAAGACAAGATACAGATCATATCCAGTAGTTGACAATCAAAACAAAGTTGTGGGAAATATTTCCAGATATCACGTTATCAATGAAGAAAAGAAGAAGCTAATCTTGGTGGATCACAACGAAAGAAACCAATCAGTTGATGATATGGAATGCTGCGACATCACAGAAATCATCGACCACCACAGAGTTGCAAATGTAGCTACACAAAACCCAGTTTATTTCAGAAATGAACCTGTTGGATCAACTTGTACAATTCTTTCTAAAATGTTCTTGGAAAAAGGAATTGTTCCTACAAGACAAACTGCGGGATTGTTGTGTTCAGCGATAATTTCCGACACATTATTGTTCAGATCGCCGACTGCAACTGAAACAGATAGAATGATTTTGGATAGAATGGCAAAAATCGCCAACATCAACCCGGAAGAATTTGCGATGGAAATGTTCAAAGCTGGAACATCTTTAGAAGGAAAATCACCAGCAGATTTGTTAAACACTGATGTGAAGACATTCAACATCGAATCATACACTTGTAGAGTAGCGCAAATCTTCTCAATGGATTTGGATAATCTTGGCAAAATCAAAGACAGTTTATTAGAAGAAATGAACAAAATTAGAAACGACAAGAAAGAAGCTACATTTGTACTAATTCTTACAGATATCTTCAGAGAAGAAAGCGAAGTTTTGGTTTCTGGAATGTTCCAAGAACAATTAGCAGGAGCCTTCGATACTAAAATCGACAACAATTCATTCTTGGCAAAGGGACTTCTTTCAAGAAAAAAACAAATGATCCCAAAACTTAACCAAGCTGTGTTAAAATATATCCAAGAGAATTAATTTGAAAGGGAGAGATAAATTGAAAATTACAATTTTAGGGGCAGGAGCAATGGGTTGTATGCTTGCAAAAGCAATCGAATCTCCTGGTAACGAAGTCAATTTAGTAGATCCATACGAAGCACACATGGAAAAAATTAGAAAAGATGGAATCAGAATTATCGACAGAACTGGCGGCGAAAGCACAGTAAAAGTAACATCTGCAAACACATCTTCAGAAAATTTGGAAGTTCAAGATGTCGTTGTAATTCTTGTAAAAGGATACGACACAGAAAAGATTTTGACTGAAAATATGAACATCGTAGGCGACAAAACAGTCGTAATGACACTTCAAAATGGTATCGGCAACGTAGATATATTGAAAAAGTACATCAAAGAAGAAAACATCGCACAAGGAATTATGTTCATCTCTGCATCTATCGAAGAACCAGGAGTTATCAGTGCAGGATACGACAGCGACAAAACCAACGTAATATTTGGCGCTATCAATGAAAACCACGACGATAAATTGTTCCACGAAATCGAAAAAACATTCAGCATGAACGACATCAAAACAGAATTAAACCCAGATGTAGACAGAATTATGTGGAGAAAATTATATATCAACGCAATCTACAACCTACCTTGCGCAGTAATGCATTTGTCTACAAAATACACTAGAACTGACGAAAATTCTGTAGCAATTTTAAAAGCTATCTCAGACGAATTCATAGAAGTTACTGACAAATTGGGCTACGACTTCGACGGCGACAAGCTTTTCAGAAAATACGTCACAGATGCATTCGAAGAATACGGAGACATACTACCATCTGCAGCGCAAGACACACAAAAACACAGAAAAACAGAAGCAGAATTCTTAAATGGAGCAATCGTAAGACAAGCGAAAAAACTTGGACTAGAAGCTCCAGTTAATGAAACAATCTACAGATTAGCAATGGTTCAAATGAACAACTACGACAATATGTTTAGTTTGTAAAATAAAATACGACAATTATTGCCACCAATAATTTTGGAATTTATCCAATTTTATTGGTGGTTTTTGTTTGCTAAAATAAAAAAGCAAATAAAAGGACATTAAATTTATTTAGAAAAAGTATTGCGTTTTTTAAGAAATTTTTTTATAATAAAAAGCGATACTGATAATCAAAACCATTTGTGAGCTGATGAATAGTTCATAAGTTGGAAAATATTAGTATAAATTTCTTATAGAAAGGAAAAATATGGATAGAGATAAATTAAAAAAATATTTATCTTTTACTCTTGCTACATTAGTAACAGTTGCGATGGCGTTTTCTATTGTTTCTTATAATAAAAAACACAAGATAAATTACGCTACAAACAACAAAACACAAATAGCATCTGGTAGTAATGTAGAGGGATTAAAGGATGGAGAATACGAAGGAAATAGCCAGGGATACGGTGGAGATTTCAAGGTCAAAATTAAAATAAAAAATGGAGAATTGTCGGCGATTAATGTCGTAACAAACAATGAAACACCTGAATATTACGAAAAAGCATCTGTAATTATTGCGCAGATTTTGGAAAAAGGAAACACCGATGTGGACTCTATTTCAGGGGCGACGATTTCATCTGAAGCGATCAAAAACGCTGTAAGAGATGCGCTACATAAAGCTGGTTCAAAAAAAGAAAAACTAAAACTAGCACAAAAAACACAAAAACATAACACACCAAATGTAGCCACAAAAGAACTAAAAGATGGAGTGTACGAAGCAAGTTCCAATGGTTATGGTGGAAGATTAGCAGTAAGAGTCACTGTAAAAAATGGCAAATTGACAAATATTGATGTGATTTCAAATAACGAAACGCCGTCGTATTTTAACAGAGCATCTTCTGTGATCGACAGAATTCTAAGCACAGGAAGTGTGAATGTGGATTCTGTTGCAGGAGCGACAATATCTTCAAACGCGATTAAACAAGCAGTATCCAAAGCGTTGGCACAAGCAGGTTCCAAGGAAAAAGCGAAGATTTCAAAAGTAAATCCAAACGCAAAATCAGGCAAGAAAAGCATCAGAAATCTTGTCGGAAAAATTTCCGTAGGAAGCAAACAAATAAAAGATGGTCAGTACATAGGAACCGCACAAGGTTTCAACGGGCCAATCAAAGTAAGAGTTACAGTAAAAGAAGGATCCATTGCGAAAATAGAAATATTATCTCATCACGATGATAATCCATATTTCCAAAGAGCTTCTCGTGTAATTTCGAAAATTCTTGGAAAACCTGGGAAATCAGTGGACACGGTATCCACAGCGACATATTCAAGCAGAGGAATTATCAACGCGGTGAATAATGCTCTGTCCAAAGCAGGAGTAGCGCCATATATATCAAAGGAAAAATCAAAAAATTCTAAAGAAAAATCTTCAGGAAATAAAAACCAAGAAAAAGAAAATAACAAAAAACCACAAAACAACCCAGAAAATAATTCAAAAACGAATAGCGGCAAAATAAATGACGCAAAACTAAAAGACGGTCAATACACAGGAGTTGCACAAGGATTCAGTGGGCCAATCACAGTTAGAGTTACAATAGCCAATGGATCAATTACAAATGTAGAAATATTATCTCATAGTGATGATGCACCATATTTTGCAAAAGCAATGTCTGTAGTTTCAAGAATTTTGGGAAAACCTGGAAAAACGGTGGACACAGTATCTCAAGCGACATATTCAAGTAGAGGAATTATAAATGCGGTCAACAACGCATTGTCCAAAGCAGGAGTAGCGCCAAATATATCCAAGGAAAATTCAGCAGGAAATTCTAAAGAAAATTCTCAAGGAAATTCAGGTAACAAAAACGAAGAAAAACCACAAGACATTCCAGAAAAACCAGAAAATAATAACACAAATAGCAGCGGAAAAATAAATGATGCCAAACTAAAAGATGGTCAATTTACTGGAATTGCACAAGGATTCAGTGGCCCAATCACAGTTAGAGTCACAATAACAAACGGATTAATCTCTGGTGTGGAAATAATTTCTCACAGTGATGATGCGCCGTATTTTGCAAAAGCAATGGCTGTTATTTCGAGAATTCTTGGAAAACCTGGAAAAACGGTGGACACAGTATCCACAGCGACATATTCAAGCAGAGGAATTATAGGTGCAGTCAACAACGCATTGTCCAAAGCAGGAGTCGCTCCAAACGAATCTAATCAAAAACCAGAAAAACCAGAAAAAGAAAACAACGAACAACCAGACAATAAACAACCGGAAAAGGAAAAACCAGATAAGGACAAGCCAGAAACGGACAAGAATGACCCACAAAAAATTGACGACGCTTTGAAAAAATACTACAACAATAATCCATTGAGAGATGGAGAGTATAGCGGATGGGGCATCGGTTACATCAACACAAGGAAAACTAAGACCTACATCAAAGTTGAAAATGGCGAAATAATCGACATCAAAGTAGGTCAAGATTCGGAATACGGAGACGATATGGGGCCATTTAGAAAAAAAGCTGAGAAAGTTTTGTCGTTCTTAAAAGGAAAAGAAGGACGACTCAATCTTGCAAAAATGGGATTATACCGCGAGTATTTCGAACAAATTAGAAACAGCAAAGATCCGAAATCCAAAGTAGAAGAATTATTTGGAAAACAATACAGTACACTTTTGAATGGACTTTCTGGAAACAACATTAAAACAGAATCTGATTTGACGCTACTTTCAAGAACCGTAAAGGCATACATGTCAGATAAATACAACTCGAAAGAAATGTTCGACAGCATAACGGGTGCGACTGTGAGCGCAAGTGGAATCGCACAATCGACAAGAGAAGCGACTGCAAAATCGTCAAATGATTACAAGAATAATTCAGATGTCAAAGAAATCAAGATTATATCACCTAAAAACAAAACAATTGAAGTGAACAAAAACGATGCAGCGGATTTTTCTGAAATGAAGATTATTGTGATCAAAAAAGACGGTTCATCTGAAAAAATCGGCTGGACAGATTTCCAAGCAAATGGAATTTCAATTACAGATGATAAGGGCAACGCGATTACGAATGATTTGTCAAAATATTCCGATACGAACGTAATCAAAGCAAAAGTTGTTCACGAAAAATCATTGTCATACGATGAGTTCAGAATTCTAATCGGAAACTACAGCAAGGATTATATCGTAGGATTGGAATACAGCGTTGACGGAATCAAATGGTACAGATTGGAAAACGCATCAAAAGATTTTGAAAACACAAACAACATCGCAGACAGACAAATAATTGATGCACCAACGTCATTTGAATTTTCGAAAGTAAAAATTCGCGCAGTATCGAAAAACAACAAAAGATACGAATATACAACATCAAACGCTGCAATCAACAACACTCAAGCGAACTATCATCTCGTATCGAAAGACAATCCGAACTTGCCAAGCGTAATATTTGTAACATTCAAATTGTCGGGAAATGAATCTGACAAGAAACTTGTCGAAGACAAAGAAAAAGAAAACCCACAAGAGAAAGAATCAGAAATAAAAGAAGAAATTGAAGTGGATCAAAAAGTAATCGACACAAGCTTGATGGATTCAAATGGGCAAAAATGGATCGAAGGAAAACCAATCAGACCGGCGACAGTTACAAGCTTGGATAAGGACGCGAAAATAATAGCGAAAATAGATGGATTGCCACAAGGATTATCATTTGACGGAACGACAATAACGGGAACACCACAAGTAAGTGAAGAAGGTTGGGGCGAAGATGGAAGTGGATTCAAAACAATCACACTAAAACTAAAAGCAGAGAAAAATGGAAAAATACTTGTAAGAAAACTAACATATTGGTTATACAGAGATAAAGATCGTGACGGAATATCAGATGACGACGATGTAGATAACGGAGAAAAATTCACACCACAAAGAAATGGAGCACAGCCAATAATAGTCAACGGAACAAAACCAACCATCGAAGATTACAAATCCAAGTTCTCAAACATCCCACAAGATGGATCGGTAGAAGTAACACTTGAAAAAGAACCTGATTATACAAAAGCGAGTGAACTTCCACAAAGAGTTAACCTGATTTTCAAAGTCAAAGGAATAAAAGAAGTTGGAAAAAGCTATGTGATGGTAATAGTGAAAAAACCAGTTGACAAAAAAGCTGAACAAGAAACAAAAGAAGAAATTCCTGTTGATCAAAAAGTAATCGACACAAGCTTGATGGATTCCAACGGACAAAAATGGATCGAAGGAAAACCAATCAGACCAGCAACAGTTACAAGTCTTGACAAAGATGCGAAAATAATTGCAAAAATAGACGGATTGCCACAAGAATTATCATTTGACGGAACGACAATAACAGGAACACCACAAGTAAGCGCAGAAGGATGGCCGGAAGATGGAAGTGGATTTAAAACAATAACACTAAAATTAAAAGCCGAAAAAAATGGCAAAATATTAGTGAGAACATTGACATACTGGTTGTACCGTGACAAAGACCGTGACGGAATATCAGATGATGATGACTTAGACCATGGAGAAAAATTCACACCGCAAAGAAATGGAGCGTCACCAATAATAGTCAACGGAACAAAACCAACCATAGAAGACTTCAAAGCGAAATTCTCCAACATTCCACAAGATGGATCGGTAGAAGTAACACTTGAAAAAGAACCTGATTATACAAAAGTAGGACAATTTAGAGTTAACATAATATTTAAACTTAGAAAAACACAAGAAATATCAAAATCTTATGTGTTTATCAAAATCGAGAAACCTGTTGTAGAAGAAAAAGACAATGAAAAAGAACCTATAAAAGATTCTTCAGATAAAAAGTCAGAAAAATCTCAACCAAAAAATGAAAAAAACAACTATAAAACTGATTTGAATATCGACACTAAAACACAAGATGAAAAACAAAAGAATTTGGAAAACTTAAAGGAGGAGATTAGATGACTTTAATAATAGGAATAATTTTCACTATAATATTTTATAGCTTAACAGCCCAATCAATAAAAAAACATCCGGGGGCATATTATCTAGGAATGTATGCGTGGACGGGACTAGTTGTGTGTTATTACAACATGGGTTACTACAGATATTTGCCAACTTGGTTCAACGATTATTTCATGAAAATATTCGCCAGAGGAATATTTGCAACGGCAACATTCATGATAGTAATGTTCTTAGGGACCGTTACAAAACACAATGATTTTTCAAAAAAACTGATGAGCATTCGTGGAGAAATGTCTATAATAGGAAGTTTGTTGGTGATAAGCCACAACATAATATTTGGAGTACATTATTTCCCAGTGCTTTTCACAAATCCCTTATCCTTGCCAAAAAGAGAACTAATCGCATCAATAATAACAATATTTTTATTGTTGATGCTGATTCCGCTTTTCGTGACATCATTTAAGGTAGTTCGTAGAAAAATGAACGCCAAAAACTGGAAGAAACTTCAAAGAATGGCATATCCATTTTTTATAGGAATTTATGTGCATGTAATGGTGCTTTATTCAAATAATTGGAAAGCACACATCTCTGGAGTTATAATTTATACGATTATTTTTGCAAGCTATGTTATATTGAGATTAAGAAAATCCATATATAAGAAGAAAAAAGCACAACGATAATTTGTTTTAGGTTGTTTGTATAATAATAATGATATAATGTAGTTATCATAAAAGAAAGGATAATCATTATGTCAACACAAGAAATTTACGAAATTACGAGAAATTATGCTGTAGTTACAGCGGTATTTCTAATGGTCAGCATTTTCAGCTTGTATTTATCATTAAAACGTAAAGATAATGGTATTTTACACATAGTGACAACAGTATTTCTAATAGCTTTGTCATTTGCAATGATGAACATGAACTTCACGATTACTTTGTTACACGACGGACTTATTTCAAATGATTCAATGCTTGTGAAATTCTGCTTGTACGGCTGGATATTGGCATTAGTATTGATGGGTATTAGCGCAATAATAACCATTAGAAATATCTTAAAACAGCGTAAAAAACAAACAAAATAGAATTACTAAAACGCAGACCACCAACAGTAGTTGGTGGTCTTTTACGTCTAAAATTTTACAGATTGATTATTACCTGTAAATATTATAAAATAAATTAAAAACAGGAGGGAACATATGAAAAATAAATTCAGATTAATCGTTTGCGTGAGCTTTATGTTGGTATTATTTGCAAGTTGCAACCAAAAACAAGATGAGCCTATAAAAAAAGCCACAGGAGTTGAATCCAAAAACGTAACCACAGAAGAAGACAAACAAAAAGCCATTGAAGAGTACGAACAAAACATCAAAGGCGTCAAGGAAATCAAAGTAGCAGAACTTGATGAAGTGAGTTCCGGAAAAGAAATCATAGTGTATCTTGGAAGAAAAACATGCCCAGATTGTCAGAAGTTTTCAAAAGTATTCAAACCATTCGTATCCAAATACGAAATCTACTACATAGATAGTGTCGCTGGAATCAAAAAATCTCCAGAAGATTTGAAAAAATTCAGAACCGACAACGACCTCAAAACAGTCCCAGCAGTGTTTCGAGTTAAAGACGCAAAAATCACCGATAGAATGAACATCGACGACAAAGTGGGGACTACATCAGAAGAACTACAAAAGTTTTTTGATAAGAAATAAGTCAAAGCCATAACGTTAGTTATGGCTTGTTGCTTTAGCCTCCCAATCATCATCTAAAGGAGGATATTTAAATTTTTGTCTTTCTTTAGGGCTCAGACTCTTATAATCATCTTTTGATTGGAATTCGATAGAATCTAGACTCATTTTACCAGGATTTGGGTAATCGTCGTAGGTATAAACGAGAGTAAAACCCTCAGGATCTTTTATCTGCACTCTGTATACTTGGTTTCCTTTTATATAATCTTTTATCGCTTTTATCTCTTTTATGTTATCTTTTTTTATCCCTTGAACTTCCATGTATTTGTACAACTTTTTGTATCCGTAATGTCTTTGAACAGGGACAGCTATAATCCATTTTATAGCTACAAAGACCACAAGACATATTAGTAGTATTTTGACTATTGAAAACTTTTTCTTTTTCATATATAACGCCCCTCTCTTTGAGATTATTATACTATAAAATACAAAGGAATCGAAGGTATGAAAATATTTTTTTTCTATTATTTTATTTATTAAAATTGTTAACTTACCATACTTCTTTTCCTGTAATTTTTCCCCAATCAATATCTTCTTTTTCATATTGCCCATTAAAATCTTCAAACAAATCTTCAATCTTCATTTCATCATCAGACGAATTTTCGATTATTAGTTTGTTATCCTCAATTTTTAAATCTAAAATATCATCGTCTTTCCAATTTAAAGCATCCAAAATCGACCTTGGAATTTGCAACACATGAGAATTTCCACACTTTGATAATTTGGTTTTCATAATTCCTCCAAACGCTAAATTATTAATATATAGTATATACTTTTTTTAAAAATTTTTGAATGTCATTTCATATTCCTCAGTAATTAAAAAAATAGTATAATTAAAATACAAACACGAAAGGAATGTAAAGATGAAAAAGATAGAACATACAAAATCAACAAAATTTAGAAAAATAATGAAAATAGTTTTTTGGGCAGTTCTGATTATATTTTGTATTAATTTAATTATAAAATATCCTGTACACAGGCACGTTGGTTTTGACAGGATGTATAAGTACATGGATATGCAGAAAATCCCAAGAAGTGATATCAAAAGTGTGAGGGCTTTCAGATCCACAAAAACGGACGATTATGTTTATTGGGTTGTGTTAAAAGATTTGGAAAATTATAGGTTTGAATATGGATATAATTTGAAAAAAGATAACATGTCATTGAATATTAGTAAGAAAGAATATGATGATGTGTACAAGTATATTAGTGACGAGGAAGTCGCTACATTAAAATATAAACCATTGAAAGAAAGCATTTACTATTTCAAGAAATAAAAATAGGATTGTAGATTTTACTCTACAATCCATTTTTTTATTCCAAAACTATAAGAAGTTGGTCTGTGTCGATGGTGTCATTTTCTTTGATTAGGATTGATTTTACAATTCCTTCTGATTTGGATAGTATGTTGGTTTCCATTTTCATGGCTTCCACTACTACCAATGGGTCGTTGACTGATACTTTGTCGTTTTCTTTGACTAGGACTTTTACGACTCTTCCTGGAATTGATGCTCCGACTTCTTTGTCGTTGTTAGGGTCTGCTACTGATAGGTTGTCTTCTTCACGTTCTGTGATTTTCGCAGATTCATCGAACACTCTGACTTCACGTCTGTTTCCGTTGACTTCGTAAGTGAAGTTTCTGTAGCCGTCTTTTTCCAATCTTCCTTTTTCAATAAGTTTGATGATGAGGATTTTGCCTTCTTCTATTGGAACTTCGACTGTTTCTTTTTCGTTTATTCCTTCGAAGAATGTCGGCGTGTCCATATAAGTGAAGTTGCCTTTTGTTTTTCTGTAGTCGATGTATTCTTCGAATACTTTTGGATAAAGTGCGTGAGAGACGATATCTTTTTCGTCAAATTCCATTTTGTATTTGTCTTGTAAATATTTTTTGTCTTTGTCGAAATCAAATGGATCGATGTAAAGTCCAGCTCTTTTTGTGATTGGCTTTTCATCTTTTAATACGATTTTTTGTAATTTTTCGTTGAATCCACCTTCAGGTTGTCCCATCATTCCTTTGAAAAATGATATTACTGAGTCTGGATAGTCTAGATTTTTGCCTTTTTCGTAGATGTTTTCTGGAGTAAGTCCATTTGCCACCATGAATATCGCCATGTCTCCGACCATTTTGGATGATGGTGTTACTTTGATGATGTCACCAAGCATGTCGTTGACTTTTTTGTACATTAATTTTACTTCGTCGAATTTTTCTCCAAGTCCAAATGATTCTACTTGTGGTTTGAGGTTGGAATATTGTCCACCAGGAATTTCGTAGCGATAAATTTCTGTTGTACCACTTTTCAAATCGCTCTCGAATTGTGAGTAGTAGGAGCGAACGTCCTTGTAGTAGTTGCTGATTTTGTCACAATTTGATAGGCTGATTCCCGTTTGACGTGGAGTGTTTTCGAGTGCTGCGACTACTGAGTTGAGTGCAGGTTGGCTTGTGAGTGAACTCATTGAGTTGAAACAAGTGTCCACGATGTCAACTCCCGATTCACAAGCGTTGATTATCGTAGCGACTCCGTTTCCTGTCGTGTCGTGTGTGTGCAAATGAATTGGAACAGAAATTTCGTTTTTCAATGCTGAGATTAGTTTAGTTGCGGCGTATGGTTTTAACAATGCGCTCATGTCTTTGATTGCGATAATATTTGCGCCGATGGATTCTAGTTCCTTCGCTTTTTTCACGTAATATTCTAGTGAGTATTTGTCTCTTGTTTCGTCCAAAATGTCGCCTGTGTAGCAAAGCGTTGCTTCCAAGATTTTTCCTTCGTCAAGTACACTGTCACACGCAAGTCTCATTCCGTCGATGTAGTTGAGTGAATCGAACACTCTGAACACGTCGATTCCGTTTTGTGCAGCTTTTTGTACAAATTTTACCACGACATTATCTGGATAATTTTTGTATCCTACTGTGTTGTTTCCACGAAGTAACATTTGGAATAAAATGTTCGGAATTCTTTTGCGAAGTTCTTGAAGCCTAATCCAAGGATCTTCCTTCAAAAATCTGTAGCTTACATCAAATGTTGCGCCGCCCCACATTTCCAAACTAAACAAGTCCTTCATCAATTCATTGGTAGCTTCTGCGATAGGGAGCATATCTCTCGTTCTCATACGTGTCGCCATCAATGATTGGTGCGCATCTCTTAGAGTTGTGTCTGTGATTAGAAGTTTTTCTTGGTTCAAAATCCAATCGCTAAGTCCCTTGGCACCTTTTTGTTCGAAAATATCTTTGGTTCCTGTAGAATTTGTCTTTGTGAATTCTGGGATTTGTGGAATATTGTATTCTTTTTTCTCGCCTCTGATGGAGCGTTCGCTGATGAAATTCAACACTTTAAGCTCTTTATCAGTCGATGGTTTGATGTCGAAAAGTTCAGGATTTTTGGAGATAAATCCCGTGTCGCAAGTTCCTTTGTGGAATTCTTCAGTGTTCAAAACGTTGATGATGAATCCGATATTTGTCTTAACGCCGCTGATTTTAGTTTCTCTCAAAGCACGGATTGCTTTGTTGATAGTGTCGTTGAATGTTCTGGAGAAAGCAGTGATTTTAACCAAAAGCGAATCGTAATATGGTGTGATAACTGAGCCTGTGAATCCATTTCCACCGTCAAGTCTCACGCCAAATCCGGAACTCGTACGATACAAATCAATCTTACCAGTGTCAGGCATGAAATTATTCGCAGGATCTTCTGTCGTGATACGGCATTGGATCGCGTAACCATTGCAGTGGACATCGTCTTGTGAATAAATTCCTATCTCATCAGAGTCAAAACTCTTGCCGTCAGCAATCAAAATTTGAGTTTGAACGATATCAATTCCAGTGATAAGCTCACTAACTGTGTGCTCTACTTGAACTCTTGGGTTTACTTCTATGAAATAGTGGTTTTCGTCTTCGTCCACCAAAAACTCCACAGTACCGGCGTTTGTGTAGCCAACTTCCTTGCAGATTTTGATGGCATCGTTGTGAAGTTCGTCCTTCGTTTTGTCTGAAATTGAAAATGCAGGAGCGAATTCCACAACCTTTTGGTGACGTCTTTGAATGGAACAATCCCTCTCGTATAAATGAAGAATATTTCCGTGATTGTCGGCTATGATTTGCACCTCAATGTGTTTTGGGTTGCGAATGTATTTTTCGATAAACATATCGTCTGAGCCGAAAGCCTTCTTGGATTCGTTTTGTGCGCTGACGAAAGAATTCAACAAATCAGATTCCTTTTCGACAATTCTCATTCCACGTCCGCCTCCACCAGCACAAGCTTTTACCATAACTGGATAGCCGATTTGGTTTGCGATTTCCAATGCTTCGTTTTTGTTTCTGATAGGAGTTTCCACGCCCTCGATTGTTTGAACGCCAGCCTTCTTGGCAACTAACTTCGATTGGACCTTGTCACCCAAACTATGTAGAACTGATTCGTCAGGACCCACGAAAATTATTCCGTTTTCCTTGCAACGTCTCGCAAATTCTGCATTTTCACTCAAAAATCCATAACCAGGATGAATCGCATCGCAGTGTTTGGATTTGGCAATCGCAATGATTTTTTCGATATCTAAATAACTCGACAAAGGTGATGCCGCATCCTTTATCAAATACGATTCGTCAGCCTTCGTTCTGAAAAGGGAAGTCTTGTCCTCTTCGCTATAAATCGCAACGCTTCTTATTCCAAGCTCACTACAAGCTCTGAAAATTCTTATAGCAATCTCGCCACGGTTTGCCACAAGAAGTTTTTTTATTTTATCCATATTACACCTCTTTAAATTTGGACATATTCAATATTATTTCGGTTTAACAATTCAATCGCATACTCATCCACACGATAAGCCTCGTGATAATAAATCTTGCTAATTCCTGCTTGAATCAAAGATTTCGTGCAGTTCAAACAAGGAAAATGAGTCACATAACAAATACAACCCTTCACAGCAATTCCTTCCTTCGCACAATACAACAAAGCATTCATCTCCGCGTGAATCGTAGCAATACAATGTCCGTCACGCAAAGTGTGACCAACCTCGTCGCAGTGAGGATTGCCACTGATAGCACCATTGTAGCCTGTCGATACAATCCTGTTGTCAGAATTCACCAACACACAACCGACAAACGCCCTGTCACAAGTGCTACGTGTCGCAACATTCAATGCCAAATCCATAAAATATTCATTCCAAGATTTTCTCATATTGACCTCTCATCATCATTAAAAAATTTCTTTACCTTTAATATTATCACAAAAACACAAAAATCAAAACAGAAACACAGGGAAAACCACACACAAAAAAAGCCACACAATGTGGCTTAGGGAAAATAAAAATATTTACAAAAATCAATCTGTACGCTATAATGTACATAAGGAGTTGATATTATGATTAAGACGTCAGTAACAAATTTTAGAAAAAATATTTTCGGAATTCTTGAACAAACAATTAAATTTAATGAACCTGTAAATATAAGTACAAAAACGGGAAATGCAGTTGTTCTTAGTGAAGATGATTACAATGGATTGATGGAAACTCTTAGAATATACTCAAACCCAAAAGAAAAAGAAAAAATAATAGAAGGTTTGAATACAAAATTAGAAGATTGCATTTCTGAAGATGAGGTTGAATGGTAACATATAAAATTGTTTATACTAAAAAAGCGATAAAAGATATAAAGAATTTAAAGTCCGCTGGTATAGAGAAAAAGGCAAAGATGTTAGTTGAATTAATAAAACAAAATCCATATCAAACACCTCCTTATTATGAAAAACTACAGGGAGAGTTGAAAGGTGCTTATTCAAGAAGAATCAACATACAACATCGTTTAGTTTATGAAGTTTTTGAAAAAGAGAAGATAATTAAAATAATCAGCTTATGGTCACATTATGAATTTTAAAAAATGGTGAATTTATTTTGATGTGTACCCATAAAACTGGACACAATATTTAATTAATTAGTTGTAGTGGATGCTAACCTATATTTTGTAGGTGGCATCCATTTTGTTTTTGATTGAATTCTTTCGTTATTGTAATAATAGATGTATTCTTCTATTGCTTTAGAAAATTCTTCATAGGAGCTATAGCTCTTTTCACAGCCATAATAAACTTCATTTTTTAATCTTCCAAAGAATGTTTCCATAATAGAATTATCGTAACAATTCCCTTTTCTTGACATTGATTGTCTTATACCATGTTTTTTTAGTTCATTAACATAATATTTATGTTGGTATTGCCAACCTTGATCTGAGTGTAGTATCAAGTTATTTAATTTTGGAAATTTGCTAAATGCTTTTCTTAACATATTCGATATTTGTTTTAAATTAGGACTTAGAGATAAGTCATATGAGATAATCTCATTGCTATACATATCAAGTATTGGAGATATGTAGCATTTACCCCAAGAAAATTTAAATTCAGATACATCCGTGGTCCATTTTTGTAAAGGTCTGTCTGCTTTGAACTCTCTATTGATGATATTATCTGCAACTTTACCTATCTTTCCCTTATATGAGTGATATTTCTCTTTAGACCTTTTCCCAAATAGTTTTAGCTCATGCATGATCTTTTGAACTTTTTTATGATTTATTACATACCCTTGATTTATTAACTCCATATACACTCTTCTTACACCATATCTTCCTTTGTGCAAGTTAAATATTTCGGTTATTTTATCTGCGATAGGGCGATTCTTAACTTTTATCTTATCCACTTTATTCAGTTCAAAGTAGTATGTTGATTTTGGCAAATCAATCGCTATTAAAAGATAGTTTAGTCTGTATCCTTTTTCTTTAAGTTCTTTGACAATCGCTGCTTTTTCGCCTTGAGTTGCGCAGCGTAACGTTCTTCTCTCAAGGCGATCTCTTTTTTTATTATTTCGTTTTCTGCTTTTATATATTCATTTTCCGCTCTAAGTCTTATGAGCTCTTCTCTTTCAGATTCATTAAGTTTCCTTGGCTTATGGATATTTTTCTTTTTCATGCTTGTATTTTTAGATTTACAACCTCTCTTTCTATTTACAAGACCATTATATCCATAATTTTTATACTTGTTAACCCATGAATAAAGTTGTCCACGATTAATTCCGATTTCAATTGCTACAGAACCTATTGTGTTTCCAGCTAATACTTTGCTGACCACTTCTAGCTTTTCATCAGTTGTCCACTCGATATTATTTCCATGTTTTAAAATTTCTGGACCATGCTTTTCTTCTAACTTAAACCATTCTTTAATTGTGTCATGAAATCTCTTTTCTTTAACTCCTTCAGGTGTATTAGGCCATTTACCTTCTCTATACAACTGCACACATTCTCTTTTAAATTCATAACTATATTTCATAAAAATACCCTCCTTACTGGATGTCCAGTAAAGAGGGTACATATCATTTAAATTTCACCGTTTTTTTATTTGTAAAAATTAAAGAAGCTTTCTTCCCCACACAAAAAAAGCCACACAATGTGGCTTTTATTACTCATTTATGAACAAGTTTGGTGCTGTATAATATTTTCTGGCGCCACTTACGACGTTATCTTTTCCGATTCGTGTGTAAGGGGCTACGAAGTGTTTGTTGTAGATGAACAGTCCCACAACTTGAGTGAATTTGTTAAGAACAGGAGATTTTTCTTCGAATTCCAAGAACTCGCACTTATTCATATCATAATATTCTTGGAAGACGTAGCCTGTGCGGATAAATTCTGGAAGTTTTTCTTGCAATTCTTCTTCTCTCATTTCACTTCCTACGTATATTCCAAGTGATGCGTAGCCGTCAATTGGTTTGAAGATGTATTTATCTTTGTTCATTATGATTTCATAAGCATCACGTTCTTCGATTTTTTTCGTGAATGGAACGTGTTCGTCGATGAATTTCTTTTCTTCATTATTCAACAAAGCTTGTGTTTGTTCGTCTCTGAAGATTTCAAATATAAGCTTGGAGTGCATCAATTGTGACCTGAATGATCCTACCATGAAGAATGCATTGTCCATGTACGCATCCAAGAATGGTTTGATTTGATCTTTTATTTTCAACAATTCCAAAGTTACGATTCTTCTGTAAACTAAATCTATTACATAGTCTCCGTGGCACAATTTGCCGTTTTTGTATTCCAAATCTCTGATGTCTATGATTTCACAGTTGAATCCATTTTCTTCGTAGACTCTTTTGAATTCGTCAAATTCGTTCGGAGTTCCCACTTCCAAATTATCCACGATTGCGACGTTTGGTTTCTTGTCCGACACGTATTTTTTGTACATATCAGCTGTTTCCCAAACCCATGGAGTGAACATGTCGACATTTTCGACGTCGTGTTTTTCCATGAATTTTTGCATAGCTTTTGTTTGTAGAAGAAGTTCACCTAATGTGTTGTCTTCGTTCATCGCAGAAGATCCGTCTGTGTTAAGTTCACAAAGCATGTAATTGATGCCGTCGTAGAACACGTCGTAGCGACAAATCGGAACTGGAACATCGTAGCCTGGATCGTGAAGCACTAGCTCTTCAATTGTCGGATCCAATTGGAATATTTTACGATATTCAGGATTTTTCACGAATTCTTTGGTGATTTTGTCAGTCATGCTCATCAAAATATTTGAAATATATACAAAATCTGAGCGGTTCTTTTTGTTGTAGAAAAGACCTTGGTAGGTCATAGGGATTGGTTCTCCGTGATAAATCGCCTTAGAAACTTTTGTTTTGGCGATAAAATCCACGAAATCCCTGTAATACATGTCCTCGTCTTCTCGTACTATTTTATATAATTCTAATGAATATTCGTCATTAAACATTTAAATCCTCCAATTTTATTTCGCTTTCAATAACAGCTTCACGAAGCCCTTTTTCTTTGTAAATTTTCTCGAACTTGTCTCTTGGATTTATTCCTTTTTCCAACATTTCTTCTAGTGGAATGAGATATCCGATTTCATTTGCTGGAAGTCCGTTTTTTGCCATATCCACAAGCATTTTGCAAAACTCTAACATGTTTACATTCATAAATGTAGCATCCAGTCCTTTTTCACGCGCATCTAGTTTTGCTTTCATGCAATTATCGTATGTCATGTTTTTGAAAAGCTCTGATAATTTGTCCAAATTAGTATCGTCGTAGAACAATCCTTTGATTAGAGCGACTGCTGAGAAATTAAGTGGATATTTGATTTCGTCCATCATTCTGATTTCAATGTATCGTTTCGCCCTAACATCTGGAAATACTATTGATAATGCGTGGAAAATCATATCAGTATCCCTAACATCTTTGAATACTTCCTTAAAAGTTGTCCCTCCGACATAATATGATTCGTGGTTTTCATCATAAGAGAAAATCAACGGCGTGTTCAAAATATTTTCGGCGTATTTTTTGTAGCTCAAATCATCATCGAAGCTAAACTTATACATGCCGGATCTGTCAGTGTCTGTGTTTTCCCAAATGATTTCTCTCATGTTACGACTTTTCGCTGGCTCTCCTTCGAAAATGTATGCGTTGTCGAACAATGTGTAGAAAACTGGAGACAAACAGTTACAAATCTTGTATTTTCTAACGAAATCTTTTTCTGATGAGTAGTCGATGCTGCATTGCAAAGAGCAAGTGCCCTTCATCATATTGTGAGCCATGTCTCCTCTTTCGTTGAAATATTTGTACATATAATCGTATCTTTTCTTAGGCAAGATTTTAATCTCGTCGATTTTAGTCACAGGATGATATCCCAAAGTCACCATTGCTTGGTTTTTCTTATCGAAAACTTCAACCAGTTTTTTCATATTTTTGATGTAAATATCCTTCAATTCGTCGATGTTCCACTTCGATGACAAAGCAACTTCGAACTGACTTCCAGGTTCTGTTGACACTGACAAATCATCATTTTCAAGTCCAAGGATGTAATCTCCTTCCTTATAAGCGACACAACCTCCTTTGTGAAGCTCTCTGAGAGTTTCGCCGACTCCGTTTTCACCAAAATACGACACAGTCTTCAAACTATCCTTGTCGACTATGAAATGTTCCATCTCCATTCCGACAGTGAAATCTTCCTTTAATTTTTCTCCGCTTTTAATGTAGTTAATTACAGCTTCAAGCTGTTTTTCGTAATCCATTTTTACTCCTTTTTAATGTCCGCTACAGTAATATCACAAATTTTTATCAAATCTTCGGGAGCGATTTTGATTTGCGCTCCGATTTTACCTCCAGACACGTAAATATATTCCTTATCTTCACAACTTTCGTCGATAAAAGACTTAAATTTTGTTTTCATTCCGATAGGAGAGCAACCGCCTCTTATGTAGCCTGTAGTTTTCAACAAATCCTTAACGTGAATCATTTCAAGCTTTTTCACTCCGGCTATTTTCGCACACTTTTTCAGGTCAAGCTCATCTTTTACAGCCACAACGAACACGAAATTTTCGTTCGTGTTGGAAACTGTGACAAGTGTTTTGAACACGTAAGCCTCGTCTTCATTTAATTTACTTGCGACATTTTCGCCACTCACATCGTCTCCTACAGAGTATTCTATATATTTATACCCAATTTTTTGTTTGTCGAGCATTCTCATTGCGTTAGTTTTTTTCATAAAAACATCCTTTCATTATTAATATTATACTACAAGTAAAAATTTTGTGGATTTATAAAATATTTGATGCGTTTACTTGCGTAAAATGTCTGTTTATGGGTAAATATATACGAGGAGGAATTTTAATGGAACAAAGTTTAAACATTAGATATATATATCACAGTTCATTTTCTTTGGAGTTTGAAGACAAGATAATTATTTTCGATTATTTTCAAGGAACTTTGCCAAAAAATGTGAACGACAAGAAGGTGATTTTCGTGGTGACTCATTCACACGCGGATCACTACAACGAGAGTATTTTTGATTATGAAAATGCCAGTGACATTACATACATTGTCAGCGAGGATGTGTACGAAGAGGTTTTTGATTACGATACGAAGGACAATGTTGTTTTTTTGGGACAAGATAATATTGAGGATTTGAAGAAGCACTTCGACAAGAAGGTTATAAAACTTGAAGTTGGTGAATCTACTTCTGTGTACGGTGCAGATTTTACGGCACTTGGTTCGACTGATATGGGAATTAGCGTGTATTTTGAAGCAAATCATTTGAAATTTTTCTTCGCTGGAGATTTGAACAATTGGGTGTGGGAAGAAGACACAGAAGAAGAAAAGGAAAAGATGCAACAGGATTTCTCCAAGGAAATCGACAAGATAGGGAATGTTGACATAGGATTTTTCCCAGTTGATCCTAGATTAAAGGAAAGATATGATTTGGGTGTGAATGAATTTGTCGACAAATGCAATCCGAAAGTTTTGTTCCCAATGCATTTTACAAAAGATCCAACAATCGTGGACACTTTCATCGACACACACGATTACGAGGGCTGCAAGATTGTGAATATGAAAAAGGAACACGATACGTTTCAAGTTATAATAAAATAATTGATTTAATATAATATTTTTGGTAAAATTAATATACAAGAGGGAGTAGCTTAAAAATATTGTGTCGTCATTACGGTTGAAACCCGGCACAAAGCCACTTTGGTTAGCAAGACTTTTGCCAGAAATGGTGAAAGTTTTTTTTATTATGAAATTAACAGGAGGTAAGAGATTGGATTGGTACAAGGAATCTAATGAGAGTGTTATCAAAAGTTTGGATACTGATCAAAATAACGGTCTATCCGACAGTAAGGTAACGAGTTTGTTAGAAAAATACGGCAAGAACGTATTAAAAGAAAAGAAGAAAAAGTCCATGGCAGCCAAATTAAAGGATCAATTTTTGGATCCGATGATAATTATTTTGCTATTGGCATCTATTTTATCCATGGCTATAGGAGAAATTACAGATAGTATTATTATCATCGCTATCGTTATTGTGAATGCGGTGCTTTCGATTTATCAAGAAGGTAAAGCGGAACAAGCAATAGAAGCTTTGCAAAAAATGGCAAGTCCTAAAGCCAAGGTTATAAGAAACGGCAAGATTATGGAAGTGGATTCACAAAATTTGGTTCCAGGAGATATCGTTGAATTGGAAACGGGAGATATTATCCCTGCGGATTTGAGATTATTGGAATCTACTAACTTGAAAATCGACGAATCATCATTGACTGGTGAATCGGTTGCTGTAGAAAAGAATGCTAAGGATGAGATTACGACAGATGCAGGAATTGGCGACAGAACAAACATGGCGTACAGTTCTTCTATCGTAAGTTACGGTAGAGCGAAGGGTGTCGTTGTAGAAACAGCGCAAAACACAGAAATAGGTAAAATCGCAACGAGTTTATCACAGGTTGAAGACGAAGAAACTCCTCTTCAAAGAAAGCTTGCACAATTGTCTAAGCAATTGGGTATCGTAACAGTTGTTGTGTGCGCAATTGTGTTTGCAGTTGGATATTTCTTGTATGATTTTGATGCATTGAATATGCTTATGACTGCGGTATCACTTGCCGTTGCGGCGATTCCAGAAGGACTTCCAGCTATAGTTACAATCGTGCTTAGTTTGGGAATGGGAAGAATGGCAGAGAAAAACGCCATCGTCAAGAAACTTTTGGCAGTTGAAACATTGGGAACAACAACTGTAATTTGCTCCGACAAGACTGGTACATTGACTCAAAACGAAATGACTGTGAAGAAAATTTACGTCGATGGAACTGATGTCGATGTCACAGGAACAGGCTACAAACCTGTTGGAGATTATTTGATTGAAGACAGTAAAATGCAAGAAGATGACATCAAATCTCTTAACACTTTGCTTCACATAATGAGTCTTACAAATGATTCAAAACTAATCGAAGAAGACGGAACTTACAAAATCGTGGGAGACCCGACAGAAGGAGCACTTCACACAGCAGCAGGAAAACAAGACATCACAAAAGAAGAATCCAATCAAAATTATCCTAGAATAGAAGAAATTCCATTCGATTCAGAAAGAAAGATGATGACTACATTCCACGACAAATTCTTATCTGACAAGATTATTTCCTTCACAAAAGGTGCACCAGATATAGTTATCGAAAAATGTAGCAAAATTTTAATCGACAACGAAATCAAACCACTAACAGAAGAATTAAAACAAAAATTGTTGAAGAAAAACAGCGAATACGCTAAGCAAGCACTTCGTGTACTAGCTTATGCACTTCGTGAACACGAAGGATTGCCAAGTGAAATCACATCTGAAAACATCGAAAAAGACATGGTATTTGTAGGATTATCTGGAATGATAGACCCACCAAGACTAGAAGTAAAAGATGCAATCAAAGAATGTAAGACAGCGGGAATCACACCAGTTATGATTACTGGAGATTACTTGGAAACAGCAGTAGCAATCGCAAAAGATTTGGGAATTTGTACGGACGATTCACAAGCAATCATGGGAGCTGAACTTAACAATATGTCAGACGAACAAATCCGTGAAATCGTCAAAGAAAAGAGAGTTTATGCGAGAGTTTCTCCACAAAACAAAGTACAAATCGTAACAGCATTAAAAGAAAATGGACACATTGCAGCGATGACAGGTGACGGCGTCAACGATGCACCTGCAATCAAAAAAGCAGACATCGGAATTGCGATGGGAATCACTGGAACAGACGTTGCGAAGAACACATCAGAAGTTATCCTTACAGACGACAACTTTGCGACTATTGTTAACGCAGTAGAAGAAGGAAGAATAATTTACTCCAACATCAAAAAATTCGTATCATTCCTATTAAGCTGTAACATCGCAGAAATTCTTATCGTATTCTTGGCAATAATGTTCAAATGGGACACACCATTTATCCCAATTCAATTATTATGGTTAAACTTAGTGACAGACTCATTCCCAGCAATGGCGCTTGGAGTTGAAAAAGGAGAAGCTGACATCATGAACAGAGCTCCTCGTTCACCAAAAGAAGCTATCATCGACAAGAACATGAGACTAAGCATCATCGTTCAATCATTGGCAATCACAGTTGCGACATTATTCGCATACAATTACGGATTGAACCACTTCGATGGCCACATCGAATCTGCAAGAACAGTTGCATTTGCAACATTGATCCTATCAGAATTACTAAGAAGTTATTCAGTAAGAAGTGAACACAAATCAGTATTCCAAATCGGAGTATTCTCTAACAAAGCATTGGTAATGGGAACATCACTTTCATTATTATTAATGTTAGCAGTAATCTACATCCCTGGAGTAAATGACGTATTCGAAACAATACCACTTCACATTGAACACTACAAAGTAATCTTGCCATGCGCATTGTTGCCATTCGCAGCAGGAGAAATATTAAAAGCAGTAAAAAGCAAAAAATAATAGACAACAATAAAGGCGTATCGTGTGATACGTCTTTTTTAGTGGGGTAGGTGTTGGTGCGTTAAAGATAGAAAATCGTGTGAAGTTCTTCGCAGGGTTGGGGATTGCAGGAAAAACATTGTGTCAAGTTGTAGCAAACATCTCGCACGAATATCACGAATATCTAGACTACAAAAATAAATAAATTCTAAGCTTGTGACCCTAAAATTGTGAACTCGTGCTACGCACTCAGACAGCACAATTTTTTAACGGTTCACTTCACTTGAATTTATGTTTATTTTTTCCGTATGATATTCTTAGCTTCGATCGTTTGCTTGAAGGTTTCGCAAGGATTGAGAATTGCAGGACAAACATAGTTCAAGTTGTAGCAAACATCTCGCACGAATATCTTGGGGAAAATTTAATAATCTTATTCGCTCAGCCTCACTGCGAAAATCTTCTGTGTAGAAAAATTAAGTGAAGATTTTCTTGTTCGAAGCGTCGCTCACAAGAAACATTAAATTTTCTATGGTGATATTCAGCTCGATCGTTTGCTTAGAGTTACGCAGGGTTGGGGATTGCAGTACAAACGTAGGTCAGTTCTACAGCAAACACAATGATAATCGTCACACCACGTTCATCTCCTAACCACCTAAATGAAAACAAAAAAACAGGGAACAGGGTATGTGAAAAGTTTTGTGTATCAGCTCCTCCTGATAGGTTGTGAGCTGATATTTTTTTGATTTTTAAAAAATATACTTTTATTACTAAAATCTGAAAGTTCAGATATTTGTAACCTAATTTTGGCACAATTAAACTAAAAGGTCAAGATTTTTCTAAAAATCTCCCTTTTTGCCTAATTGTATTTCTTAAAAATTTGAAGATTTCTGTCAAGAGCTGGTCGTCAGACCAGGGCTATACCTTTACTCTTGATTGAATGATTCAAATTTTTTATTATCTTTATGGCAAAATTTAGATTCTGCCTTCAAAAAATATTGATAGTTGTGACAATATTTGATCCCATCCTCTTATTCTACTCGTCCATTTACTTGAAGCATCTACCATCGCTAGATACAAGCTTTTTTGTAGGGCGTAGTCACTTGGAAATATTGTTTTGTTTTTTGTTACTTTTCTAAGTTGTCTATTAAAGTTTTCTATGCTATTTGTTGTATATATTAGTTTTCTTATTCCTTCTGGATATTTGAAATATGTTGATAATTCAGCCCAGTTATTTCTCCATGAATTTACACACATTGGGTATTTTTTGCCCCATTTTTCTTCAAATATATCTAGATTACTTAGTGCTAGTTCTTCTGTTGATGCTTTGTATACTGTTTTTAAGTCTTTCATTAGCTCTTTTATATCTCTATATGATACGAATTTTGTTGAATTTCTTATTTGATGAATTATGCATTTTTGAATTTCTGTTTTTGGATATACACTTTCTATTGCTTGGCTAAATCCTGATAAATTATCTGTTGAGACTATTAATATATCTTCTAATCCTCGTTCTTTTAATTGATTTAATACCAATAGCCAGTATTTACTTGATTCATTTTCTCCTACCCACATTCCAAGTATTTCTTTGTATCCTTCTGTATTGTATCCTAGTGCTATATATACTGCTTTTTTTACTACTATGTTATTTTCTCTTACATGATAGTGTATTGCATCTAAAAATACAAATGGATATACTTTTTCTAATGGTCTATTTTGCCATTCTTCAATAGTTGGTAGTATTTTATTTGTTATTTTGCTTACCATGGATTCTGATATTCCAAATCCATAGATTTCTTTTATGTGTGTTGATATGTCTCTTGTTGTCATTCCTTTTGCATACATAGATATTATTTGGTTTTCTATGTTTGATATGTCTTTTTGATATTTTTTCAATGCTTGTGGCTCAAAGGATCCTTCTCTGTCTCGTGGGATGTTTAGGTCTATGTTTCCGTATGATGATTTAACTGTTTTTTTACTTGATCCATTTCTTGTGTTTAATGACAGTGGTTTTTCACCATATTCATAATCTAGATGTTCATCTAACTCTGCTTTTAACATTTGTTCCATTGTGTCTCCTAGAAGATCTTTCAAAGCTTCTTGTAAATCTTGTACTGTTTCTGGTTGATATTCTTCAATTAACATCTTGGATATTTTGTTGAGTCTAGTTTCTGGTCTTTTTCTTGGCATTTTAAAATCCTCCTGATTACTATTATATCAGGAGGATTCTATACACAAACTATTTCACAGTCTCCAGGGAACATTCCCTGTTTTACTATTTTACGCACTATCTTGAAACAGCCGATGTCATTCCATTGAGGAGTTGACCTGTGACGGCGTCTCTTTCGTTTTCGTGTTTTTGATTTAGTGCTTTGTATTTTATTGTGTATGTTTGGGATTGTTTGTCCAATTTGATTTCCCAATCTTTAATGTCTTCTTTTTCAAGGTAATTTTCTTTTAGTTCCATTTCTTTTATTTTGTCTTCGTCCAAGAACACATTCTTTTTTCTTTTTTCTTTTGTTTCTGGGTCTTCTCCTTCAAGGTCGAGTGCGTTTTGCACTTTTACTCCTTCAGTGCTGACATTTGCTTCGGAGTCGCCGTTTTTTGCGACGATTCCATCTTTTCCTATATTTGCTTCGGAGTCGCCGTTTTTTGCGATGATTCCATCTTTTCCGATACTTACTTCTGAGTCACCATTTTTGATATGTATGCCATTTTCTCCAGAAGTTTTCACGCCAGTATTTCCAACGTTTTTCACTCCACAAGAACTTAGCATAGCGCATGCCAACAATACTACTAATAATTTCCTCTTCATGATATTATCCTCCTTAAATCTATTATACCCCTTATACTGATTTGCAACGTGGAAAATGTTTACGAAATGTCAACGATGTGTCAAACAAATTACAACAAATTACTGAAAACTAGGAACTTGATAGCCAAAATCGCAGCTACTAATATAATTGCTGAACATAAAACGAATACGCATTCCTTTAATCTAATTATAGGTTCATCAATTTTGGTGTTTTTTTCTATGTTTACCTTGATAATACTTGTAGAAATATAGAATATTATCATGCTTACAAAATAATATTCAGTTAGATAGATGGATTTCATTATGAAAAAATCCAATATAACAGCCAAGAGTAAGAATATACTAGACAAGTAGCACATTGATTTTATGGTATCTTTTCTAAGATGTTTAACATTTCTTGGCTGATATAACAGCAAGAACTTTGATTTGTGTGCATTCATAACACTAAAATACAATATGAAAAGTATACTTAATAAAGTAGTGGAGAAATTCAATCCATATAAACTCTGTGGTGAATTTATAGATGAAAACACACTTATGAATAGTATTACGATAATTTCGTATTTAATTTTATCCCTTAAAATATAGCGAAATACTAGTTTTGTCATTTATTGTCCTTTCTGATTTGGTGATTTCAACAGAAGTGGGTTAACACAAAAAAGGATTGTAAACGTTGGAATCATGTACCATAATTGCAATTTTGGTAGTAACTTTTCTAAATCAATTCCCAAATTTGGGAAATTCATACTAGAAAAGAATAAAACATAATATGAAATTCTAAGAGCTGTGTACAATATATTTGATTTTCTTGTGTTTTCTGTCACATAAAAAAATAATGTATCCACAAACACGTACAGATAAATAATCGAACCATACATAAAGAAAGATTTGATTTCCAGAATATCTACAGAAGTTGGAAACAACAAATAAATTATGAAGATGTATGTAATCGTAGCTTTCTTATACATGAAGTATTTTCTGACTTGGGCTTTGTTGAATTTTGGGAAAAAGGTCATAAAATCCATTTCTCTTTGAGTTATACTATCAGTTCTTATTTTGAAAAATCCCATAAAAGCTAAGAAAAACGCAAATAAAGCTTTTATCACATAATGGTCTGATGGAAGAGAACTCAAATATTTTAAAAATAAAAAAATCGCTGAGACTATCAAAACGAATTGGATTGCACCTGATAATCTGTCGATTTTTATTTCCTTAAATCGCAACTTCATATCCAATTTAAATATTTCTCTCAAAAATCTCGTCCTCCAGTTGCTTTTTATCTTTTGAATTGACGAATACTTTTTTTACATTACCATTTTTTAAAAGCACAAACTCATCACATATATCGACAAGACTGTCTAAAATATGTGATGAAATCAAAATTGTAGAATTTTCCTTCAATTGAAGGATTAATTTTTTGATTTCATAAGAATATTTAAGATCAATGCTATTGAATGGTTCGTCCATAATTATAAGGGAATAATCACCTGTTAAAATGTTAATCAGAGTTAACTTTTTCTTCATTCCTTCAGATAATTCAGAAATTAAAGTATCTTTCTTATCTTCCAGTCCAAGTTCAACTATTAAATCTTCAGACGTTTTATTGGAAGGGGAGTATTCATTTACAATTTTACAAAATTCACTTACTGTTAAAAAATAATATGGAGATACTTGAGAAGGTATGTATAAAATATCATTTTCGTTATAATCTTGGACATCAAAACTTGCGTTTGCTTTTATCATTTTGGATAATATATCCATCAAAGTTGTCTTACCAGCTCCGTTTTCTCCAATTAGTCCTATAATTTTATGGTTTCCTATTTCTAGATTTTCGATGTCTAACTCGAAATTTTTGTATTTGTGGTTTATTTTTCGTATAAACATGTGAACACCTCATTAAAATACTGGTTATATATATAATAATATATATTTGAATAAATGTCACACCTTCCATATATTTATAAATCATTTCAATAAATGAACGACACTCTACAATCCAATTTACTGATTTGCTATGGTATAATAAAGTTGGAGGATAGTATGAGTTATTTTAATTACTGGATTAGCGTTCTGGTGGTGTTTGCAATTATATTTTTGTTTGCCAGAACGATTTCAAATGAAAAGCAAATTGTCGCATTTTTTTCGAAATTAATCTACGTTGTAATTATTCCGGCGAACATTGCGATTAGTTTGAATGAACTTACGTACAAGAATTTCAACATCAAACTTGGTGTATTTTTTGTGTATTTGTGGATATTGTCTAAGATTATGACGATGATTTTTCAAATCAACACGAAAGACAAGGATTCGTTGGAACCTGCGTTTATTTTCTCAAATATTATCGTGATGAGGCCTTTTTTGCAGAATGTTATGGATAAGAATATTATGAATAATCTGATTATAATTTCTTGTGTGATTTATCTTGTGTATATGCTTTACAAGAGGATTTTCAGTGTGACAGATTTCCTGATGGCGATGGGATTTTCCGTAGCTTTTTGTATTTGTGCGATTTACAAGTTTTCATACATGCTAACTCCTCTGAAAATTATTCAATCGACAAGTTCAGTTGTGATTATAATCGCATTTGCACTTGCAATTTCAAGTATTGATATGAAAAGTTTGCTTGATTTGACATCTCTAATGCTTGCCGTTGTGAATTTGCTGATAATTCCAGTGTTTACATACGTTGTGGTGAGCGCTGTGACGAACAACGAGCTGTTGATTAAATCTATAATTATGTATGTTACGATTGGGCCGTCATTTGTGATTTCGTTTGATTTTTATAAGAAAACGAAAACCAGAATTACGGAGCTTGGATTTTTGCTGTCGGTCGTTACGGTGTATGTTTTGAATTATTTGTTCTTTTAAATAGCAGAACATATGTTGCTATGTTGTGTTTGAAGTTATATAATGATGTTAATAGGAGGTGTAGAGAATGAAAAAAGAATTTGAAGTTACGAAATATTTGATTTATTCATATGAAAGACAAACTGGCAATAGAATTCAAAGCGAATTAAAATTGCAGAAACTAATGTATTTCTCACAAAGGGAATCTCTATGCTTGACTGGACATCAATTATTTGATGAAGAATTTGAAGGCTGGATACATGGACCAGTGTTGCCATCGTTGAGATATTGCCTAGAAAATTCGGAAGTGTTTGATATTGAGGGCGGATTTTCTCTGACAGAAGAAGAAAAATACGTGATCGACAATACGATTGCTCAGTACGCAAAATACGATGCGTGGTATTTGAGGGATTTGTCGCACGAAGAATATTGTTGGCAAAAAAGCAGGGAAGGATTAACTGACAGGCAACAAGGATTTAATAAGATAAAGCTTGATGATATAAGGGTGGATGCGAATAATTTGAGACCTTACGATTCAGTTTTTGATATGTATGTAGACGAATTTGAAGATATTGAGGATTAAGTATGAATAATTCTAGTAAAGAATGGTCTATATACAAAGTAAGATTTCCGTATTATAATTCCAAGACTAATAGAATTGATTACAAATCCAGACCGTTTTTAATTATTAAGGAAGCTGACAATAAATTTCCTAAAGATTATAACGCACTTCCAGTTTCCAAGATAACAGACAGAAGTAGAAGGCATGTGAAGTATGATGTGGCAATCAATAAAAATGATTATCCCAATCTGAACCTAACTCAACCGATTAGTTTCATTAGAATTCACAAAATGCAAACTATCAATGAAAAAGACTTGTATGCTGCAATTGTAACGGATATTGATGCAGAATATCCCGATCTAGTTGCAAATATCAAATTATTAATAGAAGAATATTATACAAATTTTAAATAGGCGATGGATGTCGCCTATTTTTTTGCATGAAAAAACCCCTTCATCCGTATTCCGGATTTTGGGGTTCAGGTCAAATGTCCTCTTTTAATTCATTTCCGCGTTATTCCAATGGTCTGTAATCTTCTGCCAATGCATCTCTCAAGTAAACGAACAGTTTGTCGTATTCTTTGATTGAATTGTAATATTTGTTGTTTGGAAGTACGTAGTATTTTTTGTAATCTTTTGTGAAGGCTTTGATGAGGCCTTTTCCTTGTTTATCCAAAAGTGGCTTGTCGATGTCTAGTCCCGATATCAATATTACTTGTGTGGAGTAATTGTTCTTGGTAACTGTGTTGTATCCACCGATTGTAGTCAATTTGTAGATGGAGTTGGTGTCTTTCATATATTCTCTGACTGAAAGTGGTAGGACGTCTTTTTTCACAAGCAAGATTGGCGCTTTGATTTTTTGTGCAACTGTCGATGATACGAGTGCATCGGCGAATACTTCACCGCTTGTAGTGATGACTTCTGCTGGATTTGCGTTCACTCTCTTAGCGACTTCAACGCTGGATTCGTATCTGTCCACACCTGCAAGTCTTGTGACACGTTTTTTAGTCAGATTTTCGATTTGGTTTTTGACAGATTGATTTACAGATATTTCTCCACCGACAATTGTCACGTTGTCGATATTTCCGATTGATTTTATGAAATTCACAGTAGATGTTGATAATCCGTCGTTACTTACAAGCAAGATCGGCGCTTTTTGGTGCGCTGCAAGGCTTGTAGCATACAGTGCATCGGCATAATTTGTCCCTGCGGCAAATATCAAATTCGTAGTATTTGCACGTGTTTTCGCAGATTCTGCTGATGTATCGTAGCGATTATTTCCCATAATTCTAGTGATTTTCGCGTGAGGGAAGTTCTTTTTCAAACTATTCTCAACTTTTTTGCTTATAGTATTCGCGCCACCCATCAGATAAATCTCATCCAAAAACATCTTGTCAAGCGCTGATTTCGTCTCAACGGATAATGAATTCTTGCCAGTGTACAAAAGTGGGTATTTGCCCATAGACACATTCGTCGCGCTGATTGCATCTGGATATGCGTTGTCATTTACTAGAATAACCTTGTTCGTATTTGCAAAGTAATGACGTTGCACATTCACAGCAGTCTTCGCTCTGTTTTCACCTTGGAATCTTTGATGAATAACATTTTTGAACACACCATCTTCATTAGTAGTAATTTCTTCCTGCTTTTTATCATTTGCATCTTTAGCCTTTGCATTAGCATCAGATTTTTTAGCAGTATCATTTGCACTTGCTTCAACCTTTTCTGAAGCCCCTTCATTTGCGCTATCCTTGTCTGCAACACTCACCACAGGAAAACTCAACATACATGCCAGCATCAAAGCCATCAATTTTTTCATAAAACACTCCTTGTATAATTTCCAACTACCAAACGACTAATTTAAAACGATGAAAAACAACAAAGTTGTACCCATCAGAAAGCCAATCGCACTCATCACAATCTTCACAATAGCAGCCGTTATCGTCGCCTTGTTCAAAAAATCGGGCTTAAATTTGTCATACATCACAATGCTGTACACAAAACCCGATATGACATTTACAATCACGCTAACAACCGGAATTCTAGTGTTAAACACAGAAGCCAAGACAATTGTAACCAAAGTGTACACACTAGCCTTCGCCAAAAATTCTGAGTTCGAAATCTTTGCCACCATATCTTTTTTTAAAAAACTAGTCGCAATCCAAAAACTCAACACACACGAAAAAGGTGACATGACAGTCTTCGAAAAATACGACAACGGAAGCGACAAACTCAGAAAATCCTGCGACGAATTCGGAGGACTAATCTTCATCCACAACATAAATGAAAGTAAACTAATAACTCCTGAAATAATCAGCGTGAACATCCACGCGCCCTGTTTCTTCTCTATTGTTTTAATATGTTTTTCTAAACGTGAAAACACTTCACCATAAAATTTTTTCATAAAAACTCCTCTTAATTTATACATTTATTATAACCCAGTACAACAAAGCATTCAATAAACAGATTTCATAAAATTAATCACTAAATACAATTTTAAAATAAAAGATTAACACATTACAACGTTTTGAATATAAAATGAATAAAACAAAAACAAACACGGAAAAAATTAAGCGGAAAAAGGGTGTTTGTTTGACGTTTGTATTCATTTTAAAGTATAATTTAAGTGTAGCAAACTAAATATTTTTAAACTACTAGTATATTTCAAAAATAAAATAAATTACAAAGGAATTACAATAATTTAAGGAGGAAATTGTTTTGAAAATCAACAAAAAATTACTCATGGCAGCATTGGCCAGTGCAGTAATTGTATCGGCACCACAATCGAAAACATTTGCCGATAAGCAAACAGATAGCTCACAAGCTGTCACAGAAAAATTAATTGACAATCAACTTGCAAAAGCAAAAGAATCTGCTGAACAAAAAAATTCAGAAAAAGCGCAAGCAGAAACAGCAGCAAACGCAAAAGAAAAAGCGAACGCAGATGAAGAAAAACAAAACCAACAAGAAAGCTCGAATATAAAATCAGAAAAGGAAATCAATTTCAAAAAAACAGGCTTCGGATCACAAGCATTAAATCATCCCGCACAAGCAACGGCAGTAAGTAATGTGGAAAATGAAGCAGATAATTCTGGACTTGAAGTGTCTGATGAAAAACCTGCAGAAGCACAAAAAGCTGAACCAGCTGAGCCAAACTATTCTGAAGACGAAAAGAAGGTAGGAAACTACCGCGAAAGCCAAATGGAACCAGGCCAAGTAGATGAAAATGGCGACCTAGTTTCCGGTGGTCCAACTCATACTGAACCAAATAGTCCTGATATGGACTTTAAGGACGGAGCTCGCTACAAGACCCTAGAACCAGGTGGTGATAGTCCAGACAAGAAAAAGTTTGGTATTGAAATAGAAATCGACAAAGAAAAGGGCCAAAGGACCTATACGGAGATTGGCTTTACCAATTCTGGACTTCTTGGAGGAGTACTTGATAATGGCTCTAACCCAGCAAATGATGAAGGGAAAGAGCTTGCTGATGGCTTCAAAGACCCTAACTACAAGGCTGAAGCTGATCTTGATATAACGTCTTCAGGAAAACAAAGGAATGTGAATATTTGGGCTAGTGAAGAAGACCTAAAGCATATCAATAACACAGCTAATGACAATACCACCATGGCTTGGCAAGGCAAATACAAAGCTGATAATCCTAATGGTCTGAAAGCTACTCAAGGGAATAGTGCTAGCTTTATTTTTACAGTCAACCCATGGCCAAATGAAAATGACAAACTCCAATTAATTAAGCTAGAAGGAGAGTACAAGGACAAGGTCTTTGTCAAAGGCCAAGAAGTAGATACAAAGATAAAAGTAGAAAACCTAGATGACAATGCCAAGGGAAGACTAGTAGGCCAAGTTTATAATCCAAACACAGGCAAGGTCGTACCGGGAGCCAGCGCCTATATTGACGAAAATGGTATTGTAAAGGTAAAAATGCCTAAGGGCGCCCTAAAACAGGATGCAAGTGGCAAGTATGTAGTAGATGAAGAGTCTATTTTTAACACAGCTGACTATAAGGGCATCCAACATCTAGATGTCAGATTTTTTGCCCGTCCTAGAACTAAAGCTGAGTTTGAAAATGTAGCTTCTAAAAACAATGAATTTACCAATGGTGATGCGAAGTATACAGAAACAGGTGCAGGTACTGCTGACATCAACCATAAGGGAACCAATGTCACAATCGACAAGCAAGGCATCGACCGCTACGACCACTACAACCTAATTGGCAAGTTTAACCTAAACCTTGATGATACAAGACACTATGACCAAGATTTCAAAGATCAACAAGGAAATAAACTCGATGAACATACTTCAACAAAAGTAATTCCTGGTGAAGACTTTAGTGTCGAGATACAAGATCCGGCAGAAACCGGAGGTATCCAAAAAACCGGTGCAGAGATGGACGGTGCTTATAGTCGTGGAGAGGCCTCAGGTAAACTAAAAGCAGAATTTCTTGATATAGCCAATAAACAAATTGCAGCAGATCTAGGAGTTGACTATAAGGAATTTATAACTAGCGATGAATATGCAGATAAGCGCTGGGTTATTGATGGCAAGTCAGATAATATTTCAAAATTTACAATCAGAGCCCCAAAGCAAGCTAAAGCCGGTGATTTCTTAGCCCTACCTGTAGAATACACTTACACAAATGGTTCTACAGACACCCACTGGTTCCACTTTGTTGTTCAAGAAACTAACAATAATAGACCAGAGTATTTGGCAGAAGTAGGACCTCAAGGAAATACCTTGGTTAATAATCCTATTGTTCCAAAAAAAGAACAAGACTTAAAGAAAAACCAACCAGAATCCTACGAACTTATTGGAAATACTTTTAAGGATAACAAGGGAAATGTTTGGAATGTATCTATTGACCAAAAAACAGGTGCAGTAACAGCGACCCTTCCTACAAATCTTCCAGAAGGTAAGGAAATAAACGGTGGAGAAAAACTAACAGTGCCTGTCAAAGTAAAATATACTGACCAGACTACGGGAGAGGAAAGAACTGAAGAGATTAAGGCTCAATTTATTGCTACAAAGCAACACAAGACTCAAACTAGTGAAAAATTAACATCTGAAATTCCTTTTGAAACTAAAGTTGAATACGATCCAAATCTTCCGGAAGGATATTTCCAAGAATTCCAAGCTGGTCAAAAAGGAGAGCTAACTACAACATTCATCCAAGACACATTAAATGGGAAAAAGGGTCTTTTCCAAACTGATGGTACTTTTATTGAAGGCGATAGAAAAATAGAATCTACAGTTACAAGAGAAGCGACACCAAGAATTATTAAAATTGGTACGATGCCATCTTCAACTACAATTGAAATTCCATTTGATACGGAATATGAAGTTGATGACACATTGGCAGCAGGGGAAACTAAAATTGTAAACGATGGTGAAAAAGGCGAAGTGACTATCACCACATCAAGGGAAAAAGATGGCTCGGTAACAATAAATAAAGAAACGACTAAAGAAGCTAAAAACAAGAAAATAAAAATCGGTACAAAGACTCAAGGGCAAATTGTCGATACAGACAAGATTCCATTTAAATACAAGGTAGAGTTTGATCCTGACTTCTACAAAAATTATCCGGACGCTACTGAAAACTACAAGATTGTAACTCCAGGAAAAGAAGGAGAAAATACAAAAACTTGGACTATTGTCAATTCAGAAAAAGTTGGAGATCCAGAAGTTAAAATAACAGATCCAGTAGACGCTGTAATTAAAGTCGGCCAAAAAGACTACAATGGTACTGTTACAAATACAGTCACAAAAGAAATTCCATATACTGTAAAAGTAGTTAAAAACCCAGAGCTTGAAGCTGGAAAATCTAATGTTAAGCAAAAAGGTGTAGCCGGTTCAAGAACTTACGAATACACTGGTGAGATTGTAAATGGAAACTTAATAGAAGGATCTACATTTACAGAAAAAGAACTCATTGATAAGTATGTTGCACCAAAGGAAGAGATAATCGAAATTGGTACAAAACCAGCAGATAATCAAGTAGACGTAGAGAAAACTGTTGATGTTATTGTTGAATATGTCTATGATTCTACAAAAGAAAAAGGCTATAGAAATATTGAAGACCTTGTACCAGGTAAGGTAATAACAAAAATTGTTAATAAATATAATCCTGAAACAGGTAAAATTGAATCTAAAGAAGAAACTACTGTGATTCCAGGAACAAGAAGGGTTACTTTTGGAACGAAAGATTTCAGTGGAGAATATGAAGAAGTAAATAAGAATATCGTACCTTATGAAACGAAAATAGTTTTTGACAACACTCTTGCAGCTGGCGATAAAATAATTACACAAGCTGGTGTAAATGGGGAAACAGTTACTAAAACCAAGAAACATTTAGTAAATGGTGAAGTAGTAAGAAGTGATGACCCAGTTACTGAAGAAACTAAGAAAGTTCAAAACCAAATTATCAAAGTCGGCACAATGACTGAAGGTAAGCATTCACACGAAGAAAAGATTCCGTTTAAGTATGAAATCGAATATGATTCTAACTTAAAGGCTGGAGAATATGTAGTTGATGTTGAAGGAAAAGAAGGTTCAAGAACTACTGAATGGACTATAAAAAATTCTGAAGTAGTTGAAGGTTCTGCAAGTGTAACTAAAGAAGAAGCACCTATTAATGCAAAAATAAGAGTTGGAAAGAAAGACTTTACTGGCAATATCAGTCATGAAGTTACAGAGAAAATCCCTTATGATGTAAAAATCGAAGAAGATCCAACTATGATAGCTGGCATAAGCAAAGTAGTTACAGAAGGTAAGGCCGGATCTAAGACAACCAAGTACACTCAAGGAATTAAAAACGGCGAAAAAGATGGAGATCTTCAATCTGAAGTTACTGCTGAAACAAAACCTACCCAACAAGTTATTAAAGTAGGCACAAAACCTGCTGAAAATAATAAAGACTACTCAAAAGAAGTAGGTGTAAAGGTTGAATATGTATATGATTCAAGCCTAAAGATGGGTGTGTTCAAAGACGGTGGATTAACACCTGGTAAGGTTGAGACAAAGATTGTAAACAAATATGACCCAGCAACAGGGAAAATAACAACTACTGAAGAAGAAATTGTTACAGAAGCAGTTCAAAAGATTATTGTAGGTACACAAGACTTTACTGGAAAATATCCGTATGAAAGCACAACAGAAATTCCATTTAAAGTCGTAGTTAAGGAAGATCCAAATCTTGCTAAGGGACAAAGTCGTGTAGAACAAGAAGGAAAGGCCGGGTCTAAGACAACTTACTACGAAATAGCTATTAAAAATGGAGAAAAAGTCGGGGATCCTGTTAAAATTAAGGAAGTTGAAAATGATCAACCTCTAGACCACATTATCTATGTCGGTACTGCAGTTGCAAAAAGCTCAACAGTAAAAACTGTAGATAGAGAAATACCTTTTGAAACTGAATATATCTATGACGATACTATGGATGCAGGAAGTGAAAAAGTAGAAAGCGAAGGTAAAGTTGGTAAGGAAAAAGTAACTATTACTACAAAAATTACTGACGGTACTGGAGAAACTTCTGAAGAAACTACGACTATCACTGAAAAAGAGGATAGAAAAGTTAGAATTGGTACAAAAACAGTTACAAAAGTTGTAGAAAAAACATTCAACACAGAATATGTTTATGATGAAAACCTTGAAGCTGGAAAGACTGAAGAAGTAACTCCAGGTAAAAATGGCAAGGTTACTATTACAACAACTTATGACCAAGACCAAAAGAAGGTTGTAACTTCTGAAACAGAAGAAAAAGGTCAAAACAGAGTTATCAGAATCGGTGGTAAAACAAATGGAACTCACACTTATACAAATAAAAAACCATATGAAGTAGAAATCAAAGTAAATCCTGAACTTAAGAAGGGCGAACACAAGGTAATTCAAAAAGGTGTTGAAGGTGAAGAAGAATTTACAGTAACTATCGAAAACTCTAAAGTAACAAAAACTTCAGAACCAAAAGAAACAAAAGCACCAGTTAAAGAAATTATCGAAGTAGGTAGTGATGACTTTACGGGTACTTTTGAAACTAAGAAAACAAAAGCAGTTGAATTTGAAACAGAATATATTGTAGATGAAACTCTAGAACCAGGTAAAACAGTAGTCGATAAAGAAGGAAAACTTGGTGAAGAAGAAATAACTGTAACTCATACTATAGTAAATGGAAAAGTAACTAAGTCTGAAGAAAGTAAACCAGTACAAACAAAAGCTCCAGAAAAGAGAGTTGTTAGAGTAGGTAAGAAACCTTCTGAAGGCGAAACTAAGAATACTATCGAAAGAAAAATTCCTTACGAAACTAAGCTGATTTATGATGAAACATTAGAATCTGGAACTCAAAAGATTGAAAACGAAGGAAAAGCTGGTAAAGAAGAAGTTACTATAACTCAAAAGATTAAGGATTCTAAACCAGTAGGAGACCCAACAGAAACTACTAAGACTATCACAGAAAAAGAAGATAGGGTAGTTAGAATTGGTGTTAAACCAGTTGTAAAAGAAGTTGAACTTGGTCACGATACTGAGTACAAACACAATCCAGAGCTTAAAGAAGGCGAAACAAAAGTAATCGAAGAAGGTTCTAAGGGTTCTGTAAAATATACTACTAAATTCAACAAAGAAACTGGTAAGTTAGAAGTTACAGAAGAAAGAACTGAACCAACTAATAAGGTTGTAGAATATGGTTCTAAGACTGATGGTGAGTTCAAGTACGAAAGCGAAAAAGCTTACGACATCATTATTAGAGAAAATCCAAATCTTGAAGCTGGAAAGACTAATGTTATCCAAGAAGGTAAGCCAGGTAAAACTGAAACTACTGTTAAGATAGAAAACAGCAAGGAAGTTTCTAGAGATACAAAGACAATTACAGAAAAACAAGATAAGATTATCGAAATTGGAACTAAGAATGTTTGTGAAATCCCACCAGTAAATCCAGATAAACCAGTGGATCCAGACAAGCCAGTAGACAAAGATCCAGAAAATCCAACAAAGCCAGGAGAAAAGGATCCAGAAAATCCAGACAAACCAGGAGACAAAGATCCAGAAAATCCAGACAAACCAGGAGACAAAGATCCAGAAAATCCAGACAAACCAGGAGACAAAGATCCAGAAACCCCAATAAAACCAGGAGACAAAGATCCAGAAAATCCAGACAAACCAGGAGACAAAGATCCAGAAAATCCAGACAAACCAGGAGACAAAGATCCAGAAAATCCAGACAAACCAGGAGACAAAGATCCAGAAACCCAAATAAAACCAGGAGATAAGGAACCAGAAAATCCAGAAACACCAGGCGAAAAACCAAATGAACCAGGTACACCAGGTGAAACTCCAGAAGAAAATGGAAAAACTCCAGAAAATAATGGAAAAACTCCTGAAAACAACGGAAAGACTCCTGACAATAACAGTGGAGATTCTCCAAACAAACCAAATGAAACACAAAAAACACCTGAAACTACTGAACAAGGAAAACGCAAAGAAAAAGCAGACACTCCTAATAGAGAATCTGCCGGTAAATTGCCAAAAGCAGGTAGTGAAAGTGAAATCATGATGCTATCAATGTCAGCATTGATGACAGCAGCTGGATTTGCAGGATTGAAGAAAAAACGTAAAGACAGATAATCTTGAAAACAAGATAAGTCTTATACAATAATCAAACAAAGCCTAACTCGTGAGAGCTAGGCTTTTTTGAATGCACACAAAAACCCGACCTCAATAGAGATCGGGTAAAGTTTTATCTAATCATATTTGAAAAAGAATTATAAATTAAAATTCCAACCAAAGCTACCAACAACATTTCCAATACAAATACGATAACTTTGATTACGATTTGTGCGATGAATGATTTCAAACCAACCTTGAAGCTGTCCTTTTCCAAATACAAATCTAGGAAAGTCGCAGAGTAAGCTACCATTCCAGTGAAGCAGCCGATAATGCTACCGATAAATCCCAATGGCGTAAGTATGAACATAAACAATCCATTAATTATCGAAAACACGCCGCCCTTCACATCTCTTGTGCAAGGAGGTGGAGTTGGTCTCATGTGTTTTTTCGTAAACATGTATATGAATCTTGTCATCACGTAGTTGATTAATGGTACTAAAATCAAAGTCATAATCGAAATCGTAGGTCTGTGGAAAACTTTCGACAATTCTCCAAGTGAACCTTGTGTTGTAACGCTAACCCACACTGCGCTAGTCAAAGCGGCGATCAAACCTGATGTCAAAAATGAATATATGATTCCGTGTTTTGTCGAAGCGTAAAAGTCGTAGATTTTGTCAGCATATACACTGATGAATTTTACGCATTTCAAATACCAATCAGGTGAATCGTTTTGCTTGTAGTTTTCATATTCTTCGTTATCTTCTTTTCGTTCTTTTTTAGTATATTTTTGATTAATTTCTTCAAAATAATCGTCATTAGATTTTGTGGATTCTTGTGCCCCAGTAACATCTGACACCTTGTTCACATCATCATCTTCTACAGGTTTTTCTTCAAAGTAATCGTCAGGTTGAACAATCTTTTCATCCGATACATAACTTTTGAGATTTGATTTAAAATCTTGTTTCTTATCGTCCATGGTTTCCTCCAATTAATATTCTTATTTAATAATATACCCAATTGAAAAATATTAATTCATTTATTTAAAACTGTAGAAAAGTTTTTGTCTGAATTACAAAATCCGATTTGTATTGTATAATATAAGATATATTATGAAAAATTCTGAGAATTTGTGCAAAATGAGGAGAGATTTATGTCAATTTTAGTTATAGGAAGCGTGAATGTAGACACTACATATAATTTGGAAAATTTCCCAAAACCAGGGGAGACAATATCGTCACTGTCAAAGAGCAGATCTGTCGGTGGCAAGGGAGCAAACCAAGCGATTGCTTGTCAAAAACTCGGCGGAGATGTGAAGTTTCTTGCGTGCGTGGGAAATGATATGGACGCTGATTTTATTTTCGAACATATGCGTGAATACGGCGTGGATACATCGAACATAATCAAAAAAGATGTCGACACGGGAACTGCGCTAATAAATGTGGACAAAACTGGTCAAAACGAAATAGTTTTGGATCATGGGGCAAATTATGCGATTACAATTCAAGATATCGACGATAACATCGAGCTTTTGGATGAGTGCGATATTTTGATTTTGCAAATGGAAATCCCGCAAGAAGTGAACGAATACGCGATTAAAAAAGCGAAGGAAAAGGGAGTTTTCGTGATATTAAACCCTGCTCCAAGTGAGTTTGAAGTGGAAGATATATTGGACAAAGTGGATTTGTTTGTGCCTAATGAAAATGAAATTTTGAGATATTCTAGCAAAAATAATTTGAAAGAAGCAGCAGATGAATTGCTGGACAAAAATGTCGGCTCCGTGATAATAACATTGGGAGAAAACGGATCTGAGTATTTTTCAAAAACAGAACACATCAAACAAGATGCCATCAAAGCGAAAGTCGTGGACACAACATCTGCAGGTGACAGCTACATCGGAGCGATGGCAGTCATGCTCGATCAAAAAAAATCCATCAAAGAAGCGATGGAATTTGCCACAAAAGCATCATCAAAGACAGTAACCAGAAAAGGATCGGGAGAATCCATCCCAACAATAGATGAAATAATGTAAAACTTTCAGGATTTTCCTGAAAGTTTTTTATAGAGAAAGCAAACCGTTAGTAGATAAACCATCATACACGAATATCTAGACTTCAAAAATTAACAAATTCTAAGCTCATGAAACTAAAATCGCAAGCACACTTCGTTTACGCGGTGCGATTTCTTAACGTTTCATTTCGCTTGAATTTGGAGTAATTTTTTCCGTATGATATTCTTTGTATGATTGGTTTACTACTTTAATTATTTCGCATTTCAGGAGTCATCTCCTGATTTTTTACGAAAACCACAAAACCATCCAGAATTTTCTGGATGGTTTTTCAATAAATTCTATTCGTTCAACGCCAAATCTTGTATGATTTCGTAGTTTTCTTTTAATAATTTGAAATCTGGAATGTAGGATGCGGCGATGATTTCGTCTGGGTTGTATTTTTGTTTTATTTCCATGAATTGATCTTTTACAGAATTCACATCTCCTTCGATTCGAAGTCCACGGGCAGTTCTTATCATGAATTTTTCGATTGATGTGAGTTCTGGGCTGTTGTTAGGGTCTGCTTTTAAGAATGCATCTCTGTTGTTTCTGTTTTGGATTTGCAAGAATATGGAGATGGCTTGTTGTTTGATGTGTTCTGCGGCGTCTTTTTCGTAAGCTGCGTTTGCAGATACTCCAAGCATTACGTATGGTTTGTCCAAATATTTTGATGGAGTGAATTCTTCGCGGTAGATTTTGAGTGCGACTTCAACTGTGTTTGGCGAAAAATGTCCTGCGAATGAATAAGGTAGTCCCAATTGTGCTGCGATGTGAGCTGATGTCATGGAGCTTCCTAAGATATACACTGGAACGTGTGTGCCAACTCCAGGGTATGGGCGTACTTTGAAGTTTTCCGCTTCATCTTCAAAATAACTTAAAAGTGTTCTGATGGCTTCTTTGAAGTTATCTTCCTTGTAAGTGTCTCTGTAGATTAATTTCGCTGTTTCGATGTCTGTTCCAGGCGCTCTTCCGATTCCCAAATCAACTCTTTCGGGATACAATGTTTCAAGCGTTCCATATCTTTCTGCAACTTGGAATGGTGTGTGGTTTGGAAGCATCACGCCACCTGCTCCGACTTTTATTCTTTGTGTGTTTTCTAAAATATATCCGATAATCAAATCTGTTGCTGAGCATGAGATTGATTTGGAGTTGTGGTGTTCTGCAACCCAATATCTTTCGAAGTTTTGTCCGTCAGCCCATTTTGCAAGTTCCAATCCACGATCGATGGATTGTTTTGTTGTTTCATCTATAAATCTTGGTATTAAATTGAGTATTGATATTTTCATAATTGTTCCTCCTTTTGGTTAATATGAATTTATTATATAAAATCGTGATTGTCAAATAAATTTCACATAATACTAATGTGATAGTAAACTATTGAAGAAAAATTGAACAAATGATATAATTAATTCAATGAATGAAATTGTTTTATTTTTACCCGATTTGGATAAATATATAGTAACGATATTAAAAAGGAAGTAAGTTATGGATATTAAAAAATACAGGGTAAAACCTAATAAAAAAGTTGATTTGGAAAAATTTAGCACTAAAAAAGACGATTCTTATTCAAAAGAAGAAGTGAAGGAAGAAATTCTTCCACAAAATTTGGAAAAGATGTTTGAATTTCAGGAAAAATTATACGCTGAAAACAAGAGGGGAATTTTGGTTGTGCTTCAAGCTATGGATGCTGCAGGCAAGGATAGTTTGGTAAAAAAAGTGTTCACGGCGCTTAATCCTGCGGGCTGCAAGGTCACAAGCTTCAAGCAACCTTCCACAGAAGAATTGGATCACGATTATTTGTGGAGAATTACAAAGGCAACTCCTTCTTATGGAGAGGTTGGGATTTTCAACAGATCACACTATGAGGATGTTCTTGTAACCAGAGTTCACAATTTGGTTAACAAGAAAAACGACGATGATTTTTGGAATAAAAGGTTCGAAGATATCAATGCGTTCGAAAAATATTTGGACAATAATGGTATCAAGGTTGTGAAGTTTTTCTTGCATGTGTCGAAGGACGAACAAAAAGAAAGACTTTTGGATAGGATTAACTTGGATGAAAAACATTGGAAGTTTGCAGCTAGTGACATTTTGGAAAGAGAAAACTGGGACGATTATCACAAGGCTTATGAAGATATGTTGGAGCATACTTCAACTGATTATGCACCTTGGTATGTAGTTCCTGCGGACAACAAATGGTTCACTAGACTTTTAGTGAGTGAGATTATGCTGGATTTGTTCGAGCAATTGGACCCACACGTCCCTGAACTTTCCAAGGAAGAAGAATCGCAACTAGACAAATGGAAGAAAGTTTTGATAGAGGAAGATGAAAATAACGAGAAATAATTTGTAGGAGGAGAATATGTCAGACGATAGAGATTACAAAAACTTTGAAAACGACGACAGCGAATACACAAACGACGGGAATTATTTTAACGAAAAGGAAAATGTGAAGGGCGGTTTTAGTGAAGATAAGGACAGTTATTCCGACAGGGAAAGTAATTATTTCCAAGCTTCCCAAGAAGAAAATTATTCTAATACGAAACAAGATCACTACGAAAAAACTGACGACAGCTTTTTCTTCGAAAATCAAGATGATGAAGAAGAATACATTGAAGATTACACTCAAAGAGATAGCTCCGGTTATGCTGGTTTCTGCCAAAATATTTTCTCAATGTTACATGGACTTATTGAAAAATTCAATAAAAAAGGTGCATTCGTAATTTTATTCTTGTTGTACGGAGTGTTCACGTTTGTGGCATCAGTCGTACAATTCAAGCTTCACCCAGAACAAGCACAACAATTGGAACAAGTAACAAAAACTGGATTGAATCCAATAACATATACTATTATTTTGGCTGTTATATCAATGTTTTTCTACTATGCAGTGTGTAGAATTATATTCCATTTCACTAAAAAGGACATTTCACCAGTTCCAAATCCTGTAGAAAGAGACACAAGACTTGGAGTGTATGTAGCTTGTGAAGCGTTGATTAACATTTTGTTGATGGCACTTCCAACAACATTCCTTCCTTCAATTGTAGGCATGATAGTTGGAGTTGTCTTGTATTCAGCAGTATTCTACGACAGAATTTCTGATGAAAGAATGCTTGCCGTTGGTGTGAAATCAGCGATAGTAAGTATTGTCGCAGGACTTGTGTTTGGACTTATCATTGGAATCGCAGCAATAGCAGTTGCAGTAGCTGTTATGAAATAAAAAATTTGTAGACTGATCACTTGGCTAAGCTTGGTGGTCAGTTTTTTTGTGACAATAAAAAAAGCCCTCTCCGTGGTCCGCATGTAGTTAAACTACATTAAGCGTGGAGAGGTTCTGTTAAGATTATTATAATATTTTTGATAAAAAAGTCAATTAATGTGAGAAAAAACAAGTTAGTTTATGAGTAAAATTTGCCAAAACAATCGACAGGTGTTATATAATAATATATAAATGAAAACCAAAGGGGAAAATAAATGAACTTAACTGATATTATAGATAAAATTGATTATATAGATTACACTAAAAACAATGACGATGAGATTACAAATGTGACGAATGACTCCAGGAAAATCGAAAAAGGTGGTGTGTTCGTGGCGATTTCTGGGATGGAATTTGATGGACACCGATTCATCGATAAGGCGATTGAGAATGGCGCAAACACTATTGTAATAACTGAAGATGTCACACAAATTGACGGCATCAACTACATCAAAGTCGACGATGCAAGGATTGCTCTTGCACAAATCTCAAATGTGGTGTGTGATTTTCCATCCAAGAAGCTTCGCGTGATTGGAGTAACTGGGACAAATGGCAAAACGACGACATCTTCTATGATTAGTCATATTTTGGAACATTTGAACTCACCATGCACAAACATTGGTACGAACGGAACTTTTATCGCGAAAGAAAAATACGAAACGCCAAACACGACTCCAGAAATCTCAGAAATCGACAAGATTTTGAAGCTTTCGGTGGACAAAAAAATCGACAACGCTGTAGTGGAATGTTCCAGCCACGGATTGTATTTGCACAGACTAGACGGGATTGATTTTGATGTGGCTGTGTTTAACAATTTATCGATGGAGCACATGGATTTTCACAAAAATATGGAGAATTACTTCGATGCTAAGATGATTTTGTTCGAAAATGCCAAGAAAAAAATCGCAAACGTAGATGATGAATACGGAAGAAAAGCTAAGGCTAGGTTTGAAGACACATACACATTCTCACTTGAAAATGAATCTGATTTTAGAGCAGAAAATGTCGAATTGATTGATGGCAAGATGCATTTTGAAATCAAAAACGTGAAATTCGTACTGAACAGATTTGCACTGTTTGATGTGTACAATGCGGTGGCTGCGATTGCTGCTGTGAATTTATTGGGATACGAATTGGAAGATATCGCCAAAGCTTTGGAAAGTTTTACAGGCGTTGAGGCGCGATTTGAATTCGTCAACAACGACAGGGGGATAAATATTGTCATTGATTTTGCACACACTCCAAAAGCGTTTGAAAATATCTACAAATCTGTGCCAAATGACAAACGCAAAATCGCAGTTTATGGAATGAGTGGCGACAGAACTCGTGAAATCAGACACGAAGTTGGGAAGATTTCTGCTGAAAACAACGTGTTCTCAGTGGTGACAACTGACGATCCAAAATTCGACACATACGAAAACATTGCAGATGATATCGTAAGTGGTATTGAAGAAGCAAACGGTGAGTTTGTAAGAATCAAAGACAGGAAATCTGCGATCAAACATGCGATTGAAATGGCTGATAAAGGAGATTTTGTGCTACTTTTGGGAAAAGGACAAGAAACTTTCATCAAGCTCAAAGGAAATGAAAAGACACCTTATTCTGAAAAAGAAACAGTCAACGAAGTGTTGGATGAATTGAAGAAATAAAGAAGCAGTAAAGATACGAACATATCTTCAATAAAAGCAAAAATAGACACCGATACGAACGAATATCTAGACTACAAAAATTGATAAATTCATCGCTTGTGAATCTAAAATCGCAAACTCGCTAACGCTCAGACAGTGCGATTTTTTAACGATTCACTTCGCTTGAATTTAGTGCAATTTTTTCCGTATGATATTCTAACCGTATCGGTTTGTCTATTTTATTTCACTGAAATACAATAATTGCCATAGGTAGTTTGAAAAAATACAAAGCAGATTACCAGTTTTGCTAAGAACTTTGATTTGTAAAGCCAAAAACATCGTAAAAGAGCGAATCATTCGGAAAAAATTGTTTTAAATTCAATCGAAGAAATCCGTCTAAAATTTGACCGCGTAAGCGAAGCGTGCTTCAAATTTTAGGATTTCGAGATTAGAATTTGTCAATTTTTGTAGACAGATGAGCGATTTACGAGTTTTTGTGTTTTCTGTATCGTAGTCTAGATATTAGCGCAAACTGGTTTTCTGCTTTTTGGTTGCAATTAAAAGCCACAAATCTTCCTTATTGTCCTCAAATCATACATAAGAGGGGGAAGGGAGGTCATTTATAGGGAAAATCTATAAATAACAATTATCATTTTGATATATTGGCGATTAAATGATATTATTTGTTACGAGGTGATTAGATGGTTGATTTAAAGAAGGAATTACCAGAAGTTTTTAACGATTTTGCAGATAGTCGTAAAAATGCTTTTTTGAAGGTAAAAGAAATAAAGGATAAGAATATTCCTATTATAGGAATTTTTTGTACGTTTTTTCCACAAGAGTTAGCTGTTGCAGCTGGCGCTACTTGTGTTAGTTTGTGCGCTACAAGTGACGAGACTATTCAAGATGCTGAGAGGGATTTGCCTAAAAACTTATGCCCACTTATCAAATCTTCTTATGGTTTTGCGTTGACTGACAAGTGTCCGTTCTTCTATTTTTCTGATTTGGTTGTCGGAGAAACTACTTGCGATGGCAAGAAGAAGATGTACGAATATTTGGGAGAATTCAAACCAGTTCACGTGATGGAGCTTCCAAATAAGAACACTGAACAAGGTATTATTTTGTGGAAAGAAGAAATCAGAAAGATGATTAAGACTATCGAAGATTTATTCGGCGTTGAAATCACTGAAGAAAAATTGAGACATGGAATTGAAGTGAAAAACGCTGAGAGATCAGCTGTAAAGGACTTCTATTCTATAATGAAGGCTGATGATTTGCCAATTACAGGTGGAGAATTGTGGCATGTTTTAAATGGTGTGCAATTTGATTTTGATAAGGAACAAATTCCACAAATGCTTGAAGAATTAAAAGCTAGGGTTATGTCTGAACACAAGCACATCAATGGCAAGCCAAGAATTTTGATTACTGGTTGTCCTATCGGTGGTGCGACTGAAAAAGTTATCGAAGCTGTCGAAAACAACGGTGCAGTTGTGGTTAGCTACGAAAACTGCGGCGGTGCTAAGGCTATTGATGAAAATGTAGATGTTGAAAATCCAGATATGATTGATGCGATTGCTAGAAAATACATGAACATCGGTTGCGCTTGTGTGAGTCCAAATGAAAACAGACTTAAATTGTTGGACAAATTAATCGACGAATACAAGGTTGACGGAGTTATCGACATGCATTTACAAGCTTGTACTCCTTACCAAGTTGAAGGTTTGTCAATTAAGAGATTCTGCAACGATAAGAAGAATGTTCCATACATTGCTGTAGAAACTGATTATTCAAAATCAGATATCGGACAATTAAATACAAGAATTGGAGCTTTTATTGAAATGTTATAACATTTTTTGAAAAATGTGATATAATAATTTCAGCAAAATCCATACAGGTATTACCTGGAAAATAATCGTCATTGTTTTGAGGTGACGGTTATTTTTTTGTTGGAAATTTTGAAATGTTGTAATAATCTATCTAGCTAGGTGTGATACAATATAGTAAGTATAAATTTTGCACATAGGAGAGGAAAAACTTGGCAAAGCAAAAATCACTTAAATTAAACGCAATGCTTAATTTAATCAAAGTTGGGCTGAGCGTTGTCTACCCGTTGATAACTTTTCCTTACGCTACGAGAATTTTGCAAGTAGCAAACATGGGAAAGGTAAGCTACGGGGATTCAATTATTAAAATATTCATGCTGATTGCGTCTCTTGGAATTACCAATTACGCAGTCAGAGAGGGTTCCAAATACAGAGAAAACAGAACGAAACTCAATCGATTTTCGAGGGAAGTTTTCTCCATCAACTTGTTATCAACGTTGATTTCTTATATTTGTTTATTGATATTCTGTGTAGTTTCTGTGAAAATGCACGATTATGCAACGCTTGTTTTCATTCAAAGTTTGAGTATAATCTTCGCGACGCTTGGAGTTGAATGGGTCAATGCAATCCACGAGGATTATTTGTACATTACAATTAGAAGTATCATAATTCAAACTATTGGTGTAATTTTACTATTTTTCGTAGTAAAAACTCAATCAGATTACTTAAAATACGCAGGCCTTACGGTTTTCGTAAATGGTTTGGTGTGCGTTTCGAATATGTTACATGTGAGAAGATACGTAAGTTTGAAACCAACACTCAAACTAAATCTGAAAAGACACTTGAAGCCTATCATGCTTTTCTTTTCAAACAGCATCGCAGTTTTGGTGTATGTCAGCGCAGACATGACAATGCTTGGCTGGATTTCAGGAGATTTTTACACAGGACTTTATGCAGTAAGCGTGAAGGTGTATTCTGTTGTAAAGCAAATGCTAGGCGCGATTTATATGGTTACAATTCCAAGATTATCAAAAGCTGCGACATTGGATGACAAGACAGAATTCAGACATTTGTTAACAGAAATCTCAAGTTTCTTGCTATTATTAATGATACCAATGTGCACAGGACTTGGAGTTTTATCCAAAAATATCGTCTACATTCTCTCTGGAGAAAAATTCATTGCGGCGACACTTTCGTTGCAAATTCTAGCAGTGTCAGTGTTTTTTGCAATAACAGGTGGTGTAATCACAACGTGTATGAACGTTCCATTGGGAAAAGAAGCGTTGAACTTAAAAGCGACGACGATATCGGCGTTCGTAAATGTAGGATTAAACCTAATTTTCATACCACTTTGGCAACAAAATGGTGCAGCAGTGACTACGGCGATTTCGGAATTAGTAGTAGTTCTCGTGTGCTTATTTGAATTCAAAGAAGCGAGATTCTATTTCGAAATGGACAAATTATTCTACACAGCGAAATTCGCAGTCGCAGGTGCGTTGTGGATACTTTTGACAAAATTTGTAGTTACAAAATTTATCACACACTACACACTTAACTTGTTGGTGGTATTTTTCATCAGCGTCATAGGCTACACATTGATATTGTTCTTCGGAAAAAATGAAGTATTTATCGAAACATTGAAGAAAACACCACTTAAAAAATTAGTAAAATAAATTATGAGAGCATCACGTGATGCTCTTTTTTGATTGCAACAAAACGCAGGACATTTACACTTGATATGGGAATCACTAAAAATAGACAGCCGCTCTTTTGTTTGAACAATGCAATAAAATGAGATTATAATGACAAAGTTTGTGTTGAATTTGAAAATTGAATTTTATATAATAAAAAAAGAATGACAATGAATCAATAGTGCAAATTGAGTACATAAAAAACTTATGTTAGGAGGCACAATGAATATAGCTATCTGTGATGATGATCTCAAACATATAAATTTAATAGAAGATATGATATATGATTTATCTCAAAAATTAGATAATTTTAAACCTGATATAGATGCTTATTTAAGTGGCGAAGAACTACTTAGATTGATAGATGTGAAAGATTTTCCATCTATTTTATTTATAGATGTTGAAATGCCAGGACTTAATGGAATTCAAACGGCTAGAGAACTCAGAAAGCTCTCCGAACAAGTTTTGATAATTTATGTTACAAGTTACGAAACTTATACCTTGGAATCTTTTGAAGTTAGACCTTTTCGATATTTGTTAAAGCCTATTGATACAAAAAAGTTTGCCAGAGCTTTTTATGATGCTATTGAATACATAAATAATTCCAATAGTTATGTATTTTTTAAAAAAGGCAAGGATCACATTCAAATAGATAGTTCGTCTATAATATCTATATTCTCGGAATCGGGAAGAAAATTAAGGGTGAAAACTAACAATGAGTTAGATGACGAAGTATTTTATGGGAAAATCAAGAATATAGAAAAAGAACTCAATCCTTTAAGTTTTGTTAAGATAAACAGCGGAACCATTATCAACTTAAAAAGAGTCAAGATTTTAAACGCTCATGAGGTAATAATGATAGATGGTTCAATATTACCCATTAGTAAAAACAGAAAGAAAAGTGTCATTGATTTGTATTCTAGTTTTATTTCTAAAGAGGTCGGAATATGAGTATCACAGCTATTAAAATTCTGGTTACATTTTTAGTTATCGTGCTTTTGCAAACGACTATTTCTTATGTTTTTTTTAATGAATATTTTATCAATATAAGGAAAAATAGTATTCTATTCTTCAGCTTTTTTATTATCATACTTCTGGATAAATTCATGGGAAATTCTACTTTTCTTAAATTGTCGTTTTTAACTGTCGCAAATCTGGCTATCTCATTTATGTTTTTTGATGGGACAGCTTACAAGAAAGTATTTTATGTCATCAGTTTTATTTGTAATTTCACTTTATACGAAGTTGTTGGACTAAGCTTTTCGTATTCAAGCATATACAAGGATTTTTTTGGCATAGATTTTTCTTTTTATTACATAATTTTGTATTTAGCTTTTTTGATATTGTTTTATGTGTACATAAAATTCATAAAAGATGGTAGTTACGAAAATTTTGACTTAGACAATACTGAATATTTGATTCTTACTATTGTATTTCTTTGTAACCTTGTAATGCTCATGGTACTAGGAGATTATTCTTATAAAGTAAGTATTGTTTTAATATTCGTTGCGATTCTTTCGGATTTCTGTTATGTTTTTTTTCACAGGAAAATCAAAGAAAAGAATTTGATTCTGTCTAAATATCAAGTTGTAGATGAACAAAACAAAATCCTAAAAAGAGAGATAGAAAATGAGGCAAATTTTAGGAGATTAAAACATGACTTAAAAAACACTTTGCTTCAGGTTGATATGAATATCAAAAGTGGTGACACTAATCTTGCTATAGCTCAAATTGAAAATATAGTCGGACAAAAATTGGATTATCCAACTTATCTTAGTGGATTGACAGAGATTGACTATCTATTAAGCATGAAAATTCAAAAAATGGAACAACTAAATATAAAACATAAAATATCACTTCAAATCCCAAAGGACTTAAATATCAAGGAAATCTCAATAGATTTGTCTGCGATAATAGGAAATTTAATAGATAATGCTATTGAGGCGGTTGAACGACTTGGAGATGTTGACTCACCGATTATAATAAAACTGATATATCGAGATGAAAAAATATATGTATATACTGAAAATCCTTCTGAAAAACTTGAAGAAGATTTCTCGAAAGACTTTATAAAGTCTTCAAAATCGGATAGATTTGGAGTTGGGATAAAGAGTATAAAGTTGCGTTTAGAAAAATTAAAAGGATTTTATAATTTTAAATATGAAGATGGCTTTTTTAAAGTTTTGATTATTGTACCTTGTAAACTGCAAAATCAAAGCTCTTTATAAAAATTTGAAGAATTAAACGAGTATTGAAAATTAGATTAAAAACTAATTTTTGATGCTCGTTTTTTAATACAACTTTTTAGGCTATTTAATACATTTTGAAAATCCAATTAAAAATCCATTGTATAATCAATTTGAAAGTAGAGGTGAGGTGTATGGAGATAAAAAAACGTAGAAATTATGATTTTAGTTTTTTAAATGTAAATGAGAAAAATCCTTTAGTAATAGCGATGTCGTTGGTAGTCATCAATTTGTTATCACTGTTAACGCTTATAATTCTTTTATCGTATGTAAAAGTATCTAATCCGTTTTTAATGTTGACAGTACCAACTGTGATTTCATTTATTACACTTCCAAAATTATTATTAAAATGTCTCAATATTGAAGATAATTTGGATGTATTCAGATATTTAAAAACTTCAAGTGTAATTTTTATATCTTTTGTAGCCGTCTATCTTTTAATATTTAGATCGAAACTTGATATGACATTTGTGGGGTTTTGGATAGTACATTATCTAATTGTTGCCACAGGCGAGGAGTACATATACAGGCATCTTTTAATTAGTCTGTTATCTAAAAAAATGAGTATCATTATTTCTTGTATTATATCAAGTATTGTTTTCGCATTTATCCTTCATAATAACGAAGATTTTGTAACAAACTTAGTAATCAGACTACCTTTGGCGCTTGTATTATCGGGAATTTATGTCAAAACAAAAAGTTTAAGTTTACCTATTGTCATACACGCAATCTACAATTTATTAGTAATGATTGTTTAGGAGGGTTTATGAAAAAAAATATTGTAGCTTTAGTAATATCTTTAGTAGCGTTGAGCTTTCTGATAGTAAAGGTATCAACTACTGTAAATTCATTAAATGTTGTGACGTTTTTAGTTTTTGGTGCTATTTTACCGGCGTTGGTTTCATCAATAATGGGCTGTTCACTTATAAATATTTTAAAAATTCAAAAAGATAAAATAAGAATAATAGGCTCTGGAATTTTTGCCCTTATATATTCAGTTTGTTATTTTATTTTTATAAAATTGATCAATTTGGATTTTACAGCTATAGCTAGAAATTCTCAGAATTTATCTAACAATTCTTCAATACAAATTAACTCTGTAAGCAGTCAGTCGGTACTGACAACGGGTTTGATTAATTTCTTCTTGGTATTTTCTTTAATAGTAATATTTTCAAAAATAAAAGAAAAAGCAGGTGAAAGATATGTATAAAAATCCTAATGTTAAAACAGAAAAATTTAACGGAGCAAACCTTCTGATTAATACAGCAAACTCAGCTGTATTAGGGCTTGACGATAAAACTTATGAAGAATATCTGGAAATTTTACAAGATAAAAATGTCAATGAGGATTTGTATGAGTTTTTAGTAGAAAATGAATTCATTAAAAAAGTTAATGAGTTTACAAAAGGTGTCAATGTTAAAAATGCTTACATACACATAACAGACAGATGTAATTTGAAGTGTAAGGGATGTTATTCAGAAGATGAGAGATGTGATAAGAAAGAGCTATCATTTAATGAGTTAACAAAAGTGGTTGGTAATTTAAAGCCTTTAAATCTAGAAAATATAATTATATCTGGCGGAGAGCCAATGATACGAAAAGATTTGGATAAAATACTAGAACTTATCAAAACAGAACTAAAACCAGATAATTTAATTGTAATAACTAATGGTACTGTACATAATTTTGATATGTTAGAAAACATTGCACCATACGTTGATGTTCTTTCGGTGTCTTTGGATACTTACAGCTCAGATTGTAAAGCGTTCCTAAGAGAAGACAAAATTTTTGATAGAATAATGGAATTTATAGACAGGGCAAAAGAATTAGACATTACTTTATCCATACTGCCAACTATTAATCACAAAAACGTGGATTACATTAATGAGTACACGAAGCTTTCGAAAAAACTAGGCACAAATATAAGTTTTAGTTTATTTACAGTAAAACCGGATGCTGAAAACAGAGAATTTGTTTTGACTACAGATGATCTCAAAAAGATCGTCGACTACTATAGAGTTAACGAAATAGAAGTGGAAGATGTTCCTCTTAAAGATTGCCTTGAAGGAAAATGCAATTGTGGTACAGGAGAACAACTGATTTCTGTAGGTACTGATGGATCCTTGTATCCTTGTCATATGCTAATGGAGGATGAATTCAAAATGGGAAATTTGTTGGAAAAAGACGTGATGAGTTTGCTTGTACATAATGCCAAAAGAAAATACAAAGTAGAAGTAGACGATATGGATGGCTGCAAAGAATGTGAGTTCAAATATTTATGTGGTGGTGGATGTCGAGCAAGAGCTTACTTGTATACTGACAAAATAACGAGTAAGGATCCGTTCTGCCCAATGTACTATGGGTTTTTTGATGAAGTTATGAATAATTTAATAGCAGGATAGATTAATGGACAAATATATTGCTTCTTCAATAGAAGAAATTTGTAATGAAAATAAAAATATAATGACAAGATTTAATGCGAAAAATTTGTTTAAACACAATGGGGAGTTTGTTTTGTCAGATAAATACATAGAGTTTAAAGGGTATAAAACAATAAAATTTGATGAAATTGAAGATATATCCTTGGGAAATGATGATGTGGTATCTTCGGTGAATTTTGCCACTCAAAATAGGATGGTTTTTGGGAAATCAGCCAGACCAATAAGACTATTACTGAAAAATGAAGAGATAATATATTTTTATGTGAACTGGAATATATTAACAGGACTTAGCTCCAACAAAAAAATTTATGACATTTTAAATGATCATATAAAAAATTAAAGCTGGATTTTTCTAGAGAATCCAAAGGTTGAAGGAGGTGACAGATATGTTATTCAAATTTTTGAAGAAAAACAACGCAGGTTGTGCATCAGTAGGAATGGTAGTTTGTGGATCTATTGGATATTCAGGAAAAAAATGGTCAGCATAATTGATCTGATTATTTTGAAAAACAACAAAACGGTAAACAAAAGAATTAATTATTAGAGTTATCATAAGGAGATAAAAATGTTATTTAAATTTTTGAAGAAAAACAACGCAGGTTGTGCATCAGTAGGAATGGTAGTTTGTGGTTCTATCGGATACTCAGGAAAAAAATGGTCAGCGTAATAATACTTAACTAATATTAAAAGATTCATATTTAAATTTGGTGTCTGATTAAAGATGCCAAATTTTTATATGGAGGTGTATATGAAAAAATATCTTAACTCACAAAAATTAAGGATATTGTATATTGTAATACTTTCTATAGTGACAAGCTTATGTAGTATTTTTATCGTGAGAAACATCCAAAAGATTGTGGATAGCATGATAAACAGAGACTCTCTGACATTTAAACAAAGTATTTGGTTTTTGGTAATATCATTTATCATAAACTTCATATTAACTTATTTGTTGGTTATATCCAACGCAAATTTGAAAAAGAATATACATAAATCAATAAAAAGAGATATCATAAAAAGCTTTTTTAAAATGGAACATAAAGATTTCATGAAAACTTCTTCTTCTCAAAAGATAAACGTATTTGAAACTGATTTGAATATAATAGACAATCAATATTTCGAAAACATACTAAACCTTTTGAAAAATAGCTTATTGATATGCTTTTGTTTGGTTTATTTGATGAAATTAAACATAAAAATGGCATTTATTATGATTTTTTGTTCATTTGTAATATTATTATTGCCAGTTTTTCTGGGTAAAAACATAGATGAATTAAGCGCGAAGTATTCAAAAAATAAAGATAAATTTCTGGAAAAGATTAAAGATGTTTTTGAATCAATGGATTTAATACATACTTATGGAATTGAATCAAAAATTCTAAAACAATTTGATACGTCTTTGGAAGAATTAGAAAGGTCATTATACTTATTCAACACTAGCTTAGGACTTTATTCACAGATAATTGGTCTAGGCAACTACATCATAATAGCCATCTCATTTTCTCTTGGAGGATATTTTGTAATAAATGGGAAATTAACAGTAGGTGGCCTTATTGCGATAACACAAATCATAAATATGATGCTGGGTCCGATAGGAGAATCTACAACAGCAATTATGGAAATTAAAGGAGCCAGTAAAATAAAGGATAAAATAACAAATTTACTATCCTACACAAAGACAAATGACTTTTATATTACAGAAAATGCCTTTGACTCTATAAAACTAGATAATGTGTGCTATAAAAATGATGATTCTGAGTTTTCGTTGAATAATATAAATCTCAAAATTGAGAAAAATAAAAAATATGTAATACTTGGTCATAGCGGTAGTGGTAAATCGACATTGCTAAAAATTTTGGCAAATATTTTATCAAATACTTCTGGGAATCTGTACCTAAATGAAAGTGAATACTCAATTCATAAGAACATATCGCAGATGATTTCTTTTGTATCCCAAGAAACATTTATATTCAACGATACATTGATAAACAACATTACCTTATACAACGAGTATTCTGATGAAGAAATAAATAAAGCAATAGAATTCTCCTTACTCGAGAATTTAAAGGATAGAAAGATACAACAGAATTCAAACTTAAAGGATACTTTGTCAGGTGGCGAAAGGAAGAAAATTGGACTTGCAAGAGCGATTCTTAACGATACAGATGTAATTCTATTAGATGAATTGAACTCGTCTCTTGATTCTACTAGTTCAAAAATTTTAGAGGATAGGATTTTTGATTTGGAAGACAAAACCATCGTCATGGTTACTCACAAGATTAATTATCATAATTTAGTTAAAGCAGATGAAATAATCTGCATGGATGATGGAGAGATTGTAGAAAACGGAAACTTGGAAGAATTATTGGAAAAGAAGGGCTATTTTTATAGGAATTTTGGAGAATTATATGGAAAATATTTTAGAGATTAATAATTTAAGGAAGTCTTACAAAGATGTGTTGATTTTAGATGATGTGAATTTTACTCTTAAACCTAAAGAGATTGTGGGTTTAGTAGGGGCAAATGGAACAGGAAAAACAACTTTGATGAAGACGATATTGGGATTTATTTTTAAAGATAGTGGCGAGGTAAAATTTTTAAACGATCAATCTTATAGCAATAAACATGAATTAATGAGTAAGATAGGATTTTTGGTCGACACAAGACTTTATGAGAATTTAACAGCAGAGGAAAATATTCAAATTCAAATTCTTTACAGAAATTTGAAAAACGAAAAAGAAACCTGGGATAGAGCCAACTATTTATTAGAACTTGTGGGGCTAAAAGGTGTCAAGAAAAAGGTGTCTGATTATTCGTTTGGGATGAAACAAAGACTAAGTCTAACTTTGGCGCTACTTGGAGATGTGAAGTTACTTATATTAGATGAGCCCTTTGTGGGACTTGATCCGAATGGTATAAATGGAGTTAAGAAATTTATTAAGGAGATTGTCGAAAAAGAAGAGATTGCACTTCTGATTTCTTCGCATCAAATGAAGGAAATAGACGAGTTGTGTGATAGGTTTTTATTCTTAGAAAACAAAAAAATAAGAAATCACAACTTAAACAAAGAAAAAATGTATGTAATAGAAATTTCAAACAAAACACCAAACTTAGAAATAAATGATAAGAATATTGTCTTAAAAGAAAACAAAATACTTGTAAGTGATAAAAATCAACTAAACAAAACCTTTAAGTTATTGGCGGACAAAAATATTGAGATAAAGGACATTTTAATTGAATCAGATTCTATAAACAAGTTATTTGATGGGGTGGAAAATGAAAAAAATAGTTAAAGCAGAATTATTAAAGCTTAAAAAGAGTAGGGCTTTCTTGTTGATTTTATTATTGAATCTTGTTTCGATATTGTATGGAGCTGGTGTTAAATTTGGATGGAGTTTTGTGGCTTTTAAAGGTCAATTTGACATATGCAGATACGTATTTTCAATATGGCAATTGTATTTCATACTGGGAGTTCCAATGATAATTTTGATGTATGCTGGATCGAAAATTTTAGGAGATGAAATTCAAAAAGGTCAAATCATTCTGGAAGTAGCTCCTGTAGCAGACAGAAAAAAACTTATCTGCGGGAAATTTATATCCATGATTTGCATGACTCTTTTTTATTTCATCACGAATATAGCATTCAATGTTTTAGCTTATTTAATTTTTGTGAAGGGGACAAATTATGCTGTAAGTGGAAATTTGTTTACTAAAGATAACTTCGAGATTTTAGTTCAGATATTGTTTGGGTTTTTAGAAGTTTATTTTATGGTAATCTCGGCGATGTTAGTTTCCATCGATAAAGGAGCAATAGTCGGAACATTAAGTTCGATGGGGTTATATGTTGTTACATCGCTATTAACCAGAGCGAAAACAATAGACAAATTTATCATAGGATATTTTAATTTAAAATCAGATAATATCATAAATCCAGAAACTATAATCATTCAATTAGTCGTATTCGCAGTATGTATAAGTTTAATAATTTATGTTTCTGTTCGAAAATTTAGACAGAAAGATTTATAGTAAATAATTAACAACAAAGTAGTCCATTGCATTAAATTTTATTTAAAGATTTATGCGATGGATTTTTTGATGAGTGATGTTGTTTTTTTGATTGGAGCTGGGGTGTGTAGTAAGAGGTGACTTCAGAAAACAAAAGCAGAAAACTAATCTTTGCAAGAAATTTGATATTACAAAACAAAAAACATCGTAAAGGAGCGAATCATTCGAAAAAAATTGTTTTAAATTCAATCGAAGAAATCTGTCCAAAATTTGACCGCGTAAGCGAAGCGCGCTTCAAATTTTAGGATTTCGAGATTAGAATTTATCAATTTTTGTAGACAGATGAGCGATTTACGAGTTTTTGTAGTTTTCTTCGTTCGTAGTCTAGATGTTCGTGCAAACTGGTTTTCTGCGTTGTGAAGCAATCTTCGATAATGAATCACTCGTTTCGCACATCAAAGCCTCAAATTAATACTAGAAAAATTTCACAATGATGGTATAATTAAATAATTGGGTATAAGGAGTGGATTTTTATTTTTTTAGTTACGTTGCAGCAGATTTTGATTATGTTTGTGTTCATGGCTATGGGATATATTTTTGCAAGAACTGGGTTTTTCAGCAGAGAAACCATTCGTGAAATGACAGGTTTTGTAATGTATGTTGTGGGATCAAGTGTTATTATCAACGCGTTTAATAGACCCGTTACGCCAGTGCTATTGAACAATTTTGGTATGACTGCCTTCGCTGCGGTGGTTTTGATGGGTTCATCTATTTTGATTTCTCATTTTTTGTTCAAATTCGATAGATTTTCTAAAAACGAAAATTTAAGTACGTACAAGTTTGCATCTGTGTATAGCAATTGTGGTTTCATGGGGATTCCTTTGATTGAAGCATTGCTTGGAGCTGATGGAACTTTTTTCGCTATTCCTTACTTGGCGGTGTTCAATATTTTGTTGTGGAGTCACGGGATTGGTTTGTACGAAATGACTGGAAACGGGAAAATTCAATGGAATAAGGTTGTGAAAAATCCTTGTATTATTTCGTCTGTTTTAGGATTTGTTTTGTTTTTCTTCGGGGTTATTTATAAAATGCCGAATGTTGTGACAAAACCTGTTTTTTATTTGGCTAGTATGAATACTCCTCTTAGTATGATAATTATCGGTGCAAATTTCGTGAGTATTACAGAGCCTTTTCACAAAGACAAAATGGCGTGGGAAGTTTCTTTTATCAGAAATATTTTGTTTCCTTTGATTTATATCGCAATTTTGTTAATTATTCCGATGAATACAGATTCAAAGATTGCAACGTTGGCGATGGCATCAGCTCCGATTGCAGGAGTGAGTGTGCTTTTCTGTTTAATGTTTAATAAATCTACGGATTTTCCATCAAGGGCTTTGTGTTTGTCGACGATATTTTCGGTGGTGACTTTGCCGGTAATAATTTTGATTGGTAGTTTAATCCTTTAAATTGGCAAATTTTTTTGAAACGCATATATAATCTAATGTAAATATATGGTAAAATAAGGTTAACAATACTTTTGTTAACCAATATTTTTTTGTAAAGAGGTGATAGTTTGAGCGATTTAATAAAAAAAGAATTAATACGAATTGAAGATCGTGCAAATGATTGGAAGGATGCAATAAGAATTGCAGCAAAAAGTTTGTTGGACAATGGTTACATTAACGAACAATATGTAGAAGACATGATAAAAAGCGTTGAGGATGCGGGCCCATACATTGTGCTTGCTCCGAACATTGCGGTTCCTCATGCACGACCAAACGGCAATGTAGCCAAAATGGCGATTAGTTTGACAAAATTAAATGAGCCTGTGAATTTTAGAAACGAAGAAGAGGATGAGGACAACTGGGTAAGAATTTTGTTCTGTTTGGCAGCGGTGGATTCTTCATCACACATTGTGGCACTTCAACAATTGGCAGTGCTTTTGGATTCAGACGAAATTACAGATGAGCTTATTGGCGCAAAATCTGAAGACGAAATGTTGGATATTATTAACGAAAAATTAGAGGAGGGAAATGATGATTAATATTGTTACTGTATGTGGAAACGGAATTGGAAGTAGTCTTCTTTTGAAAATGAAAGTGGAAGCTATTTGCAAGGATATGGGAATTGAAGCTAACGTAGAATCTTGTGATTCTAACGCAGCTGTAGGAAAAGGCGCTGACCTTTTTGTAACTGTTAAGGAATTTAAGTCAATTTTTTCAGATGATCAAAAAGTAGCCATAGTAAAAAGCTACACTAACAGAAAGAAAATCGAAGAAGATTTGGTTCCTGTTTTAGAAGAATTCAAATAAATTGATTTAAAAAATTAAGGAGGAATTTATGGGATTTTTAAATGTTTTAAAAGACATTCTATCTGAGCCTGCGTTTTTGATGGGTCTTATCGCAATGGTAGGTCTTATCGCACTTAAAAAACCAGCTCACAAGGTAATGACTGGTACATTGGGTCCTATTTTGGGATATTTAATGTTGGCTGCAGGTGCTAATGTCATCACGACTAACTTGGATCCATTGAGTCAAATGATTCAACACGGATTCAACATCACAGGTGTTGTTCCTAATAACGAAGCCATCACATCTGTTGCGCAAAAAGTTTTGGGCGTAGAAACAATGTCAATTTTGTTAGTAGGACTTATTTTTAACTTATTAATAGCAAGATTTACAAGATACAAATACATTTTCTTAACTGGTCACCACAGCTTCTTCATGGCTTGTCTATTGTCAGCAACTTTAGGTGCAATCGGATTTAAGGGCGTGGCTTTGGTATTGGCTGGTGGATTTATATTGGGAGCTTGGAGTTCAATTTCTCCAGCAATCGGACAAAAATACACTTTGAAAGCTACTGACGGAGACGAAATCGCACTTGGTCACTTCGGATCATTGGGATATTATTTGTCAGCTTTTATCGGTTCATTAGTTGGAAAAGATTCCAAATCAACTGAAGATATCGAAATTCCAGAAAAATGGGGTTTCTTGAGAAATACTACAATTTCAACAGCGTTGACAATGATTGTGTTCTATTTAATCGCAAGTATCAAAGCTGGTCCTGATTTTGTCGGCAAACTGTCTAACGGACAAAACCCATATTTGTTTGCAATCATCTCTGCGTTAAACTTCGCAGTTGGTGTAGCAATCGTATATGCAGGTGTTAGAATGATTTTAGCAGATTTGATTCCTGCATTCGAAGGAATTGCTACAAAACTTATTCCTAACTCTGTTCCTGCAGTTGACTGTGCAGTATTCTTCCCATACGCACCAACAGCAGTTATTTTGGGATTTGCATGTAGTTTTGTAGGCGGATTAATCGGTATGTTTATTTTGGGAGCTATCGGTGGAGTATTAATTATTCCAGGACTTGTTCCTCACTTCTTCTGCGGTGCAACTGCTGGTATTTACGGTAATGCAACTGGTGGTAGAAGAGGAGCTATGGTGGGTTCATTCATCAACGGATTATTCTTGGCATTCTTACCAGCATTCTTACTTCCAGTTTTAGGACAATTAGGATTTAACAATACAACATTCGGGGATTTTGACTTCGGAGTTTTGGGAATTTTATTAGGAAAAATCGGAAATGCTATGGGTAATGTCGGAGTGTATATCATTATCGCAGTTTTATTAGTAGCGTTAATCGCTCCATCAATAATTACAAAGAAAGATACTGCAATTAACAACGAACAATAATTCACATTTTACTACACGAAAAGAGAGGTTGAAATGGAGAAAATTAATACAAAAATTTATTCAGACGGTGCAGTCTTAGAAGATATGTTAGAATCATTGGCATCAAAAAAAGTAACTGGATTTACAACTAATCCATCTTTGATGAAAAAAGCTGGAATCACAGATTACGTTGAATTTGCCAAGAAAGTTTTAGAAGAAATCACAGGATATCCAGTATCATTTGAAGTATTTGCAGATGATTTGGAAACTATGGAAAAAGAAGCAGACAAAATCTCTTCATTAGGAGACAATGTTTACGTCAAAATTCCTGTGACTACAAGTAATGGAACATCAACTGCTCCACTATTGAAAAAACTTAGCTCAAAAGGAATTAAACTTAACGTAACAGCAATCTTCACAGTGGATCAAGTAAGAGAAGTCGTAGACAACTTGACAGAAGGAGTGCCTAGCATCGTTTCAGTATTTGCTGGAAGAATTGCAGACACTGGAGTTGATCCAATGCCAATCATGAAAGAATCCTTGGAAATTTGCAAAACTAAAAAAGGTTGTGAATTGTTGTGGGCATCTCCAAGAGAAGTGTTCAACATTTACCAAGCAAATGAATTGGGAGTAGACATCATCACATGTACTCCTGCAATCATCAAGAAACTTTCATTGATGGGAAAAGATTTAAACGAATATTCACTAGACACAGTGAAAACATTCTGCAAAGACTCAAAAGAATTAGGATTTTCAATCCTTTAATAAATACAAGAGCTCATAAAAGTGGGCTCTTTTTTCGTGAAATAATTGAAAAACCATGATGCAAAGGATAAAGAGAAAAACCATCATGCACGAATATCTAGACTACGCGCAACAATCGCGCACGAATATCTTGGTGAAAATTTAATAATCTTATTCAGACACAACACAGATCAAGCATTTTGCACGAATATCTAGACTACAAAAATAAATAAATTCTAAGCTTGTGAACCTAAAATTGTGAACTCGTGCTACGCACTCAGACAGCACAATTTTTTAACGGTTCACTTCACTTGAATTTATGATTATTTTCTCCGTATGATATTCTTAGCAAAAAGGCTTGACTGTTTACATAAATTGAGGATATTCAGCTGGATTGTTTGATTAAACGGACACAAGGATGATTGCAGAGTGAATTTTAGCAAACTAAATTATACAGTCTTTGGTGACAAGTTAAAAGGCTAAGAGCAGAGATGCTCTTAGCCTTTTTAATTTAATTAATTATATAATGACATCTTTCAATTGGTCTGACGTATCTTTTATGGTACGGGAATATGTGTATAAAAAAAGGACAGTTAAGAATGAAACAAGAAATTTTGAAAAGATTATAAACAGCAGTTAATGCAATTTCTAATCATTACATCAACCTCATAAATTCCAATTTGCTCTACTTATCGTATTTTGTGTATTTGTTAAGTTGAACATCAATATCACGACCTAAATACATCACTCGCATGATTGAAACTGTTGTATCATCATTATCTACAATATATAGAATGCAATAATTATCTACCGGAACAATATGAAGTCCACGACTTTTCCACGGTTCGCTATCATAAAAACGATGGCGCTCTGGCATATCGTGAAGACTCATAATACACTTTTCAATTCTGTCCAGTTGACCATTGGCATTCTCAGGTGACTGCAATTCGTAGGCAATATATTCATATATATTACGAATATCATTATCAGCTTGGTCAGTAATTTTGATTTCATAAATCATAGGTTGTAATCCTTACGGATGTCTGCAAAAACTGCGCTTGCTTCTCTTGTTCTTCCTGCTTTGATATCCGCATATCCTTTCTCAAGCTCTTCGTTCAGTTCTGTTTCTGATAAAAAGGACATATCTACAGGACGAGAAGATGGCAATTTCACTTCAAAAGGAAGTCCTCTCTGAAGAATTATCTGTTTATAAAACATATTAATAGCACTGGATGCAGGAATACCAAGTGCAGATAAAATACTTTCTGCCTTTTCTTTTACCTCTGGTTCAATACGAGCATAAAGATTTGCTGATTTTGCTGCCATATAAAGCACCACCTTTCTGAAATTTTTATAATATTATTATATCAAAATGTGCGTACAACAGCAATACAAATAACATATATTCTAGTTTAATCATCTTATTCGCAAGAAATCACAGATCAAGCATTTTGCACGAATATCTAGGCTACGGCAACAATCGCGCACGAATATCTTGGTGAAAATTTAATAATCTTATTCGCTCAGCCTCACTGCGAAAATCTTCTATGTAGGCAAACGAAATGAAGATTTTCTTGTTCGAAGCGTCGCTCATAAGAAACATTAAATTTTCTATGATGATATTCAGCTTGATTGTTTGCTTAAAGGTTTCGCAGGATTTAGAAATGCAGGACAAATGTAGATTACAACCTTCGCAAGAAATCACAGATCAAGCATTTTGCACGAATATCTAGACTACAAAAATAAATAAATTCTAAGCTTGTGAACCTAAAATCGTGAACTCGTGCTACGCACTCAGGCAGCACAATTTTTTAACGGTTCACTTCACTTGAATTTATACATATTTTTTCCGTATGATATTCTTAGCAAAAAGGCTTGACTGTTTGCATAAATTCAAATTATTCTTATTTTCGATCGTTTGCTTGAGTTTTTTTTCGATGATTGCAGAGTGTATTTTAACTTAAACGGGGAAAGAGGAAGGACTTGCACCTAAAATTATATGCTCTGTAATTTATTGGAAAATTTTATAAGTGATTTCCTTTAAATGTTGATGTTTTTGTTGTAAATGATATGTTTTAATGTTAAAATAAAAGGTAGTATTTATAGATATTAAAGTAAGGAGATTTATATGGGAGTATTTGAATCTATTTTTGGCTCAGCTAATAAAAAAGAGCTAAAGAAAATAGAACCAATTATTAAAAAAATTGAATCATATGATAAGTCTATGCAACAATTATCAGATGATGAATTAAAGCATAAAACTGTTGAATTCAAGGAAAGATTAAAAAACGGAGAAACTTTGGATGATATTTTGCCAGAAGCGTTTGCTGTAGTTAGAGAAGCCAGCTACAGAGTTTTGGGTATGAAACAATATCGTGTGCAATTAATCGGTGGTGTTGTATTACACCAAGGTAGAATTGCAGAAATGAAAACTGGTGAAGGTAAGACTTTGGTTGCAACTTTACCTGCATATTTGAATGCGCTTAGTGGTAAGGGCGTTCACGTGGTTACTGTCAATGATTATCTTGCAAAGAGAGATAAGGAATGGATGGGAAAAGTTCACGAATTTTTAGGATTAACTGTAGGCGTTATCGTTTATGGTTTGGACAATGATGAAAGACGTGAAAACTACGCTTGTGACATTACTTACGGTACTAATAACCAATACGGTTTCGACTATTTGCGTGACAACATGGTTATTTACAAAAAAGACAAGGTTCAAAGAGGCCTTAACTTTGCAATCGTGGACGAAGTTGACTCTATCTTAATAGATGAAGCTAGAACTCCACTTATTATTTCTGGTCAAGGCGACGAATCCACAGATATGTACATGAGAGCAAATATGTTTGCTAATGGTTTGACTGGACGTATTATGGATCCAGAAGAAGACAAGCCAGATATTTTCGATCGTGAATTCAAGGATGAAACTGTTGATTTCTTGGTTGACGAAAAGAGAAAAACTGCCAGTCTTACAGAAATTGGTACTAAAAAAGCCGAAGAATATTTTGGCGTGGAAAACTTGTCTGACCCTAATAACATGGAATTAGCTCACCACATTAACCAAGCTTTGAAGGCTAACAATACAATGAAACGTGATATTGATTACGTAGTAAAAGATGACGAAATCCTTATCGTTGATGAATTTACTGGTCGTATCATGGAAGGTAGAAGATATTCTGATGGTCTTCACCAAGCTATAGAAGCAAAAGAAGGTGTTGAAGTTAAGAGCGAATCTAAAACTTTGGCAACAGTTACATTCCAAAACTACTTCAGAATGTACAACAAATTAAGTGGTATGACTGGTACTGCCAAGACTGAAGAAGCAGAATTCAATGAAATTTACAAGATGGACGTTGTTGAAATCCCTACTAACAAACCAGTAGCCAGAGTTGACGAACAAGACAGAGTATACATCAACGAAAACGCTAAGTTCAACGCAATCGTTGAAGAAATAAAAGAAATTCATAAGACTGGACAACCAATTCTAGTTGGTACTATTTCAATTGAAGTTTCAGAAAAGTTGTCCAAATTGTTGAAGAAAAATGGAATCAAACACGACGTATTGAACGCTAAGCAACACGAACGTGAAGCAGAAATTGTAGCACAAGCAGGTATGTTTGACAAAGTTACTATCGCAACAAACATGGCAGGTCGTGGTACCGACATTCTTTTAGGTGGTAACCCAGATTTCTTAGCAAAACACGATATGAAAAAACAAGGTTACGGCGAATACGTAATCGAAAGTTTGGATTCATTCTTGCCAAGTACAGACGAAGAATTAGTTGCAGCAAGAAATGTATACAACGAATTATACAAAAAATACAAGAAAATGACTGACGAAGATAAGAAGAAAGTTCTTGAAGTCGGAGGATTATATATAATTGGTACTGAACGTCACGAATCACGTCGTATCGACAACCAATTGCGTGGTCGTTCTGGCCGTCAAGGAGACCCTGGTAAATCAAGATTCTTCGTATCATTAGGAGACAACTTAATGAGATTGTTCGGTGGAGAAACTATCCAAAAATACGCTGAATCTGGCAAATTCCCAGAAGACGAACCAATGGAATTCAGAACAATCACTAAAGCAATCGAAAGAGCGCAAACAAAAGTTGAATCTAATAACTTTGGTATCAGAAAGAACGTATTGAAATACGACGACGTTATGAATGCACAACGTAAAGTAATTTATACTGAAAGAGATAAAGTACTTGACGGAGAAGACATGCACGAATCTATCGTGGCTATGATTAAGGACATCATTGCTAATGCAATTGACACATATTGCCAAGATCCAAAATCAGAAAATTGGGAAATGGAAGCGTTGATGACATATCTTAACACATTCATTCCAGAAGGAACATTGGATCTTACAAGACTTAACAGCTACAACAAGAAAACTTTCACAGATTATGTAACACAAAAAGCATTGGAAGTTTATGGAGAAAAAGAAGAAGCCATCGGCAAAGAAAAATTCAGAGAAATCGAACGTGTAATTCTTCTTATGGTTGTAGATAGAAAATGGATGGATCACATTGATGCGATGGATCAATTGCGTCAAGGTATCGGTCTAAGAGCGTTCGGTCAACAAGACCCAGTAAGAGCTTACAACAATGAAGGTTTCGAAATGTTTGAAGATATGAACCACTCTATAAAAGAAGACACAGTTAGAGGAATGTTCAACGTTCAACCAGTTGAAGAAATCGAAAGAAAACAAGTTGCTCACGAAACATCAGCAACAGGTGGAGAAGAAGAAATTAACAAACCAGTAGTTAAAGGTAAGAAGATCGGTAGAAACGATCCATGTCCATGCGGAAGTGGTAAGAAATACAAAAACTGCTGTGGTAAAAATAGATAAAAATAAATAGTGGATAAGGGCGAAGTAAATTAGCCAGGGTGAAATGTTTGTTTGTGAATATTAAACATCAAACATTTATAGCTTAGGATATCATACGGAAAAAATTGTGTTAATTTCAAATTGAAGAACACCGTTAAAAAATCGGACCGCCCGAGCGAAAGCGAGGCTTGCGATTTTAGGTGTTCGAAATTATGAAATTGCCAATTTTTGTAGTCAGATATCCGTGCTATAAAGTTTGATGTTAACAGTTGAACAACTTAGCATAAGAATAAATACTTCTTAGAATGCGAAAAGGTAGATATCCGTGCTATAAAGTTTGGTGTCATTTATCAAACTTTTCAAACACCACCACTATTATAATAACAAATACAAACACAAAGGAGGAGAAATCCTCCTTTTTTGTTCAAAAAATATATGCAATTGGAGGATAAAAATGGACGTATTTTTAATTAACGAAAAAATAGAAAATTTATCTCAAAATCTAAAAGAAATAAAGGAGTCTCTTTGACTTAGACAATTTAAGAAAAAAATTAGATGAATTGCAACAAGAAACATTGAAACAGGGCTTTTGGGATGACAGCGACAAAGCACAAGCAATCTTCGACGAATTGAATTCCATAAAAGCTGATGTCGAAAACTACGATGAAATCGAAGAAAAAATCGAAGAAGTCAAGATGATGCTCGAAATCAGCAAGGAAGACAACACAGAAGAATACGAAAAAGAAATCTCCAAGACACTCAAAAGTTTGGAAGAAAAAGTCGACGAATTCAAAATCAAAACGCTCTTGGTGGGAGAATACGACAAGAATAATGCGATTATGTCCATTCACGCAGGTGCAGGTGGGACTGAAGCACAAGATTGGGCGGAAATGTTACTGAGAATGTACACGAGGTGGATTGCGGACAAGAAATATTCCTATAAAATCACCGACTACAACCAAGATACAGAAGGTGGCATCAAATCCGTATCGTTAATCGTACAAGGAATTAACGCTTATGGATTTTTGAAAAGCGAAAAAGGAGTCCACAGACTTGTCAGGATTTCTCCGTTTGACCAACAAAAACGTCGCCACACATCATTCGCATCAGTGGACGTCTTCCCAGAAATCAAAGACAGTCACAACATCCAAATAGACGACAAAGATTTGAAAGTGGACACTTACAGAGCATCAGGTGCCGGTGGACAACACGTCAACATGACAGACTCTGCAGTTAGAATCACACACATTCCAACAGGAGTCACAGTCCAATGTCAAACAGAAAGATCACAAATCGCCAACAGAAAATACGCCATGGATATGCTTATCGCCAAGCTCATCATGATAAAAGAAGAAGAAAAGCGTGAAAAAATCGAAGACATCCAAGGAAAATACAACCAAATAGCGTGGGGCTCCCAAATCAGATCCTACGTCTTCCAACCATACACATTGGTAAAAGATCACAGAACAAACTTTGAAAGTTCACAAGTGCAAGATGTGCTTGATGGTGATTTGGATAAATTCATAAATGCGTATTTGAGCCACAATTAAATTTACAATAAAATAACACAAATATAGTACAATATAGAAAAGGAGGGGATAGAATGGAATATGTAATCTACAATAAAAACACGCTGGTGTTTTCGTTTGAAATGATTCACAACAAAATCATAAAAATCATAGAAATATATAATCCAAAATACAGACCGGTGCAAGTTAAATACAACAACAAGAAAAATATAATCGAAAAAAGTAGCTTCGAGCATTTTCTAAAAGGTAGAAGAATTCCAGATACCAGACAGGACAAGGACATTATTTTGAAAAACATTCAAGGCAAATCGCTTTACGAACTTAGCTTGGCGTATTACGGACTATCTCTTTCCGATCAATATTGGATAAAAGAAAAAAACGACAGCGTAGAATGGAAAGACATCAACTTTTTCCAAAATGATTTCTCACAAGATATGGGGCTTTTTATGTTTGGCAAATCCGACAGTTCTTTTTCATTAAAAACTCCGAACAACACATCAGATGGTTGGCTTAAAAAAGCATGGATGCTAAATGAAGGTAAGAGAATTCTCGTTAAAGGCTCATCAAAACCATTTTATCAAGAAGCTTTCAACGAAAAAATAGCGTATGAAATCTCAAAAATTCTTGGAATTAATCATATAAAATACGAGATTAAAAAAATCGGAGATAAATATTGTTCGGTGTGTGAGAATTTCATCGATGAAAATACGGAGCTTGTCCCAGTTAATGCGATTGTTCAAAATGTTCAAAAACCTAATCATATTTCAATGTATGATTTCGTGGTAGAAGAATTACAAAAACTTGGGATATCTGATGCAAAAGCCAAAATCGATGACATGCTATTTCTTGATTATATAATTTTCAACGAAGACAGACATTTTAATAATTTTGGATTCATAAGAGATGTTGAAACGCTTGAAGTTAGAGGAATGGCTCCGATTTATGATTCGGGAACAAGCTTATTCTACAACACGCTTGATACTGCGATAAATTCTTACAATCCTGATGTGAAGCCGTTCTACACTGACAGAAAAAAACAGTTTGAATTAATCAAAGAAAAAATCGACAAAAAAATTGATGCGAATAAAATTTACGAAATAATCGTAGACGTACTTTCAGAAAGTGAGTATCTCGAAGAATTTGCACCTGATAGGAAAAAAATCATCGCAGACAGAGTAGCAAAATCTATATAATTAATGCATAAAATTTGTGGTTTTTGATTTCATATTGGGTATATAAGTCTTGAGGTGTAATTAAATGAAAAATATAGTATTAGAAAATTTTAGAGAATTGTCGAATGTTCCTCGTTGTTCATTTGACCAAAAAAGAATTAACGAATACTTAGTAAATAAAGCAAAACAACTAGGGCTTGACTACGATGTTGACGATGAATTAAACATCGTAATCAGAAAGCCTGCAACAGAAGATAAAAAAGGTCATCCAGGAGTTATTTTGCAAGGTCACATGGACATGGTTTGCGAAAAAGAAGATGACAGCGATCACGATTTTACAAAAGATCCTATCGAGTTCATCGAAAAGGATGGCAAGTTAACTGCCAACAAAACAACACTTGGAGCTGACAATGGAATAGCAATCGCAATGGGATTTGCTATTTTGCAAGATGAAAACTTGTCACATCCTGATTTGGAATTGATGATTACGACAAACGAAGAAGTTGGACTTATCGGTGCGAATGCCGTAAGCGAAGATTTCTTAAAAGGCAAATACCTAATCAACGTTGACAGCGAAGAAGAAGGAATCATGACTTGTGGTTGCGCTGGTGGAAACACTTTGAATTCTGAATTTGCAATCAAACGCGAAGATTTTGGAAAATATTTCTACAGGATAGCAATCAATGGTTTCAGAGGTGGTCACAGTGGTCAAGATATCAACAAAAATCACCTTAATGCGATTGAATCTACAGTTAAAATCCTAAAAGAATTATCGACACGTCACAATTTGAGAATTGTATCATTAAATGGTGGTACAAAACACAACGCAATCCCAAGAAATTGTGAACTTATAATTGCAAGTGAAGATGAAATCAAAGACGAAGAACTAAACGTTGATGGTTTCAAACAAGTCGAAAAAAAGATGGAATTTAAGTTTGAACAAGTAGATGAAAAAACTCCAATGGACGAACAATCTACTGAACACATCTTGAATTTCCTAACAACAATTCCAAACGGAGTTGTGGACATGGTAAAAGGAAACGCCGATTTGGTGGAAACTTCTCTTAACCAATCAATCGCAACAACAGAAGATGACAAATTCGTGTTTATGGTATCAATCAGATCCTCAGTTTTGGATAAGATAAAAGAAGTTGAAGATTTGATTACAAATACAACAAAATCAAACAATGGAATAGTTAAATCTGAAGGATTCTACGAACCTTGGGAATACCGTGAAGATAGCGAACTAAGAGACAAATGTTTGAAAGTTTATAAGGAAGTCACAGGAAAAGATATGCAAGTGAATGTTATTCACGCAGGTCTTGAATGTGCAGTATTTTCAAAGAAATATCCGGACATGGACATGATTTCCATCGGCCCAGATATGACGGGAGTTCACACACCAAAAGAAACTTTGGATTTGGAATCTACAGCTAGGGTGTACGAATTCTTGAAGAAATTGGTAGAATCATTATAAAATGGAGGATAAAAATGAGTGACGAAAGAAATTTAGAAAACGAAGAATTAAACGAAGAAATGTATGATGAAGAAGAGTTAGATACAATCGTATTAACATTAGAAGATGGCGGAGAAATCGAATGCGGAATCCTTGGAGTATTCGAAGTTGAAGGCTACGACAGTGATTACATCGCACTTGTATCTGAAGATGACAACGAAATTATGATTTACAAATACGAAGAAATCAACGAAGAAGAAGCTAACTTAGATGTTATCGAAGACGATGCTGAATACGAAAAAGCAAAAGAAACATTTGAATCTCTTTTCGTGGATTTTGAAGGAGAAGATGAAGAATAATTTTAAGGCTGTTATGATTGATCTGGACGGAACTCTTCTGACAGACGATAAAAAAATTACTGATTTCAGTAATCAAGTTTTACAAAAACTTTATGACAACGGCATAAAGATTATTATTGCGACAGGAAGAGGTCTATCCAGAGCTAAGCAATTAACCGAAAAATTAGATTTTGACAAAATAATCCTTGCAAATAATGGAGCTATTATTTACAGTAGCTCCAATATTGCAACGGATGAGGATTTGAAGTTGGAATCCAATGTGGTGGATGAGCTTAGCACTCTATCAGAGGAGTATGGGATAAGACCGTATTTTTTTGTGGAAAATAAATGCGCACTTCTCATCCAAGATGAAGAAGATAAGAAGAATTTTGAGGATAGCGTGGGAGATATTGGTGAGATAATGACGGTGTCTGAGAGGAATTTGCCGATAGATGACTGCGTGAGCATGATTATGATAGCAAGAAAAGACCGTATTTACGATATTGTTGATCATATCAGAACTAACCCGAACGTGACATATCACATTCACACGAAGTATTTTTCCAAAAACATTAGAATGCTCGAAGTGCAAAACGTTAACACGGACAAATACAAAAGGGCAATTCATGTGCTTAAACATTTTGGAATAACAAGTGATGAAGTGGTTGCTATTGGCGATGCGCACAACGATTTGGAAATGGTTGTGAACAGTGGACTTGGAGTTGCGATGAAAAACTCCGATGATATTTTGAAACAAAACGCAGACATCATAACACAATACACAAACGAACAAGACGGACTGGCGAAATTTTTAGAAGAACTATTTGAGTTGAGGGATTATGAATAATTTAAAAGAATTTTTGAATGAAGAATATTATGACAAATACAAGGGCAAAAACTTGGTAGTATACATTTATCCAAAAGATAACACAAGTGGATGTACAATAGAAGCGGACGGATTTTCCGAAATTTACGACGAATTTCAAAAGATTAATACAGAAGTTGTGGGAATTAGCAAGGACACAGAAAAGACACACGAAAATTTCAGAAAAAAACAAGGACTAAAACAAGAATTGATATCCGACCCAGAAAGAATATTCTTGAACAATTTTGGTTGCGTGTACAAGGGCAAAATGTTCGGCAAAGAAGTTACCAAAACAGAAAGAAGCACGTTTGTATTTGACAAGGATATGAACTTGGTCAAAGAATTCAGAAAAGTAAAACCAGACGAAAATCCACAAGAAGTCTTGGATTTCGTACGAGACAACCTAAATGACTGATAGATATAATATTTACAGCAAATATCTAAAAGAACATTACGGAGAAAAAGTCTACAAACTTCCAATAAAACTGGATTTGACTTGTCCCAACAGAGATGGAAGGTTGGGGCATGGTGGTTGCATTTATTGTCACGAAGAAGGTGGAAGCTTCGAAAACAAAGAAAAACACCTTTCAATTCGTGAGCAATTGGAAAAAGACAAACAAACCATCGAAAACAAATACAACGCCCACAAATTCATATCGTATTTTCAAAATTACTCCAACACATACATGCCGCTTGAATTGTTCAGACAATACGTCAACGAAGCAGTTGTAGAAAATGTCGTTGCAGTCAGCGTATCCACAAGACCGGATTGCATAGCACGTGAGCATTTGGAAATATTGAAACAACTTCAAGACGAAAAAAACGTCGACATCATCATAGAGCTTGGACTTCAAACATCCAACAACAAAACTTTGAAGATAATCAACAGACAACACACAGTCGCGGATTTCATTCGTGCTTGTTTGATGATAAAAGAATACGGATTTAGAATTTGCACACACGTAATACTTGCACTTCCATGGGATGACATGGACGATGTCAGAGAAACAGCGAAGCTTTTATCGGTACTCGAAATCGACGAATGCAAAATCCATTCCCTATACATTCCAAAACACACAATACTTGCGAAGTGGTATGAAGAAGGAAAAGTTAAACTCAAATCACTGGACGATTATGTGAATGAAGTTTGCGAATTTTTGAAATATTTGGATAAGGATATCCTGATTCAACGCCTAGTCGGCAGAATGCCCGAAGAAGATTCTGTGTTTTGCAACTGGAATACAAGTCACTGGAAGATTCAAGATATGATAATCGAAAAAATGGAACGAGAAAATATTTTCCAAGGTGATAATTTTGATAAAAGAATGGGTATAATAATATAAAGTAAATTAAACTTTTTAAAATGGTTTAAGAAAGGATGATAATAATGGTTAAATTTGTAGTAGGTCCTAAAGGCAGCGGAAAAACAAAATGGTTGATTGACAAGGCCAACGACGAAAAACAAAACAAAAACGGTAACATAATATTTATAGACTCTGATGACAAGCACATATTCTCACTTGATCACTCAGTAAGACTTATAGATGCATCGACATTCCACATCTCAAGTCCAGAAAGTTTGTATGGATTTTTGGCAGGAATAATGTCACAAGATTTCGACATCGAAACAATTTACGTAGACGGAATTTACTCAATCGTTGAAATGACAGAACAACAATTAGAAGAATTCCTAGAAAACTTGGAAGTTTTATCAAAAGAAGCTAACGTTAACTTCTTCATAGGAATGAACAAAGAAAAAACAAGCTTACCAGCAAAATACCACGAAGAAACAGTGGAATTGCACGCATAATTTAAAAAGTTTAGAATAGATCTCTATATTCTGTAGAGGTCTATTTTTGTAAAATATTCAATGGAGTGTAAAATGATATTGGAATTAATCATTAAATATTTAATAATTATTTTGCTTATTTTTTGTCATGAAATGGGACATATTCTTATGTGTGTTATTTTCTTTAATTGCAAAGAGTGGAAAGTACAGCTGGGATTTGGAAAAGTTTTATTTGAAACGAGGAGATTTATTGTTAAACCTCTCATTATTTGTGGTAAAATATTGCCAAACATAGATCCAGAATACTATATGAATAAAAGTAAATTAGAGAAAACAATGATTCCTCTAGGTGGACCGTTATTTAATATTCTAGTGTTGCTATTAGCTTTGCCGATAGCTTTAAATAATGGAGCTGCTATTGAGGGATATTCTGAACTTTTTATAAATTGTTTCAAATTTTTCTATAAGTGTAATGCTGGGATGCTTTTTTGGACATTGTTGCCGATATACTACAAAAAAGGGGAACCTAGTGACGGTAGAAGAATTCTAAATATAATTAGAAATCAATATAATTAAAGTAATCCTTGTCTGAGTAAGGCAAGGATTTTTATATAAGTTGTGATGACAGAACAACAATTAGAAGAATTCTTAGAAAACTGATTTGCACGAACACTGAGACAAGGAAATTTATCGCAACACAAAAAATACGGAATAAAAGTCGTAACACGCAAAATCTCACTTACGAAAATTGGTGCAATAGAGCAGACTGTTTAGGTTTATGGGAAATCAGAAAACTGATTTGCACGAATATCTGCTTACGAAAATAAAAAAATCCTCACGCTTGTGCCCCTAAAATCTCAAGTGCGTCTGCGACTGGCACGAGTGAGATTTTTGACGGGTCACTTCGCTTGGATTTTTGGTTATTTTCTCCAGACGATATTCTTAGCAAATGCAGTAATCTGATTGTTTCACTGATATGCAAAAAAGTTTGTCGCTTCACAAAGATACGGAATAAAAGTCGTAACGCGCATCGTCTGGCTTACGCAAATTGAATGCCGATATTGTTTCAGACCTAGATAAATCAGAAAACTTATTTGCACGAATATCTGACTTACGAAAATAAAAAAATCCTCACGCTCATGCCCCTAAAATCTCAAGTGCGCCTTTGGCTTTCACGAGTGAGATTTTTGACGGGTCACTTCGCTTGGATTTTTAGTTATTTTCTCCAGACGATATTCTTAGCAAAAGCAGTAATCTGATTGTTTCACTGAAAAAGGGAGTGGAAAAAACGGAAAAATTGTTGAAATATTAAGGATATATTGTATTACCTAAAATCATATAGTATAATAAAAATATCAATATAAATAGTTATATGCAAAACTACTTTTGACAAATCAAAATTTGTATACATAATAACAAAAAATTCAAATTTTTTGTGCAGAAAACGAGGAGTATTTCGGTAGGAATATTTCTGTTGAAGCTAATACGAGTAGATAGTGTAAATGGAATGGCAAGAAATTGCTTGGAAACGGATTTGAAATGTATTTGAAAAGCTGAAGGGAGGCGACAAATTCCACCCGTTGAGGGAAGTTTCCATTGTCATATTAATATGAAATTTAATAAGAAATTATTGGTAGCAGCGCTTGCGGGAACTTTAGTTCTTGGCAGTGGAGTTAGCGCTTATGCTACAGCGGACAATACAAATAATGCAAAAATGCTACAAGAAAAAGTTTCGGTTGAAGTTTTAAATGAAATATTGAATAATGTTGATAAAATTATAGAAAAATTAGAAAAAGATCCTGAATTATTAAAATTAGAAAAAGATCCTGAATTAAAGAAGCTTGGAAAAATTTCCGAAGTAGAAAAATTAAAGATAGAATTAAAAAAGGAAAGAGCAGTTTTTGATATACCAACAGGTTTAAACACTGAATATGCAATAGGAATGTTGAGACGTTTTGATGAAGCAATTGAAAAGATCAAACAATTAAAGCCTCAATCTGATTTTGATACTAAGGAAAAAGCAGAAGAAGCAGCCAAGAAAGATTTGGACACAGAATTAGTGAAGAATGCATTTGACGTGGAAGAAAAAGATGGAAAATGGCACTACACATTAAAATTCAAAAAAATCGAACCAGAAAAATCAACAAATTCAGATAAAAAAGAAAAAACAGAAGAAAAGACTGCCGATGAAAAGAAAAAAGCAGAAAATGAAAAGAAAATCGATGGATTGAAAAATTCAGCAGAAAAACAAAAAGAAGAAGAAGCAAAGAAGAAAGCTGAAGAAGAAGCAAAAAAAGCCGAAGAAGAAAAGAAAAGGGCAGAAGAAGAAGCTAAAAAGGCCGAAGAAGAAAAGAAAAAGGCTGAAGAAGAAGCAAAGAAAAAAGCCGAAGAAGAAAAGAAGGCTGAAGAGGAAAAGAAATCTGAAGAAATGAAAGCTGAAGCTAAGAAAAAAGCCGAAGAATTCAAGAAAAATGCAGAAAAGAAGAAAGTAACTCTTGCTAGAAAATCGGAAAAAGTAAACACAACTACTTCGGACAACAAAGTTAGTAAACCAGTAACAACTACTACAGATAAGAAAAAACTACCAAAAGCTGGTATTGAAACAGAAGTATTAACACTAGCAACAGCATCATTGGCAAGTGTTGTGGGTGCATTCTTATCACTTAAAAAACGTAAATAAAACTAAGATTTAAGAATAGTAAAATGGGGTCTTGTGATCCCATTTTTTATTTGGAAATTAGAACATTGCCACGACTCTTTCGGCTCAAGAAAAATCAGAAAACTGTTTTGCACGAATATCTGACTTACGAAAATAAAAAAATCCTCACGCTTGTGCCCCTAAAATCTCAAGTGCGTCTGCGACTGGCACGAGTGAGATTTTTGACGGGTCACTTCGCTTGGATTTTTAGTTATTTTCTCCAGACGATATTCTTAGCAAAAGCAGTAATCTGATTTGTTTCACCGACAAGTAAAATAAGTTTTTCGCAGTACATAGATATGGAATAAAAGTCGCACCACGCATCGTCTGGCTTACGGAAATTTTCTCCAGATGACTCGCTTAGTTACGATCTTTTATTTGAGTGCTAATTTTTTCTTAGCAAATGCAGTAATCTGATTTTTTTCAATGACAAGCAAAAGACACCATGCACCATCTACTCCCAAAATGCATATTTTTTCACAAAATACTTGACAAAAAATAGTGTGGGGAGGTAGAATGAAATCGTAATCATAAATACTCAGGAGGAGACGATGATGATTGAGTTAATCATTAAATACTTGATAATAATTGTACTGGTTTTTTGTCATGAAATGGGACATATTTTAATGTGTATTATTTTCTTTAAATGTAAAGATTGGAAAATAGATATGGGACTTGGTAAGGTTTTATTTGAAACTAAAAGACTTATTATAAGACCTATAATTGTTGTTGGTAAAATACTCCCACAGTTAGATGGAGAATATTATAATAGCAAGAGCAAATTACAAAAAATAATGATTCCATTAGGTGGACCATTATTTAATTTAATAGTACTGATTATTACAATTCCATTATTAATAAGTGAAGGGAAAATGATAGCTGGATATTCACATCTTTTTCAAGAATCAATAAAGTTTTTGTTGCGATTTAATATGGCACAACTTTTCTGGACTTTGTTGCCAATTTATTATAAAAGAGATGTTCCTAGCGACGGAAGAAGAATAATTGAAATAATTAAGAACTAATTTATGATTGTATAATTTACATAATCGAGGTTAAAATGTTTAATACACTAATGATAGTCGTAATATCTTATTTTGTTTATCAAATTTCTCAACTCTTACATGAGATGGGACATGCTATTGCTTATCGCTTAGCTTATCAATCAAAGAAATGGAGAATTGAAATCGGAAGAGGCAAACAAATATTGAAAACCAAAAGGTTTAAAATACATTTAATTCCCGCCGATGGAGCATGCTACTTAGATGATGATTATGAAGATTGGTATTACAAGAAAAATTTGATCGTGTTTTTGGCGGGACCACTTGTTAACATTATTTTATTTGTAAGTATGATTCCATTTATCTATGATATCAATCATTCAACTGATGTGAGTAGTTTTTACCGTAACATCGTATTTATCACATTTTATATTAATTTCTGGAAGGCTTTGATTAGTTTGTTACCAAAAGAATATGAAAATATGAAAGTAAATCAAACTGACGGATTGAAACTTCTTAATATTATAAAAGCGATGAAAAACTCACGAAAATCAAACAACAACTAACTAAAAATCCCTTGCCATCTGACAAGGGATTATTATAATTTATATCATACTTACTAAACTCACAAATCACGATACAGACTTTACGGTATTATCATTTCTAAGCATAATTGCACTCAACAATAGTGATGCGGCTATAAACACGAAGATATATTTGTAATTGAAAGATGAAATATACGAGTTTGCCAACAAGAATACGACTTCGAAGACATCAGCGAAGAAGCTAAATGCTGATAGCATGGTTGCTCTGTGATTTTTGAAGCCTATTGTGTCTATATAATTGTTTTGGATTTTTTCAATAAATATTCCCAGAACTGATAAAACTGTTGGAAGTATAATCATTAACAACACTACAGGTTTTCCAGATATCACACATAATCCAGCAAAGAACAATGATGCAATAACTGAAAATAATCGAACTTTGTTCCATGCTTTTTGTTCTCCTAGATATTTTATGATAAATGTTTGTGAGAGTTGAAGTCCCGAGTAAGCTAGGATGAGTGGCGACACTATGTTTTCCGAATATCCATTGTCAATTATAACTTTTACATAGAAGAAGTTGATCAACAAAAATGACAAATTAAACAACGACACGATTAACACGATTACTCTAAAAGTTTTATCGTGTACCAATAGCTTCAATGTTTTTGACAAATTAAAATGTTCCTCATTATCACTTGAGTTGTCAGTATCTGGAATAAGGATAGAAATCACAGTTGCGATTACATTTGCAATTATGGTTACCCAAATCAAAGCGTTAATGTTCCATCTTGAATTAATAAAAGGAAATATTACGGTTGATACGATAAAAGCGATCGTTCCCCAATTATAGAACTTCGAAATATTATTACTGTAATTATCGTCGCCGAAAAGCTTGTATATATAGGCGCTTATTGTTCCGGAATTCAATGCAAAAGCAATTCCTTCAAGCAAGGCTTCCACCGCAAAAAGCATAAAATTATTGGATACCAGTAAAATTATCCTTGCAGTTAGCATAGTAAACTGTGCGAGAACTATTGACTTTTTTAGCCCGATTTTATCGGTCAACACACCCAATGGAAATTCACAAATCATGCAAGTAACAGATAGTATCGCTTGTAACACAAAAAACTGCGACAAGCTAATTCCTCTATTCGTCCTAACCAACAACGCAACAGGCGCATAAAATATTAAATTGGAAAATAAATTCATTGCGTATATTTTTCTTGAAATTTTCATACATACATTATAACCCTTTTTCAATAAAATATACTTTATCACACACAAAAATCCCTTGCCATACGACAAGGGATTGATTATTATAATTTACTTCTATCGTTATCTGAGTTCATCAACAATTGATAAACTTGAATTTCTCCGATTAACTTTAATTCTTCAAAACCACGGCGGCGAAGTTCGTCACGATCGTGTTCGTCTTCGTAATTTGCATCTGTTTTGAAATAATTTTCCAAAATCTCTGACACTTTTTCCTTATTATTCGCGTTTTTAAGTACTTCTTCTCTAATATACATAACATACCTCCTACAATTGTTGTTATCTTACATATATTTATACCCCAAAAACATACAAATCTATCTTATAATATTAACTCCGTCTTCCACAAAGTATTTCAAATCACAATCGCTCAACAATCCATTCATCCACGCACGACGAAACTCATCGTAAACTTCAGAAGATTCTCCGTAGATGTAATATTGTTCGTGCACATCAATTCTCTTAATCCAACGGAACTCTCCACCATTTGATTCCACCGGCAAATTCGCCATATCACAAGGCATCCCATCCAAGAATTTATCGGACATAAATTGGAACGCATCAGAAGCATCGCCCGAGAAATCTTCCTTCGCACCAAAATCATACGCGATTTTAAGAGCATCTTCAAGCTTATCTTCTTTTTTCAGCTCACTTAAAATCTTCGCCAAATTATCCTCGACGATTCCAACTCTCACCTGCAACCATCCGTGAATATTGTCCGTGTCAATCAAATCCTCCAACGCTCCACGTTCAATATTTTTCAAATCAACATTTTCATCCAACAACTCACTCATCTTGCGTGTAATCTCGTCAACGTAATTTATCTTATCGAACATTATATAATGAATTTTTCCTAAAAATCTTGACATGTAATCCCTCCATTTTTTGATTATATTATACTGGTAAGAGTTACAATAATCCGTAACCGTTGTTACAGGATATAATTAAATGGAAAAGGAAAATTCGTAGAATTAGCTCGTAAAACAAATAAAATTTGAAAATTCACACACAAAAAATCAAATTCAAAACATTTTAAAATAATAAAAAAACAAAATATTGCAACAATATTTTAAGTGAACACAATAAGTGATTAAAAACACAAGAAATGTACTACATATTGACATCGAAACAAAAAATATTGAATAACAAATTGCATAACTATTCTGCAAAATATATACGCAAAAAGATTTTTGTAAACTTATTGTAATATTTGAAATTATATAGTATAATGAGCATAAGTCGATATAGTAATGTGATAAAGGAAACTTTATGAATAGCAAAAGATTGGATAATTATTAACGAATATTCAGTTTTGAGAATGTGTAATAAGTTTTAGGTTAATTAATGAAACAAAACTTAACACTGTTATATTTAACAAATATAATAATGTTTTCATATAATCACAACAAGACACATGATTCTAACTACTAGAAATAGTAGCTACAATAAAGGTAGGCACTGAACTTACCGAACCTAACGCTTGTGGACATTGTTCTTGGGAAATTTTGGACAGTGGACGAATCAAGAACACCATTAATTAAATTGGTGAAGTTCGATTGTTGATCACCCTTTTTGGGTAAACAATAACTAAGGAATGGCAATATATTTGCTTGGAAACGAATTTGATTTAAATAGCATTGAATGCAAAAAAATTTAAAAGGAGGAGACAAATTCCACCCTTATTAGAAGGGAAGTTTCCATTGTCATGATATTATGAAAATTAATAAGAAATTATTAATGGCTGCACTTGCAGGTGCAATTGTAGTAACAGGTGGAGTAGGATCTTACGCAGCTGATGAACCTATTGATCTTGAAAAACTTGAAGAAAAAAGGGATAAAGAAAATGTAGGAAATTTACCAAAATTCGATAATGAAGTTAAAGATGGTTCAGAAAATCCAATGGCTAAATATCCAGATTTCGATGATGAAGCCAGTACAAGATTTGAAACAGAAAACAATGAATTTGAAGAAAAAAAAGTTGTTTCTGATAACTTTTTTGATCAATCAGAACATCCGTTTGTAGAAAATAAAGAAGAAACACCAGAAACACCAGAAACTGATTCAGAAGAAGAAGTAACAATCAAAGCTAACCTAATCTTTGCAAATGGAAGCACACAAACTGCAGAATTCAAAGGAACATTTGAAAAAGCAACATCAGAAGCTTATGCGTATGCAGATACTTTGAAGAAAGACAATGGAGAATATACTGTAGATGTTGCAGATAAAGGTTATACTTTAAATATTAAATTTGCTGGAAAAGAAAAAACACCAGAAGAACCAAAAGAAGAAGTTACTATTAAAGCAAACTTAATCTATGCAGATGGAAAAACACAAACAGCAGAATTCAAAGGAACATTTGAAGAAGCAACAGCAGAAGCATACAGATATGCAGATGCATTAAAGAAGGACAATGGAGAATATACAGTAGACGTTGCAGATAAAGGTTATACTTTAAATATTAAATTTGCTGGAAAAGAAAAAACACCAGAAGAACCAAAAGAAGAAGTTACTATTAAAGCAAACTTAATCTATGCAGATGGAAAAACACAAACAGCAGAATTCAAAGGAACATTTGAAGAAGCAACAGCAGAAGCATACAGATATGCTGACTTATTAGCAAAAGAAAATGGTAAATATACAGTAGACGTTGCAGATAAAGGTTATACTTTAAATATTAAATTTGCTGGAAAAGAAAAAACACCAGAAGAACCAAAAGAAGAAGTTACTATTAAAGCAAACTTAATCTATGCAGATGGAAAAACTCAAACAGCAGAGTTCAAAGGAACATTTGCAGAAGCAACAGCAGAAGCATACAGATACGCTGACTTATTAGCAAAAGAAAATGGTAAATATACAGCAGACTTAGAAGATGGTGGATACACTATTAATATTAGATTTGCAGGTAAGAAAGTTGACGAAAAACCAGAAGAAAAAGAACAAGTAACAATTAAAGAAAATATATATTTTGAAGATGGAACAGTACAAACTGCAACATTTAAAGGAACATTTGCAGAAGCGACAGCAGAAGCATACAGATATGCAGATTTGTTATCAAAAGAACATGGTAAATACACAGCAGACTTGGAAGATGGTGGATACACTATCAACATTAGATTTGCTGGAAAAGAAGAACCAGAAGAAACACCAGAAAAACCAGAAGTACAAGACGGATATGCATCATACGAAGAAGCTGAAGCAGCAGCTAAAGAAGCTTTGAAAAATGATGATGTAAATAAATCATATACTATTAGACAAGGTGCAGATGGAAGATATTACTATGTATTATCACCAGTAGAAGCTGAAGAAGAAAAACCAGAAGCACAAAATGGATATGCAACATACGAAGAAGCAGAAGCAGCAGCTAAGAAAGCTTTGGAAAATGATCCAATCAATAAATCTTACAGCATAAGACAAGGTGCAGATGGAAGATACTACTATGTATTATCACCAGTAGAAGCTGAAACTCCTGAAAAACCAGTAGAACCATCAGAACCATCAACACCAGATGTACCATCAAACCCATCAAATCCATCAACACCAGATGTTCCATCAACTCCTGATGTACCATCAAATCCTTCAACTCCAGAAGTTCCTTCAAACCCATCAACTCCTGGTAATGAAGAAAAACCTGGTAACGAACAAAAACCTGGTAACGAACAAAAACCTGGTAACGAACAAAAACCTGGTAATGAACAAAAACCTGGTAATGAACAAAAACCAGACCAACCTTCAAAACCAGAAAAAGAAGAAAATGGTAAGGGTGGAGTAGATTCTCCAAAGAAAAAAGAAAAAGCTGCATTACCAAAAGCTGGTAGCGAAGCTGAAATCTTAACATTAGCAGCAGCTTCATTATCAAGCGTTGCAGGTGCTTTCATTTCACTTAAAAAACGTAAATAATTAATCTTAGATAAAAAATAGATTAATCTAAAAAAATGGGACTTTTATAAGTCCCATTTTTGATTGCAATGAAACTGATACAAAAAATGTATCAGTTTTTTCATTTACGCTTATTTTCCTGTGAGTATGTCCAAGTTTGTCGTATAATCATCTATCAAAAGCCTGGCGAGTTTCGCTTTTTGGATTTTGTCTTCGATGCTTTTCTTGGATTCTAGTGTTGTGATTTTTTGATTATTCGCAAGTATTATGTGTCCTGTTGTTATTTCTTCGATGGATTCGATGTTGAACAGTCCATAACTTCCGTCGTTTTTGGATATTGGTTTTCTGACTTTGATCATGCAGTACGTTCCGTTTTTAAAACAAATAGGAGGATTTTTGGTTATGTTCAAGGATTTTTTGATTAATTTCTTGGCCTCTGTGATGTCTATTAATTGGTTGCGGGCGATTTTTTTGATGCAGCAATCCAATGAACAATAATTGGTAGTGGTGAAATCATTAAAATAAAGTTTGACTGCATTGCCGATATTGTCTACGTATATCGGAATGATTGCTTGTAATTGTTTCATTGATTCTCCTTTTATTTTATGATAATTTTATTATAACAGAACATACGTTCTTATTCAAGCGTTTTCAATTTGAATTTACAATGAATTGGTTTGTTTTGTGAAGAATGATGATGATTTTTTACAAAATAGTCGAATAGTTCACGCTATTACTATCTGTTTTGGTGTGGTTTTACGTTTTATTCTTGATTAATAAAATCTTCTTATCGATTGTAAAATTGAGTAAAAGGAGATGGAAATCATGAATTTTGAAGAGATAGATTATATTGTGAACAACAAAATTTTGAATGATAAGAGAATTTACAAGGCTTTTGAGCCGTTGATTATTAGTAGTATCAAAAAATATTATGATAGGGCGGATATTTTTGAGGAGCTTGTGGATGATGGCAAGACTGAGATTATGTATGCGATTATGGAGTATGATGCTTCGAAGAAGGTTCCGTTCAATTATTATTTGAAGCAGAGGTTGAGGTTTTTCTATTTGAAGAAGAATCCTAGAAGAAGTGTTTCGTCGTTGAATTATACTAATGAGGATGGAGATGAGGTGATGAATTTGATTGAATCTGATGAGAATATCGAACAGGATTTTGAGGATAGGTTGGAGATTAAAAAGCTTTATGAGAAGGTGCGTAAGCTTCCGGAAAAGCAACAGAAGATTATTTATGAGAATTTTCTTCGTGAAAAAAGTGCGAGGGAGATTTGCAAAGAATTGAATATGAAACAGTCCACTTTCTACAACACGAGAAGCAAGGCGTTGGAGAATTTGCGCAAGATGTATTGAGCTTTGGGTGTGGAGTGGGTGGGTTAATATATATGGAATGTGTTTATTATCTCGCCATGTTGGATTTATCTACGCCAAATTGATAAAAATGGCGAGAAAAATCTCGCCAATATTGATTTATCTACGCCATTTATGATATAATGGCGAGAAAGATGGTGAGAATGCATGAGAGAGTTTGATTATTCAAAATTATTAAATCTAAATATTTCTGCTAATATGTACGATTTGATATCAAAAATTTACGAATATAAAGGCAAACAGGAACTTTATGTAGCTAATTTTTCGGACGTGCTTGAAAAGATGGTGGAGGTTGCGAAGATTCAGTCGACAAAATCATCTAATGCAATCGAAGGAATTTCTACAAATGATAGTAGATTAGAAGAGTTAATGAACAAAAAAAGTGAACCTAGGAATAGAAATGAAGAGGAAATATACGGATATAGGGAAGTGCTTGATATTATCCACGAAAATTATGCAAATATAGAATTAACCAAGAATAATATTTTGACTTTGCATAGTAGGCTGTATTATTACTCTTCAGAAAATCATAAAGGGAAATTCAAAACTATTGATAATAGCATTGTGGAAACAAATGCATTTGGGGAGAAAAAAATAAGGTTTCAGCCGGTATCTGCGTTTGAAACAGAAAATTATATTGATAAGATGATAGGTGCTTATGATGAAGCGGTAAAATTAAAAGTACCACCGTTGTTGCTAATTCCAGCTGTGGTGCATGATTTTCTGTGTATTCATCCTTTTTATGATGGAAATGGCAGAATGTCAAGGTTGTTGACGCTTTTACTTTTATACAAAAATGGTTTCTTTGTAGGGAAATATATTTCCTTGGAAATGATAATTGAGGATACCAAGGACATGTATTATGAACAATTACAAGCATCAAGCGAGAATTGGCATTCTGGAGAAAATGACGAGTTGCCATTTATAAAATATATGTTATCGGTTATTTACAAGGCATATGTTGAGTGTGATGAGAGATTCAGACTTATAGGAGAGAAATCTTTGACATCTGCTGAGAGAATCATGAAGGTTTTCGAAAAAAATCTAAAACCATTGTCAAAGTCTGATATAGTTATACTATGTCCCGACATTTCACAGAGAACTATTGAAAGATCCTTAAAAGAATTAAAAGACACACATTTAATCAAACAAATAGGCAGTGGAAGAGCAACTAAATATATCAAAGCGTGATGTTGGCGCAATCAAAAAAGCTGTGAGTTTTCTCACAGCTTTTGCTTTTGTTAGCAGCAGCAAGATCCGCCGTCGCAGCCACAGTCGTCTGCAGCAGGTGCGCCTGCATCGCCGCAACCGTCGAACAAGCCAAAGTGTTTGCTTCTGTCTCCGACTACGTCAAAGTATTTTCCGAATCTTGTATCTTGTACCATTGCACAGCTGTTTCCACATACTGCCATTGGTAAATCTACGAAAAATCTGTGGTGGTCGTCAAGGTCGAAGTAGTGTTCGCTTCCTAATATTCCTCCACGATATGTCGCAAATTGTCCGTATTGTTCACATTTATCTTCAATAATTCCTGGTAATTTTATTGCTCTGACTGTTCTTGAAGTGAAGTTTACGTTGCCTACTAATTCTTCTATTTTTCTATTTTCTATAGGTGCTTTTGTAATCTTAGTGTATCTGAAATCTTCCCAGCCGATTTTTCTTAGAAGTCTTCTGAAATCTTCAACATACATTGCTCCCGCTAAACATTCACCACGTAATACAGAGTTTTGGTAAATTTCATCAGAAACTCTTCTGTCAGCGAAAATGTCTGAGAAGTACAATTCTCCACCTTTTTTCAAAACTCTCCACACTTCTTTGAACACTTCTTCCTTGAATGGAGAAAGGTTGATAACGCAGTTACTGATTACAACATCAACAGATTCATCTTCTATTCCTATAGATTTCAAATCTTCAATGTAACCTTTTTTAAATTCTACGTTTGATTTCTTGTAGCCAAATTTTTCAGCCATTTGATCTTGATATTTCTTAGCAAAATCCAATTGATCATCTGTCATGTCGACGCCGATTACTTTTCCGTTTTCACCGACTAATTTAGAAGCGACATACACATCGACCCCTGTTCCACATCCCAAATCCAACACAGTACATCCTTCAAGTGCTGACGGAATTGGAGAGCCACAACCGTAAAATCTTTTCAAAATTTCAGGATTTATCATTCCTCTTATTTTCTTGATATAAAGTGGCATAGTGTCTGAACAGCTACAGATTTGTGTTTGCATTTGTCCTTCTTTTTCTGTAGTTATGTTGCTATAATATTCTGATACTTGCTTTCTAATGTCTTCCATAAATACCTCCTATTGTTACTCTAATATTATTATATCATTAATTGCAACCGCAACTATTTTTTGAGTTTTGCATTGGTTCGATTACTTTTGTAAAGAAAATCGCTGCAAGTCCTGCCCCGATTAGTGGTGCAAGTACATAAACTATGAATGCATCCATTGTGAATGCGATGTTTTTCCATCCAACAAAATACGCCACGATTCTTGGGCCGAAATCTCTCGCTGGATTAAGTCCTGCATCAGTCATAGGTCCAATTGTACAGATCAACACTGATACTGTTAGACCGATGAATAATGGGAAAATATCATCGCTTGGTCTACCTACGTTACAACCTTCAGTCATTGAGAAAATAATCATAACCAAAATGAAAACTCCAAGTGCCTCTGCGAAAGCCGCAACAGGCATGCTGATTACGCCGTTTGCTGTGTTAGGGAACACTTCACACCAGATACTTGATGCTGGTGTTGCCACATCCATTGTCAAGTTGGCAGCATCCAAGCTTTTCTTCACAGAATCTGCAAAGAACACCCACAATGCACTAGCTGCTAAGATAGCCCCAACAAATTGACCTAGTATGTATACAGGGAAATTCTTCCATGAACATCTTTTGGAAACGCACATTGCAAAAGTAACTGCAGGGTTGAAGTGCGCACAAGACAAGTTTCTAGTAGCGTAAATCGCAATAGCGATTGCAAGACCCCACACGATACCAACTTGGAATGGACCAGTGTGCGCTTGGTACAATGTAGCTGTGGCTACAGATCCAATTCCTAAAAAGCACATCAAAAATGTACCGATAACTTCTCCTGTAAATCCTTGCATGAGGCTTTCTTTCGTCACGACTTCGCAACAGCAATTGTTTTCTTCTGAACTCATTAGTTCACCTCCAGAAATTATTTAACGATAAATACTATCGTGATTTAATTATAAATTATAAAATATAACTAGTCAACGAAATTGATAACTTTCTATCTTAAAAGTGGTTAGTGCAAAGAAAAATAATGTGCTATTATATATAAAAAGGAATGTGCAATTATGAAAACTGACAAAATGATTTTAAGAAAATTTACGATAAATGACGCAGTCAAAATGTATGAAAACTGGGCAAGTGACAGCAGAGTTACGAAGTTTTTGACATGGGAGCCTCACACATCAATCCACCAAACTGAAAGTATAATTAAACAATGGATAAATGACGACAAGGATGTGTACTTTGCGATTTGCAACACAAACGATGAAAACATCGGCTGCATATCTGCATCATTAATCAAAGAAAATCCAAAAACTTACGCTATTGGCTACTGCTTGGCATACGTTTATTGGTCACAGGGAATAATGACTGAGTCTTTGAAACTGATGATAAAATATTTATTTGAAGAAAAAAACGCCGTAAGAGTTGAAGCCACACACGACAGGAGAAACTCTGCAAGTGGCAAGGTTATGATGAATGCAAACATGAAATACGAAGGATGCCTTAGAAAATCAGCCGCAAACAACCAAGGTGTTGCAGATTCTTGCATGTATTCTATGATTGACGAAGACTACGAATGTGATTTTGTGATTCCTGAATACGATGAGTTGAATTTCAGAGAAAAGTTGTTGGCAGATGAAAACACGATGAGTTTCAACGAAAAATACGGTGGAGCTATTGATTTTCCAGAAGACAAATGGCAAAGTTGGTATGACAAATGGATAAATTCTGACGACAGATTTTACTATTACATTATGGGTCATAACAAGCCTCTCGGAGAATGTTGTATATATAAGGAAGATGATAGGTGGATTTGCAGTTTAATTGTAAAAGACGAATACAGAAACAATGGCTACGGGAAAAGAGCGTTGATGTTTTTGATTGATTTGGCAAAAAAATTGGACATAGATGAGCTTTACGATAATATTGGTATAGGCAATCCTTCGTTGAATTTGTTTTTGAGCTGTAGATTTGAAGTTGTATATACTAATGAAGAATATTCAACTGTGAGAATTAAGACACGCTAACTTGTATTAATTTTTTGCTAGTAGTATGATGTAGTATATAATTTTATTTTTAGATTGAGTATTAGAATTAGATTGAACGATAGAATGGATGATTAAATGAAGAATAAGAATTTTTACAAAAGAGCAATACAGGTGGCGTGGCCGTCGGTGTTGGAGAGCTTTTTCATTGCACTTGCGGGGATTATCGACACGTATATGGTGTCGTCGATTGGAAGTTCTGCAGTCGCAGCAGTAGGTCTTACAACACAACCCAAATTCATAGCATTAGCGATATTTTTCTCCATAAACATTGCTACGTCGGCACTTGTTGCCAGACGTCTTGGCGAAGAAGACAAGGAAGGAGCGAACAGGATACTTGTCACAGCGATTATCATGGGGCTTGTGCTAACGGTTGTGATAAGCACTGTGATGGTGTATTTCTCGGATAGCATTCTGAGACTTGCCGGAAGTAACTCAGACACGCATACTGATGCGCTGAATTATTTCAGAATAATCATGGGCGGAATGATTTTCTCCGTAGTGAGCATGGCGATAAATGCAGCGCAAAGAGGAAGCGGCAACACTAGAATAGCGTTCACGACTAACTTGGTGTCAAGCATTGTCAATATATTTTTCAATTACTGATTGATAGGTGGTAATTTGGGTTTTCCGAAAATGGGAGTTTCTGGAGCGGCACTTGCGACGGTACTTGGAACAGTCGTAAGTAGCATTATGTGCATCAGATCGCTTTTCAGAAAAGATGGTTTCGTACAAATCAAATACATTTTCAAGAAGAAAATCAAGCCAACAGTTGAAGTATTCACAAGTATCGTCAAACTTGGAACCAATTTGTTCGTTGAAAATATAGCCATGAGAATAGGGTTCTTGACAACGGCGTTGATGGCAGCGGGACTTGGAACGGACACATTTGCAGCACATAACGTAGGGATGAATCTGCTTAGCATTTGCTTTGCGTTTGCAGACGGAATGCAAGTCGCAGCAGTTGTTCTAACGGGATCAAGCCTTGGCGCTGGTAAGAAAGAAAACGCGAAGATTTACGGCAAAGTCTGCCAACGAATCGGGCTTATGATATCTCTTGTATTGTCTGTGATATTGTTGTTATTTGGAAAAGGAATATTCCATTTGTTCTTCGACAAACTATCCATCATAGAAACTGGAGAAATCATCGCAAGATTCATCACGGTAATAGTCCTTCTACAAATCTCACAAATCATCTACGGAGGATGTCTAAGATCGGCAGGAGATGTAAAATACACACTCATCTCTTCAATTATAAGTGTAACAATCATAAGAACAGCAGTAACATACATCCTTGTATCTGTGTTTGAAATGGGAATCGTGGGAATATGGCTAGGAATCTTCTCCGACCAATTCTCCAGATACATGTTCAACTCGATCAGATTCAGACAAGGAAAATGGGTTAACATTAAAATATAAAAAATCGTCTCGTTTTGATATGTACCATCCTTACTGGATGACCCGGTAAAGATGGTGCACATCATTTTGAGACGATTTTTTTAATACTCATGTTCAAAAGCATATGCAATATATTTAACGCCAGATATTGTCAAATACATTCCAATTAAAAATACAACCGTAAAAGATGCTCTTAAAGGGTTATACAACATCATAATTCCGAGAATTAAAGTAATAATATTAATTATGATATTGAGGTGATAAAGTCTACCTGGAACAAACCTTAGATATCTTCCAAAGCTAATATCGTTGATTGAATCGATAATAAACCAAATCGAGAACACATACGGAATGATCGATACAGCGGATTTGACATTAAAAACAAGAATGAGTCCAAGTATTATATCTATTATGCTTATCCAAAAGAATGATTTTATGTTCAGTCTTGTAAAATCTTTTATCTGTTTATAAATAAAAACTCCACCTACGCCTTTAACAATCTCAATTATTCCAAAATAAATCACCAGACTCGCTAAGCTGGCATATGGATTTTTAAAAGCTATGAATGAAACTATAATAAAACAAATACCTGTAATAAGAGAAATCCAATCAACTGATTTCTTTTCTTCTACCATACTAACACCTCCTTAAATTGTTGATATACTTTATATACCCAGATTTAAAGAATATTATTCACTAAATATTAAGAAAATTATTAACAACACTTTGTTGAAAGTTAAAACGAAAATTGTTGGATGAAAATTTGTCGCAAGTTAAAACGAAAAATGTTACCGAAAATTACTGACGACACTTCTTAGCAATAAAAACAAAAATAGTTTTAGCTAAGAATATCATTCGTAAAAAATAATCACAAATTCTAGCGAAGTGAACCGTGAAAAAATCTCACTCGTGCCAGAGCGAAGCTCGCACTTGAGATTTTAGGTTCACAAGCTTTGAATTTGTTTATTTTTGGAGACAGATATTCGTGCTAAATTATTTTTGCTTTTGATGTACGCCCAGCAAGTCAAAAAATCCGTAAATTATCTGGAAAATTTCCCTCAAAACTCATTTTATTCCGCGCCCTTTTATTATATAATAAGGAAGGAAGTAATAATTTAAAAAAATATTGAAAATTTTACAAAAAAACTTCAAAAAGGTGTTGACATTGTTGTGTAGACAATGTATAATACCAGTTGTGCCTAAAGTTAGTAAGCGTAGAAGTGGAAGGTTGCTCGGGAAACGTGATTAATCTTCCGAGGTAATTTTCACCGAGAAGTCCTACTGGATTAGGGCGATGGGTTAAACTTTTTAAAAAAGTTTTTTAAATTTTAGGTCACTGTACACCCGGAAGGGTGTATGAACATAACCCAGCAAGACGCTTCTTCAAAAATATAGAGGAGGTGCCTAAATGGCAAATCAAAAAATCAGAATCAGACTAAGAGCTTATGATCACGAATTAATCGATCAATCAGCTCAAAAAATCGTTGAGGCAGCTAAGAGAACTGACGTTAAAGTTTCAGGTCCTATTCCGTTGCCAACAGAAAAAGAAGTTATTACAATCTTAAGAGCTGTTCACAAGTACAAAGACTCAAGAGAACAATTCGAACAAAGAACACATAAGAGATTAATCGATATCATTAATCCTAACGCAAAGACATTGGAAGCGCTTAAAAAACTTAACCTTCCTGCCGGCGTAGATATCGAAATTAAACTTTAATCTTAGTATGATTGTAAAGCAATCCGCTGTAAGTAAAATTTTAATGTGGATATCACACTATAGGAGGTGTACTCAATGAAGAGTATTTTAGGTAAAAAAATCGGAATGACTCAAATCTTCAACGAAGATGGTAGTGTTGTTCCAGTAACTGTCATTGAAGCGGGTCCAATGGTTGTTACACAAATCAAAACTAAAGAAAAAGAAGGATATAACGCAATTCAAGTTGGTTACATCGAAAAGAAAGAAAAACATGTAAACCAACCAATGAGAGGTCATTTTGGCAAAGCAGGCGTTTCATTCAAGAAACACTTACAAGAGTTCAAAATAGGTGATGACCAACAATTCAACCTTGGAGATGAAATCAAATTAGATATCTTCCAAGACGGAGATGTTGTAGATGTTATCGGTATTTCAAAAGGTAAAGGAACTCAAGGTTCAATAGTTAGACACAACTATTCAAGAGGACCTATGGGACACGGTTCTAAATCACACAGAGTTGCAGGTGCAAGAAGTGCCGGATCTTATCCAGCAAGAGTTTTCAAAGGACGTAAAGGTTCTGGAAAGATGGGTCATGACCGTGTAACTGTTCAAAACTTGAAAATTGTTAAAGTTGACAATGAAAGAAACTTACTTCTTATTAAGGGAGCTGTTCCAGGAAACAAAGGTGGAGTAGTTACTGTTAGAGAAGCTATTAAGTCAAAATAGGAAGGAGGATGAAACATGCCTAAAGTTCAAATTTTAAACCAACAAGGAGAAAATGTTGGAGAATTAGAATTAAATGAAGCCATTTTCGGCGTTGATGTTAATGAGCACGTTGTTTACGAAGTAGTTAGAAATCAACTTGCTAATAAAAGACAAGGCACACAATCTGCTAAAACTCGTAGTGAGGTAAGAGGTGGAGGAAAGAAGCCTTGGAGACAAAAAGGTACAGGTAGAGCAAGACAAGGATCTATCAGATCTCCACAATGGAGAGGTGGTGGGGTAGTATTCGCTCCAAAACCTAGAGATTACAGCTATGCTGTTCCTAAGAAAGTTAGAAGACTTGCAATCAAATCAGTATTAACTGACAAAGTTAATGACAATGAAATGATCGTTTTAGATAAATTAAGCTTAGATGCTATTAGCACTAAAAAAGCTGTTGAAGTATTAAAGAATATTAAAGCAGACAAGAAAGCTTTAGTAGTTGTTGATAAAAATGATGATACACTTTACAGATCATTTAGAAACATTGAAAATGTAGCTATTTGTGAAGCTAGATTAATCAATGTATATGATTGTTTGAAATACAACTCATTAGTTATTACAACTGATGCTGTTAAAATTCTTGAGGAGGTGTTTCAATAATGAAATCACCATATGATATTATTTTGAAACCAATTATTTCTGAAGATTCTATGGAAAAAATGGAAGACAAGAAATATGTATTCAAAGTAGATAAAAATGCGAATAAAATAGAAATCAGAAACGCTATCGAAAAGATTTTTGATGTTAAAGTAAAATCTGTTAACACTATGAACGTTAAAGGAAAAGTTAAGAGAATGGGCGCTCACAGTGGTAAGAGATCTGATTGGAAGAAAGCTATAGTTGCATTAACAGAAGATTCAAAAGAAATTGAATTTTTCGAAGGAATGTAATTAAGGGGGTAAAAACATGGCAATAAAAAAATATAAACCGACTTCTGCCGGTGTACGTGGTATGAGTGTTTTATCATTTGATGAAATCACAAAAACTACTCCTGAAAAATCATTAACTGTTAGCTTGAACAAATCTGGCGGAAGAAACTCTTATGGTAGAGTAACTATTCGTCACAGAGGCGGCGGAGCTAAGAGAAAATATAGAATTATAGATTTTAAGAGAAATAAAGACGGTATCAAAGCTGTTGTTAAATCAATCGAATACGATCCAAACAGAACAGCAAATATCGCTTTGTTACAATATGAAGATGGTGAAAAGAGATACATCATTCAACCAGTAGGACTAAAAGTTGGAGATGTAGTTGAAAGTGGTCCAGACGTAGACATCGTTCCTGGTAATGCTCTTCCATTGAGAAACATTCCAGTAGGTACTACAGTTCACAACATCGAAATGAAAGTTGGCAAAGGAGCTCAATTAGTTAGAACAGCTGGTGCTGAAGCACAACTTATGGCTAAGGAAGGCAAATTTGCACAATTAAGATTACCATCAGGAGAATTCAGATTAATTCACCTTGACTGCAAAGCTACTGTAGGACAAGTTGGAAATATCTCTCACGAATTAGTTACAATCGGTAAAGCTGGACGTAACAGACACTTAGGTAAGAGACCTTACGTAAGAGGTTCAGCAATGAACCCAGTAGATCACCCTCACGGTGGTGGTGAAGGTAGAGCACCAATCGGTAGACCAGCTCCTTCAACTCCATGGGGTAAACCAGCACTTGGACTTAAGACTCGTAAGAAAAACAAAAAGTCTAATAAGTACATTGTAAGAAGAAGAAAGAAATAACGGAGGGATAGAATGAGTAGATCACTTAAAAAAGGACCTTTCTGCGATGAACACTTAATGAAGAAAGTGGAAGAACTTAACAAAAACGATGAAAAGAAGATCATTAAAACTTGGTCTCGTCGTTCTACAATATTCCCTAACTTCGTAGGTCACACAATTGCAGTTCACGATGGAAGAAAGCATGTGCCTGTTTATATTACTGACGATATGGTTGGTCATAAATTAGGAGAATTTGTTCCTACAAGAACATACAAAGGTCACATTAAAAACGAAAAAACGAGTAAGGTTCGTAATTAATATAAGGAGGTATGACAATGCAAGCTAAAGCTATAGCGAAATATGTACGTATTTCTCCTCTAAAAGTTAACTTTATATGCAAAGAAATTAGAGGTAAACAAGTTGATGAAGCCCTTGCTATATTGAAATTCACTCCTAAAAAAGGTGCTAGAATTTTAGAAAAAGTGCTAAATTCAGCAATTGCAAACGCAGAACACAATTTTGGATTAAACAGAGAAGATCTTTTTGTATCACAAGCATACGCTAATAATGCTCCAGTAATGAAAAGATGGAGACCAAAAGCTAAAGGAATGGCTTATCCAATCCTTAAAAGATCAAGTCATGTTGGCGTAGTTGTAGAAGAAAGAGAATTATAAGGAGGAGTCTGATGGGTCAAAAAGTTAATCCTAAAGGATTAAGAGTTGGTGTTATCAAAGACTGGGATTCAAGATGGTTTGCAGACAAAAAAGATTTTAGTGATTATTTAGTAGAAGATCACAAAATTCGTGAACTAATCAAGAAAGAATCTTTCAGCGCTGGTATTAGCAGTATAGCCATCGAAAGAGCATCAAACAAAATTAAAGTAACTATCAACACAGCTAAACCTGGTATGGTTATTGGCCGTCAAGGTGCTGGCGTTGAAGAATTAAAGAATAAATTAGAAAAATTAACAGGTAAAAAATTAATCATAAATGTAGAAGAAATTAAGTTCCAAGACTTAGATGCACAATTAGTTGCAGAAAACATCGCAAGTCAATTAGAAAGACGTATTTCTTTCAGACGTGCAATGAAACAAACAATGCAAAGAAGCATGAGAGCAGGAGCTTTGGGTATTAAGACTATGGTTTCTGGTAGACTTGGTGGAGCTGATATGGCAAGAAGCGAAGGATACAGCGAAGGAACTATTCCTCTTCAAACTCTAAGAGCCGCTATCGACTATGGTTTCGCAGAAGCGGATACAACTTATGGTAAGCTTGGTGTTAAAGTTTGGTTATACAAAGGTGAAATGTTACCTGGTATGACAGAAGAAGATTTACCTGTTTACAAAAACAAAAAAAACGACAAAAACAAAAAAAGAAGAAACAATAACAGAAAAGGTAAATCCCAAGCAGCTAAAAACTAATTTGAGAGGAGGAAATATTCTATGTTAATGCCTAAAAGAGTAAAATACCGTAGAGTTCACAGAGGCAGAATGAAAGGTAAAGCATTAAAAGGCAATACTTTAACTTACGGTGATTATGGTATACAAGCGTTAGGTTCTTGTTGGTTAACAGCTAATCAAATAGAAGCAGCACGTCGTGCGATGACAAGATATATAAAAAGAGGCGGTAACATCTGGATCAAAGTTTTCCCAGATAAGCCAGTGTCAAAGAAGCCTATCGGTATTCGTATGGGTTCAGGTAAAGGAGCTCCAGAATATTGGGTAGCAGTAATTAAACCAGGTAGAGTATTATTTGAAATGGCAGGTGTTCCTGAAGATGTAGCTCGTGAAGCTATGAGACTTGCTCAACACAAACTACCTATCAAAACTAAATTTATAGCTCGTGAAGAGTTCGGAGAAAAGGACGGTGAAGCTGATGAAAACTAAAGAAATTCGTAATCTATCAGATCAAGATTTACAAAAACAATTAGAACAATCTAAAAGTGAATTGTTTAATCTACGTTTTCAATTAGCTACTGGGCAATTAGAAAACCCTATGATGATAGGACTTGTAAAAAAAGATATAGCTCGCATTAAGACTATTATTAGAGAACGTGAGCTAAACATTGGTAAGGAGGCTTAACAATTATGGAAAGAAATATGAGAAAAACCATAGTTGGTATAGTTGTTTCAGATAAAATGGATAAGTCAATTGTTGTAGAAGTTAAAACACTTGTCAAAGATCCTAAATACGGTAAACAATTAAGAAAAACAACTAAATTTAAAGCACACGATGAAGAAAACATTGCTGGTATCGGCGATAAAGTTAAAATAATGGAAACAAGACCTCTTTCTAAGACAAAGAACTGGAGACTTGTAGAAGTTATAGAAAAAGCTAAGTAATTCTTATTACGAAAGGAGAATTTTATGATTCAACAAGAAAGTCGTTTGAGAGTTGCAGATAACTCTGGTGCAAAAGAACTACTAGTAATAAGAGTTTTAGGTGGTACTAAAAGAAAGTACGCAGCTATCGGAGACATCGTAGTTTGCTCAGTTAAATCTGCACAACCGGGCGGTATGGTTAAAAAAGGTGATGTAGTAAAAGCTGTTATCGTAAGAACAACTAAACCATTGGGAAGAGCTGATGGAAGTTACATCAGATTTGACGATAACGCAGCTGTAATTATAAAAGATGATAAAAATCCAGTGGGAACAAGAATTTTTGGTTCAGTAACTCGTGAATTGAGAGCCAATAACTTCATGAAAATAATCTCATTGGCACCTGAAGTATTATAATTGGAGGTGTAAAGAGATATGAAGATTAAAAATGGAGATACTGTAATAGTTATTTCTGGTAAGGATAAAGGAAAGACTGGAAATGTTATTGAAGTATTAGCCAAACAAAATAGAGTAGTAGTAGAAGGAGTTAACATAGTTACTAAACACCAAAAAGCTAACGGACGTGGTGTTGAAAGCGGACTAATCAAAAAAGAAGCTCCTATTGATGTTTCAAACGTAATGTATTATGATGCTAAAAACAAGAAAGGCACAAGATTAGGTTACAAGTTTGAAGACGGTAAGAAAGTTAGATTTATGAAATCTAACAACGAAACTATTAAGTAACATAAGGAGGGTATAAACTTGACTTCCAGATTAAAAGAAAAATATACAAATGAAGTTGTTCCTTTCTTGGTTGAACGTTTCAAATATGAAAACATCATGCAAGTTCCAAGATTGGAAAAAATCGTGCTTAACATGGGTTTAGGTTCTTCAAAAGAAAATCCTAAAGCTATCGAAAGCGCTGTTAAAGAATTAGAAACAATTACAGGACAACACCCAATTGTAACAAAAGCAAGAAAATCTATCGCTAACTTCAAACTTAGAGAAGGAATGAATGTTGGTGTTAAAGTTACATTACGTGGTGAAAAAATGTATGATTTCTTAGATAAATTTATGAACATTTCTCTTCCACGTGTAAGAGACTTTAGAGGTATTTCTTCTAAATCTTTCGATGGTAGAGGAAACTATGCTGTAGGTATCAAAGAACAATTAATCTTCCCTGAAATTGAATACGATATGGTAGATCAAATTAGAGGTATGGATATTGTGGTCGTTACTACTGCAAACACTGACGAAGAAGCTAAGGAATTATTAGACAAAATGGGAATGCCATTTAAGAAATAAGGAGGAGTTTTAGTGGCTAAAAAATCAATGATCGCAAAACAAAAAAGACCTGCAAAGTTTAGCACGAGAGAATATAACAGATGCAAAATTTGTGGTAGACCTCACGGATATTTAAAGAAATATGGCATCTGCCGTATATGCTTTAGAGAATTGGCTTATAAAGGCGAAATCCCTGGCGTAAGAAAAGCAAGCTGGTAAGAAAGGAAGGAGGAAGCTTTTATGATGACTGATCCTATAGCAGATATGCTAACAAGAATAAGAAACGCGGTTAATGCGAAACATAAAGTTGTTGAAGTTCCTGCATCTAATATCAAAAAATCAATAGCACAAATTTTATTAGATGAAGGATTTATCGATGGTTTCAATGTTACTGATGATGGTAAACAAGGAATCATTACAATAGATTTAAAATATGGTCCTAACGAAGAAAAAGTAATTTCAGGTATCAAGAGAATATCTAAACCTGGACTTCGTGTCTATGCCAGAGCAAATGAAGTTCCTAAGGTTTTAGGCGGACTTGGTATTGCTATTGTCTCTACATCAAAAGGCCTTGTAACTGATAAAGTTGCTAGAAAAGAAGGTATTGGTGGAGAAGTAATTTGTTACGTATGGTAACACAAACATTATAAGGAGGTTTGACCATGTCAAGAATTGGATTAAAACCAATTGAAATTCCTAATGGCGTTGAAGTAAAAATAACTGAAGACAATTTGTGTACTGTAAAAGGACCAAAAGGTGAATTAGTTCAACAAATGCCAAAGGAAATGATTATCAAAGTAGAAGATAATACAATCACAGTTTCAAGACCTTCAGACATTAAAAGACACAAATCACTTCATGGTTTAACAAGAACTCTTGTTTTTAACATGATTGAAGGTGTTACTGAAGGATTTAAGAAAACTTTAATTATAGAAGGTACTGGTTACAGAGCAGCAAAACAAGGTAAAAAATTAGTGTTAAACTTGGGATACTCTCACACAATTGAAAAAGAAGATCCAGAAGGAATCACAGTAGAAGTACCAGAACAACACACAATAATTGTAAGTGGTAACGACAAGCAACAAGTTGGTAACTACTCTGCAAAAATCAGAGACCTAAGAGGACCTGAACCATACAAAGGTAAAGGTATCAGATATGAAAATGAACATATTAGACGTAAAGTCGGTAAAACAGGTAAGTAAGAAAGGAGTAAGGTATGTTTAAGAAAATTGATAAAAACGCAAATAGAGTTAAAAGACATTTACGTATTCGTAAGAACCTTACAGGAACTTCTGAAAAACCAAGATTATGCGTATTCAAGTCTAATACTAACATCTATGCACAATTAATCGATGATGTTAACCACAACACATTAGTATCTGCATCAACATTAGATAAAGATTACAAAGGCGAATCAAAATCTAACATGGAAGCTGCAAAACTTGTTGGTGAATTAATCGGTAAAAAAGCTATCGACAAAGGCATTGAACAATGCGTATTTGACAGATCTGGATATTTATATCACGGAAAAGTTAAAGAATTAGCTGAAGGTGCTAGAAGCGCCGGACTTAAATTTTAGTGCAAGGGAGGTATTTAGTATTGGAACTTTTAAATAAAGAAATAGAAGGTTTAGAATTAGAAGAAAGAGTTGTAAATATTAACCGTGTAGCTAAGGTTGTTAAGGGTGGTAGAAACTTTAGATTCGCAGCCCTTGTAGTAGTTGGAGATAAAAACGGACACGTTGGTGTTGGTATTGGTAAAGCACAAGAAGTACCAGAAGCTATCAGAAAAGCAAGCCAAGACGCTAAAAAACACATCTTCACAGTTCCTATCGTAAACACAACTATTCCTCACCAAGTAACAGGAATATTCGGTGCTGGTAGAGTATTATTGAAACCAGCTGGAGAAGGTACTGGAGTTATCGCAGGCGGTCCTGTTCGTGCGGTATGTGAATTAGCAGGTATCAAAGACGTTCGTTCTAAATCATTGGGAACATCAAACCCTCAAAACATTGTTAATGCAACTGTAGAAGGACTTAAATCACTTAAGACAGCTGAACAAGTAGCTAAATTAAGAGGAAAGTCTGTAGAAGAAATTTTAAAATAAGGAGGGCTTTTAAGTGAGTAAATTAAAGATCACTCTTAAAAAGAGCAAAATCGGTAGAATTGAAAAACACATTAGAACTTGTGAAGCCCTTGGACTTCATAAAATCGGACAATCAGTAATCAAAGAAGACAATGATGCAATTCGTGGAATGATTAGACACATTGCATTCATGGTTGACGTTGAAGAAGTTAAGTAGGAGGTGTTATAGTGAAATTACACAACTTAAGACCTGCTAAAGGTGGAGAAGTAAAAGCAAGAAAAAGAGTTGGTAGAGGTTACGGTTCAGGATTAGGACACAATGCTGGACGTGGTAGAGACGGACAAAACTCAAGATCAGGCGGAGGCGTAAGACCAGGATTTGAAGGGGGTCAAATGCCTTTATTCAGAAGACTTCCTAAGAGAGGCTTCAAAAACCACTTCGCAAAACAATACGCTGAAATCAACATCAGAGACTTAAATTGTTTTGAAGATGGAGATGAAATAACACCAGAAATTCTAGCAAACGCAGGATTCTTTAAACCAGTTAAGGCAAAAGACGGCGTTAAGATTTTAGGTGACGGAGAATTAACTAAGAAATTAACTATAAAAGCTAATAAATTTACTAAATCAGCTGAAGAAAAAATTACAAAAGCCGGAGGAAAGGTAGAGGTGATTTAAGATGCTTAAAACCTTAAAAGACGCATGGAAGGTTTTAGACATTCGTAAAAGAATCGGCTTTACTCTACTAATGGTTGTAGTTTTTAGATTAGGTAATGCAATACCGGTTCCTTTTATGGATAAGGCCATTATTAAACAAATAATGAGTGGTCAAGAAGGCGGAATAGTTTCTTTATTGAACCTATTAAGTGGGGGATCATTGAGACAAATGAGCATATTTGCTCTTTCAATATACCCTTACATTACCGCTTCAATCATTCTTCAACTTTTAACAGTAGCATTTCCTAGATTAGGAGAACTTACTCGTGAAGGTGAAGAAGGAAAGAAGAGAATGGGTAAATACACTAAAATCTGTAGTATAATTTTGGCATTCATACAAGGATATGCTACAGTTAATGGTTTATTTAACAGAGCAATCGTAGACAAAAGCTTTTTAACAGGATTTGTTATACTAATAAGCTTGGTAGCAGGATCAATGTTTCTAGTATGGCTAGGAGAAATGATTACTGAAAGAGGTATCGGTAACGGAATTTCAATCTTGATTTTCTTAGGTATCATTTCAAATATGCCAAGACAAATCGGTACAATGATTTATCAATCTAGACAAGGAATGCTATCTTGGTGGAAAATATTACTTTTTGTACTAATAGCGATTATAATATTAGTAGTAGTGGTATTAATTAACCAAGGTGAAAGAAGAATTCCTGTACAATACGCTAAAAGAGTAGTAGGAAGAAAAATGTATGGTGGTCAATCAACTCATATTCCAATTAAAGTTAATATGGGTGGTGTAATGCCAGTAATCTTTGCATCAGCAATCTTACAATTACCACAAACAATAGCATTATTATTCGGCAAAGACATGCCAGGATGGTTAGCCCACATATTCACAGTACAAACAACATCAGGGTTAGTTATCTTCTCAATAGTAAACATGTTATTGATCATAATATTCGCATTCTTCTACTCAGCAATTCAGTTCAACACTGTTGAATACGCTAAGAACTTGCAACAATATGGCGGATTCATTATGGGAATTAGACCTGGTAAACCAACAGGCATGTATCTAAAGAAAATTTCTGATAGAGTAACATTTATAGGCGCAATCATATTAGCGTTAGTAGCATCAGCACCAATGCTAATATCAAAAGCTATAGGAATACAAATCCTATTCGGTGGTACATCAATCATCATCGTAGTAGGTGTAGTATTAGATACTGTAAAACAAATGGAAAGTATGCTAACTATGAAACACTATAAAGGATTTTTGAAGTAAGGAGTTTATAATGAGATTAATATTATTAGGACCTCCGGGAGCAGGTAAAGGAACTCAAGCTAAAAGAGTTATTGAAGAATTTGATATTCCTCACATTTCAACAGGTGATATTTTCAGAAAAAATATCAAAGAAAAGACAGAACTAGGTCAAAAAGTTGAAGGCTTACTTGCAGAAGGAAAACTTGTACCTGATGAATTAACAATAGAAATGGTTTGGGACAGATTAGATCAAGAAGATTGCAAAAACGGATTCTTACTTGACGGATTCCCAAGAACAATTCCTCAAGCCGAAGCCCTTGATGAAGGACTAGCTAAAAGAGGATTGAAACTAGACCGCGTATTAAACATAGACGTTGACAAAGATTCTCTTGTAAAAAGACTTTCAGGAAGACGTGTATGTCCAAACTGTGGTGCAAGCTATCACATTGATAACAACCCAACAAAAGTTGAAGGGATATGTGATGTATGCCAAACTCCAGTAATCCAAAGAGAAGACGACAAAGAACAAACTGTACTAGACAGAATCAAAGTATACGATTCACAAACTAAACCTTTAGTAGACTTCTACAACAAACAAGATTTAGTATTCACAGTTGACGGAACTCTTCCAATAGATGAAATCACTAATAAGTTAGTAACAGAATTAAAAAAAGGTTAGAATTAATGAGCCAATACAACAAACTTGAAACAGGACAAGTTGTTTTAAGTACTTGTGGTCGTGATATGGGCAAACTACAAATGGTTTTGGAAATTCTTGACGATTCTTATGTATTGGTAGTAGATGGAAAACAACGTAAAATCGAAAAACCAAAGAAAAAGAAGATCAAACATCTTCAAAAGTACAACAAAAAGTTGCAATTAGAGAATTTAACAGATAAGAAACTAAGATATATGTTAAACAATTTAAAAAAGGAGGATCAAGACAAGGATGTCCAAAGAAGTTATTGAATTAGAAGGAACAGTAGTAGATGCTCTTCCTAATACGGTATTTAAGGTAGAACTTCAAAATGGCCATGTAATAACAGCTCATATTTCAGGCAAATTAAGAATGAATTATATAAGAATTCTTCCAGGAGACAAGGTAACGGTTGAATTATCACCATACGATTTGGATCGTGGAAGAATAACATGGAGAAAGAAATAAACGGAGGTTAAGCAATGAAAGTAAGACCATCAGTTAAAAAAATGTGCGAAAAGTGCAAGATTATAAAAAGAAAAGGTCGTGTTATGGTTATTTGCGATAACCCTAAACACAAACAAAGACAAGGTTAGTAGGAGGTATAAATGGCAAGAATTCAAGGTGTCGACTTACCAAATGACAAACGTGTAGAAATTGGACTAACTGCAATTTATGGAATAGGTAGACAATCATCAAATAAAATCTTAGCTAAATTAGGAATCAATCCTGACACAAGAGTAAAAGATTTAACAGAATCTGAATTATCTGATATCAGAACTGAATTAGATAACTATCTTACTGAAGGGGATTTACGTCGTGATGTAGCAATGAACATCAAAAGATTAAAAGAAATCAACTGCTACAGAGGATCAAGACACAAAAAAGGCCTTCCAGTAAGAGGACAACATACAAAGAACAACGCAAGAACTCGTAAGGGTCCTAGAAAACAAGCATAGAGAGGGGGAAATTAATTGGCACTAAAAACTAAAGGCGCAAAACGTAACGTTCGCGGTAAAAAAAGAGTAAAAAAGAATATTGAAAAAGGTCAAGCACACATTTCTTCTACATTCAACAACACTATGGTATGTTTAACTGACCTTAACGGTAACGTATTAAGCTGGGCTTCTGCTGGACAATTAGGATTCAGAGGATCTAGAAAATCAACTCCATACGCTGCACAACAAGCTGCTGAAGAAGCTGCTAAGAAAGCTATGGAACACGGATTAAAAACTGTTGAAGTTTATGTAAAAGGACCAGGTTCAGGAAGAGAATCTGCAATTAGAAGTTTGCAAGCTTCTGGACTTGAAGTTAGCTCTATTAAAGATGTAACTCCAATCCCTCACAACGGTTGTAGACCACCAAAGAAGAGAAGAGTATAACACATAGGCTTAATTCAGGATTTCCTGATGGGACTTGTCGAAGGAGGCTGTATTTATGACTGAACAATTAGATACTAAAATAAAAATCGTTGAATTAGATGAACAAAATAATTACGGTAAATTTGTCATAATGCCACTGGAAAGGGGATATGGAACTACTCTAGGAAACTCTCTAAGAAGAGTTTTATTATCATCATTACCAGGAGCTGCTATATCAAAGATAAATATCCAAGGTGTAGCTCATGAAATGTCTACGATTAAAGGTGTCAAAGAAGACGTACCTGAAATAATTTTGAATTTAAAAGGTATCGCTGTAAAGAAATACAATGAAGAACCTATATCATTGAATGTAGACATAAAAGGTCCATGTGTTCTAACAGCTAAGGATATTTTAGTTGATACTGATTTGGAAGTTAAAAACCCAGATCACTACATTGCAACACTTAATGAAGACGCTTCATTAGAAATGCAAATCACAGTTATCAACGGAAAAGGCTACAAAATATCTGAATTTAACAAAACAGACGAAGATATTATAGGAGATATCGCTATTGACTCACTGTTTAGCCCTGTGAAAAAGGTTAATTTCACAGTAGATAATGCCAGAGTTGGCCAAGTAATTGATTACGATAAGCTTACGATAGAAGTGTGGACTAATGGAACAATTAGACCACAAGATGCCTTAAGTGAAGGAAGCAACATCCTAATCAATTGCCTGGAATTATTCAGTGAATTACCTAACTACGAGTGTAATACAAACAGTGACGACGAAGACAATCAAAAAGATAAAGAAACTCAAATGGGCATCAATATCGAAGAATTAGATTTCTCTTTAAGATCATTTAACTGTTTGAAAAGAGCAAATATCAATACTGTAGGAGATATCGTATCTCATACAAAAGCAGATATGATGAAAATAAAGAACTTTGGTAAAAAATCCTTAGACGAAGTTGAAGAAAAACTTCAAGAAATGGGCCTTGCATTTAAAGAAGAAATAAAAGACGAATAAAGGAGGATAGACATTGGCTAACTTAAGAAAATTAGGTAGAAGAACTGATCACAGAACAGCAATGTTAAGAAACCTAGTTCAATCATTGTTCGAAAATGGAAAAATCGAAACAACAGTTACTCGTGCAAAAGAAGCTAGAAGAGAAGCTGAAAAGATGATTACACTTGGTAAAAAAGGTGATTTGAGCGCTAGAAGAGAAGCTCTTAAATATATATACAAAACAGACGTTGTACACACATTGTTTGAAGAAATCGCACCAATTTATGCTGACAGACAAGGTGGATACACAAGAATCTTAAAATTAGGACCTCGTAGAGGAGACGGTTCTGAAATGTGTATACTTGAATTAGTAGATTACACTAAAAAAGAATCCTCAGAAGAAAAAGAAACAGTGAAAGCTGACAAATAGAAAATAACTAAGCATTTGCTTAGTTATTTTTTTTATGCCTAATTGCAAAAGAAAAATCATAGGATTATAATAAAATAAAGAATAATTTGTTAGCAAATAATGAATAATTCAAAAAAATTATTGGGAGGAACCTATGAACAAAAAAATAGTAGCTGCACTAACTTTATCAGCCTTGTTATTATCAACAAACTCATTCGCTTCAAATGAAACACAAAAGTTAGATGCAATCGAAAAACTTGGTCTAAAAATCGATCAATCCATCGATAAGACCAACCTAGCAGATGAAATCAAATTACAAAATGGAATCACATTGAAATTTGACAAAGACGGAAAACTTGTAGGAATTAATGCACTTTCTAGCACGGAAAAATTATTATCAGGAAAAACAGACGACAAATTTGAAGATTACTTAAACAGCACAATAGCTAAGCTTCAAAAAGATGGCTACATTCCTGAAGGATACAAATTAGTCGACAAACAAGACATACTTGATAACGGATACAAAGTTGTATTTGAAAAAGAAAATTCTTTTAATGTCAAAAATCCGTACAACATTATAACAGTATCATTTGACAAGAAAACAAATGAACTCAAAACATTCAACAAAATTGAAAAGTTTGAGGTTACAAAAGCACCTACAGCAAAGCTTGAAGATGCAAAGAAAGTTGCAATCGAAAAACTAAAATCCATCAAAGATTTTGATGAAACAAAAGTAAAATCAGAAACCTCAGTAATCAACATAGACAACTTGTCAACAAAGTTTACAAAAAACAAAGGTCTAGTAGTTGCATATGTATTTGAATATGAAGATACAAAAGTTTATGTCGACGCTAATACAAAAGAATTGTTGGGAGCTGATAAGCTTAAATCAGACGACAATACACAAAGCACAAAACAATACCTAGTATCCAGAATTTACGGTAAAGACAGAATTGACACATCAATCCAAATAGCTAAAAGCTACATCAAAACATCAGAATTTGCTATCCTTGCAAATCAAAACAACTTCCCAGATTCACTAAGTGCAACAGTCCTATCAAAAAAATACAACGCACCAATATTATTGACTGATGCGATAAAAGCTGACAAAAGTTTAATCCAAGAAATCAAAAGATTACAAACAAAATACTTTGTAAAAATCGGCGGCGAAAAATCCATCAGCAATGAAGTAGCCACACAATTACTACCAAAAGGAAGTAAAGTAAAATCATACAAAGGCGCTGACAGATACGCAACAAACGCCGAAATCATCAAAGAATTCAAAGACACAGACACTTGTATCATAGCAAGTGGCGAAAACTTTGCAGACTCACTAAGTATTGGCGCATACGCAACTAAAAACGGATACCCAATCGTATTAGTACAAAAAAATAAAATCAACGACGTAACTAAACAAGCACTAAAAGATTCCAATATCAAAAAGTGCTACATCGTAGGTGGAGAAAACTCAGTATCCAAATCATTGGAAAAAGAATTACCACAAGTAATCGAAAGAATCGCTGGCAATGACAGATACGAAACATCACTTAAAATAGCTGACAAATTCTACAAAGACGCACAAGGAGCCTACCTTGCAAGTGGAGAAGTTTTTGCAGACAGCTTGGCAATCAACCCAATCGCTGCAAGATTTGATGTACCATTGATTCTTACACCAAAAGACAAACTACCACAAAAAACACAACAATACCTTGAAAAATCCAAAATCGTTCAAGTAGCTATAATAGGTGGAGAAAAGACAGTATCCAAGGAAATTCAACAAGAATTAGCCAAAACCAACCCAAACGTTGCGACATCTGTTAAATTCACATACACAAAAGACGGAAAGAAATTTACAAGAGAACTTACAAACGCAGAAGCTAACGAATTAGCAAAATTAATGAATGAACACGACAAATATGTAAAAGATCTAAGATTAAAAAGCATATTTGACAACTACTTCACATTAGTAGGAGCTAATGGTAAAACAAAAGTAGCGGTATCAGTAAATATCGAAAAAGATGAAGTCGTAATAGACGATGCAATCCTTGAAAAAGGTGCTACACTAAACAAAGACAACGAGCTTGCAAAACAATACATCAAATTCATCGAAAATTTACAACAAAATTAACACAAAAATTGTTGAAAAACAAACTTATAGGTGATATAATAGCGTTGGCTTAAAAAATTATCGCGGCAAATAATTTTTTAATGGAGATGAATATTAATGGCAAGAATGATGGGACCTAGATTTAAACAATCTAGAAGATTAGGTCTAAACGTATGCGGTCACCCAAAAGCTAACAAAAGAATGGGTAAAGGACTTGGAAGAAACGACAAGAAGTTAACTGAATATGGTATGCAACTTCTTGAAAAACAAAGATTAAGAGCATATTACGGAGTAAACGAAAAACAAATGCACAAATACTTCGAAAAAGCCCTTAACAACAAAGAAGGTCTTACAACAGGGGATGTAATGGTAAGACAATTAGAAACTAGATTGGACAACCTAGTACTAAGAGCTTCATTTGCATCATCAATCAGACAAGCAAGACAAATGGTATCTCACGGTTTAATCAGAGTAAACGGTAAAAAAGTAGATATCCCTTCTTACCAAGTAGCTGAAGGATCTGTAATCGAATTGAAAGAAAAATCAAGATCAAATGAATTGTTCAAAGAAAACTACGAAACAAACTTTGCACAATCATTACCTTACATTGACAAGGAAGAAAACTTCAAAGTAACATTGACAAGACTTCCTGAAAGACAAGAAATTCCAATCGAAATTACAGACTCATTAATAGTTGAGTTGTACTCAAGATAATCAAAAGGCGAGTTATTATACTCGCTTTTTTTATTGCAATCATTGATATATACTCAAATTAAAAGTACAATAATATTAATTACAACGAAAAGGAAAATCAAATGAAAAAACGAGCACTCATAACCACAATACTATTCTTGTTTCTAGTGTATTTTAGTGGAACGACATTCTTCGCATTCTACGCACTACCAAACACATACGTCAACGGTTACAATATGAGCTTTGTCGAAAAATCCAAAATAGTCGACAGAAACGCAGACATCAGGACACTTACAATTAACGCCACCGATAATCGCAAACTCATAATAGATGCAAAAGAAGTGGATTTCAACCTAAAAATACCGGAAGATTTCAAAATAGAACAAAATCCATTCTCGTGGCCATTGTCATTCTTCGACACCAAAAAATACAACATCAATTTCGACTACACAATTGACGAAGACAAACTCAACAAGAAAATATACCAAACACAGCTTAACAAAAACGCCAAGAAATCGTACAACGCCTACATCAGTTACTTGGATGACGAATACACAATAATACCAGAAGAAGTGGGAAACGAAATTGATACGAATAAACTCAAAGACACCATCAAAAAATCACTCCTAGAACAAAGAGAAGACATTACACTCAAAAACGAATACATCAAACCAACAGTCTACGCAAACGACTGGAATATCATACGCGCCAAAAACAAACTTAACAAACTCAAAGACATCGAAATAAGCTTTGATTTCAACGACACAATCCATAAACTCAAAGGCGCACAGCTTCGTGACATGATGGACTTTGATGAAAAGGAAGGATTTGTATATAAGGACAGTGAAATCGAACACTACGTAGATGATTTGAAAAAAGAAACCGACACCTATGACAAACCACACACAATAAACACAGTCGAAAACAAAACACTCACACTCAACGCAACAGACTACGGCTGGGAAATCGACAAACACAAAACGGTAGAACTTATAAAACTCACACTAGATGATGCAGAAGATAAAACAATAGAACCGGTGTATTCCAAAAAAGCGAAGTCAAGACTTAAAAACGACATTCAAGACGAATACATTGAAATCGACCAACAAAACAAAACACTCTACTACATTAATAACTACAAAATCAACAAAAGTATCCCCATCAGAATTAGACAACCAATCCCAAAAGGAATCTACAACATAGATAACAAAATAAAAGGCTACTCCAAAAACTACACGCTGGGATTTTACAGACACACAATATCTACAGAACAAAACTCTGACATACAAGCAAATCCCAACCTATTAGAAAGCATTTATTATGACGTAACAGACAACATTCCAGTAATAGTGTACTAAAGTAAAATAAAAGTAAAAAAAATTTAAAATTCACTTGACATTACAGTGCAAACTTGATAATATATATAAGCACTCAATTGTTCGGTGAATTTTTTAATTAAAATAAAAATTAAAAAAACACTTGACAACAAAGAAATACAAGAGTATAATGTAATAGTTAGCTCACAAAACGAGAACTTCAAATAAACTTTGAAAATCACGTTTTAAAATATATTTCGTGAGTATAGAACCTTAATAAATTAAATAAAGTAAATACTTTGAGAGAAGTACAAACCAAACAATAATTCGGTGAGAATATAAAAGCAAAAGTCAGCTGAAAAGCTAGCTTCAAACAAACATTAAATTGAGAGTTTGATCCTGGCTCAGGACGAACGCTGGCGGCGTGCTTAACACATGCAAGTCGAACGGGATATAGTAAACAGAAGCCTCGGCGGAAGATTACTAATGAGAGTGGCGAACGGGTGAGTAACGCGTGAGCAACCTGCCTATGACAGTGGGATAGCCTCGGGAAACCGGGATTAATACCGCATAAAATCGTAGAAACACATGTTTTAACGGTCAAAGATTTATCGGTCATAGATGGGCTCGCGTCTGATTAGCTAGTTGGTGAGATAACAGCCCACCAAGGCGACGATCAGTAGCCGGTCTGAGAGGATGAACGGCCACATTGGAACTGAGACACGGTCCAAACTCCTACGGGAGGCAGCAGTGGGGAATATTGCACAATGGGGGAAACCCTGATGCAGCGACGCCGCGTGAACGAAGAAGGTATTCGTATCGTAAAGTTCTGTCCTATGGGAAGATAATGACAGTACCATAGAAGAAAGCTCCGGCTAAATACGTGCCAG